>NZ_JARIXR010000005.1:0-303637 GCF_029269205.1 Pseudomonas sp. 1912-s | reverse complement strand
GAAAGCCCCTGGGCTTATCCGGAGACGCTTTTGGAGTTTGAGTACGGGCCGGACGATTTAAAGGCCAAGGTTTATCACAGTCGATTTAAGTTTCAGAAGCGCTACTTCAGGATCGCCAAAGGCCTGGCTGGACATCACGTTGCACTACGTCCGAACACTGAAAGTGACGGGCTGTTTGATGTCTATTTCTGCCATCACTTTTTGCGAACGATCGACGTGAAGCAGCCTGATTACGGTTCATAATGTGTCAACCATGTCCCCGTACATGTGTCCACCATGTGTCCGGTCCGTACAAAAAGAGCCCAAAAGTAACCAAAAGGCTCTTGCCCCACCACTCGGCACCTCGCTCAGGCTCGGTGTGCCCTCACTCCGGTACTACTCCGCGGGCCGCCGCGACGGGGCGTCCCTGCCCCGTCGCGGCTAAACCGGCGTCCTGCCGGTTTACCCGCTCCGTACTACCTGCGTTCGGCCAGCGTGGTTTAACGGGGCGCCCAAGATCAAGATCAAAAGCAGATCAACAGCACAGCGGCCTACAGGCCGGCTTGAGTGGTGTGAAGCAAAAGCAAAATCAAAATCTAAAGCGGGCACGGTCCAACTGTAGGAGCTGGCTTGCCTGCGATGCAGACAACTCGGTACATCAGACACACCGAGGTGATGCCATCGCCGGAAAGCCGGCTCCTACAGAAAAGCAGCTCTGCTTTCGCTTTGGCTTTTGCTGTGGCTTCTACCACTCAAGCCGGCCTGTAGGCCGCTGTGCTGTAGATTTTGATTTTGATCTGGCTCTGACTGCCCCAATAAGCCCGAGGCCGAACGCAGGTGGTGCGGAGCGGGTAAACCGGCAGGACGCCGGTTTAGCCGCGCTGGGCCAAGGATGGCCCATCGCGGCGGCCCGCGGAGCATCGCCGGAGTGAGGGAACACCGAGCCTAGGCGAGGTGCCGACAGGCGGGGCAGAGCCCTTTGGTTACTTTGGGGCTTTTCCAAAGTGACCCGCTGTAAGAGCGGAACCATAGGCGGCCGTTACCTAAATAACGGATATGTACTCAGTCAGCAATAAACCGCACCCCCGGCTTACCCCGCTCATCCACGATCAACTCAAAAATGTCAGGCCGGGCATAATGCCCAACCACATCATAGTCATACCGCGCCCGCACCAGATCATCGGTATCAATCCGCGCCACCAGCAACCCCGCCCCATCCAGCAACGGCCCCGCAAGAATGTCCCCCATGGGCCCGACGATCACGCTGCCACCGGCAATCAACGGCCGATCCCCAGGCCAGTTCGCCACCTCCACGCCCAACGCCTGGGGCGACGCCTGCACCTGACACGCACTCACCACAAAACACCGCCCCTCATGCGCAACATGCCGCATGCTCACCTGCCACATCTCCCGCTCGTCCACCGTCGGCGCACACCACACCTCCACGCCCTTGGCGTACATCGCCGTACGCAACAACGGCATCATGTTCTCCCAGCACACCGCGCCACCAATGCGCCCCACCGCCGTATCAACCACCGGCAATGTCGAGCCGTCGCCCTTGCCCCAAATCAGCCGCTCGGTCCCGGTAGGCATCAACTTGCGATGCTTGGCCACCAACCCGCCCACCGGCTCGATATACAACACAGTGCAATACAGGGTGCTGCCACTGCGCTCAATCACACCCAGCACCAAACTCGCCCCGGTACGCGCGGACAACCCGGCCAACGCCTCGGTCTCCGCCCCCGGCACATCAATCGCATTGGCAAAATAACGGGCAAAGGCCTCGCGGCCTTCCGGCAGGCGATAACCCAGCTGTGTGCCAAA
Organism: Pseudomonas sp. 1912-s; assembly: GCF_029269205.1. NCBI lineage: Bacteria > Pseudomonadati > Pseudomonadota > Gammaproteobacteria > Pseudomonadales > Pseudomonadaceae > Pseudomonas > Pseudomonas sp. 1912-s. Next base: position 301,834 of record NZ_JARIXR010000005.1, on the reverse strand, counting down.
GCCTTCACCCTTGGGATATCCCCCGAGCAAGGCTTCAGGCATTACCACCAGTTGCGCACCGCTGCGCAGGATTTCGTCCTCGTAAGACAGGATCTGTTCCAGGGTCTCGGCCTTGCCACCCGGCAGGGAACCGATTTGCAGCGCAGCCACGGTAGAAATGGGCATCACGATCACTCCGAATCAATGGGGTTACCCATTCTCCAGTCAGGAGCATTCATGAATAAAGCCCACTTCACTGCTAACTGATATGAGCCAAATAAATATCCACTCCCATCAGTTAACGTCTTTCAGGGATCCGATAAGGGTTTCGATAAAAAGCTCAAGCGCCGCCGGCAATGCGCGTTTGGGCATCGTCAGCACCTGGATTGTGCGGTCTGAAAATTGTGGGTTCGACAGCGCAACCGATATCAAATCATCGCTTCCATTCGCCCGATGACTGATCGCCCCGCCAAACGCAATGGTGTCCGTGTTGCGAACAAATTCATGGATGGCGCCCGAATAGTTGCACGTCATGACGTGATTGAATGACAGCCCTTCCATCTGGCAAACGAGGTCAAACAACTGCCGTTGAGTGGAGCCCTTTGGCGTCAGCGCCAATGGGTAATGTGAGAGTGATCGAAGGGGCACCTGCTTGAGCGTCGCCAATGGATGCCCCACACGCATCACGGCGCGGATCGCCGAGCGGCTTGAATGCAGAACCTCGACACCGTCGATAGGCTCGGTACTGAAGACCAGCCCCACATCCGCCTCGCCGCGCCTCACTTTATCCGCACATTCGTGAGGCGACATCACCTCCAGCACATACTGGAACGCCGGATGTTGCTGGTAATGCCGGATCAGTACCTGAGGCAGGAAGTAACGGGAAAGCCCCTCGGTTGACACCAGCCGAACCACTTTCGCGCCTGGGTAATCCCCCGCCCGCAACTCCGACAGCAGGCTTTGCTCCTCCAGCGAGGCACGTCGTGCATGATCAGCCAAGGCGCTGCCGGCAGCCGTCGGCTGCATGCCCCGTGGCCGTCGCTCGAACAACGGCACCCCGATACTTTCTTCCAACAGGGAGATCTGGCGACTGACGGCGCTGGGCGCGATATGCAAGCGTTCACCGGCAGCAGCAAGCGACCCCGAGTCGATCACGGCCAGAAAATAGCGATAGTCCACGGTTTGGTTCCTTTAGCAAGGCATCTATTTATTAGAAGTCAAACGTCAAAAAACAGCAATATACAGAGCGATACGTGACTTCTATATTGGATTGAACCCAAGCACACACCGGAACTGTCATGTCCAAGCAACAAGCGCTCGCGAATGTTCGCCAGTACCTGGACGACGGCCATTTTGAAGCCGATCTGCGCCGACGGATTGCCATTCGCAGCGAAAGCCAGAATCCCGGCCAAGCCCACGAACTGACGCGGTATCTGCAACAGGAAATACAGCCTGCGCTGGCAGGTATGGGTTTTGAATGCCAACTGCTCGATAACCCGTCCGGCGCCGGGCCTTTGCTGTTCGCATCACGTCATGAAGCGGACGACCTGCCGACAGTACTGACGTACGGGCATGGCGACGTGGTACTCGGTTATGACGAGCAATGGCGCGAGGGCCTCAACCCTTGGACGCTGACCGTCGAAGGCGATCGTTGGTACGGCCGTGGGACCGCGGATAACAAAGGCCAGCACAGCATCAACCTGACGGCCCTCGAACACGTCATCAAACAACGGGACGGACGCTTGGGCTTCAACGTCAAAGTGCTGTTTGAAACCGGTGAGGAATGCGGCTCTCCCGGGCTGCGCGAGGTGTGCACGACGCACCAGGCGTTGTTGCAAGCCGATGTGTTCATCGCCTCCGACGGCCCGCGCTTGAACGACAGCCGCCCGACGATATTTCTCGGTTCGAGGGGTTCCGCGCTGTTTTCCCTGAGCGTCAAGGCGCGGGACAAGGGCCTGCACTCGGGGAACTGGGGCGGCGTGATGTCCAACCCCGCCGTGGTGCTGGCCAATGCATTGGCCAGTCTGGTGGACCAGAACGGTCGTATTCGCTGCCGAACGCTGGTGCCGGGCGCCATCCCCGAGTCGGTGCGCGAAGCCATCCGTGAACTGGGCATTGATCAGCATTCGCTGGGCCGTCCGTTGGATGTGCAATGGGGCGAGCCCGGCTTGACCTTGGGTGAGCGACTGTTCGGCTGGAACACCCTGGAGGTGCTGGCGTTTACCGCCGGTAATCCATCCAAACCGGTGAATGCCATTCCACCCGGCGCCACCGCTCATTGCCAGTTGCGCTTCGTGGTAGGCACCGACTGGCAACACTTGGAGCAGCTGCTGCGCCAGCACCTGGATGCCGAGGGCTTTCAACAGGTCAATATCGTGATGGATCGTTGTACACCTGCCAGCCGGCTGGACCCTGACAACCCGTGGGTGCACTTCGCCAGACAGTCGATTGCCGACGCCACCCACCGGCCTGTCGCCGTGTTACCGAACCTTGCGGGCACCCTGCCCAACGATATTTTCGCAGACATATTGGGCCTGCCTACGTTGTGGATACCGCACTCCTACCCCGGCTGTTCACAGCATGCTCCGGATGAACACCTGTTGGGCTCGGTAGCCCTTGAGGGGCTGCAAATCATGACCTCGCTGTTCTGGGACCTGGGTCACCTCACGCCCCCCCAACCACAATAAAAAATCGGGGTCAGCCCGACCCTTTTTATCTGCCGCTCACCCCCTTATAAAATCAGGAGCGTCAAGCATGACAGCGTTATCGTCCCCCACCGTTTCACCCGCGGTCGCAACTGCGACGCCCCTCTGGAAGCCCGTGGGCGCCGCCTTGATCGGTAACACGCTTGAATGGTTTGACCTGTCGGTGTACGCCTATTTTGCGCTGACCATCAGCAAGGTATTTTTCCCGGCCGCAGACCCGGCGGTCTCGCTGTTTCTGGCCTTTGCGACCTTCGGGCTGTCGTTTCTGATCCGTCCGTTGGGCGCCGCCGTGCTGGGTTCCTATGCCGACCGGCAGGGCCGCAAGAAAGCGTTGACGCTGTCGATCATGCTGATGCTGATCGGCACGGCGATGATCGCGGTCATGCCCGGCTATGCCGCCATCGGGATTATCGCGCCGATTGGCATTCTGCTGGCCCGTCTGCTCCAGGGCTTCTCGGCAGGCGGTGAGTTCGGCAGCTCCACCGCCTTCATGATGGAACATGCCCCGCAAAAGACCCGCAACTTTGTCGCGAGCCTGCAGTTTGCTAGCCAGGGGTTTGGCGTGGTCATCGCCTCGTTGTTCGGCTACTTTTTGACCACCAGCCTGAACGACCAGCAGATGTTCGACTGGGGTTGGCGCGTGCCGTTTTTCTTTGGCTTGATCCTCGGCCCGGTGGGCCTGTACATCCGCCGCACGGTGGATGAGTCCCCCGACTTCAAGGAAAGTGAAGCGGGCTCCCGGCCGCTGCGGGAGGTGCTGTTCTCGCAGAAGACCTTGTTGCTGGTGGCCATGGGCGTGCTGATCGTGTCCACGGCGTCCAACTTCATGATCAAGTACATGCCGTCCTATGCCGCGACCACCTTGAACATTCCCCAGTCCACAGGCTTTTTGGCCACGCTGTCAGGTGGGCTCATCCTGACCGTGGTCACGCCGGTGGTCGGGTTCATCACCGGTTATGTCAGCCGGATCAAAATCATGCTCTGGGCCTCGGCCGTCTACATCCTCGCGATCTTTCCGGCATTCGTCTGGCTCAACACAGTACCCAGCGCAACCTCGTTGTTGCTGGTGGTGTCCATGATGGCCTTGATCAAGGCGGTCTACTTCGCACCGCTGGCATCCCTCATGGCCGATGTGTTTCCTGTGCGCACCCGGGTGACCGGCATGTCGCTGAGCTACAACCTGGCCGTGACCATTTTCGGTGGCTTTGCCCCCGTGATCGCAACCGGGCTGATCGCGCTGACCGGCTCGCAACTGGCGCCGAGCTTTTACCTGATTGCGGCAGCCGCGCTGAGTATCAGTGCGCTGTGGGTGGCCAAGAGAAAATTGCAGCTGGTGTAGGGGCGTTATACATTCGGGACATATCCAGCCACGCACTATGAACCCGATGAATATCGCCAACGTCGACCTCAACCTGCTGAAAACCTTCGAAGCCTTGCACGACGAATCCAGCGCCAGCCGCGCCGCCCTGCGCCTTGGGGTCACGCAGTCGGCCATCAGTGCCGCACTGCGCCGCTTGCGCGATGTGTATGGCGATCAATTGTTCGTGCGCACCGGCCGGGGCCTGGCGCCGACCTTGCGGGCCAACCAGTTGAAACCGGTGATCAGCGAAGCACTCGACCGTTGCCGCCAGAGCCTGGCCATGGTCGACCCGCAGGGCAGCCATTATCAGGGCCGTTCGGTGGTGTTGGGGTTGTCGGATGATTTCGAAATTGCCTACGGCCGCCGGCTGATCGATGAGATCGCCCGGCGGGCGCCGAAGCTGCGGCTGATTTTCCGCCAGACCCACAGCCAGATCGTCGCCGGTGCCCTGCTCGACCGCAGCCTGGACCTGGCGATCACCGCCGGCGGTTTTGCCGAGCGCCGGCTGAGCCGCCAGGTACTCGGGGAAGGCCATTATGCGTGCCTGGTGGACCCCGCCAGCCTGGCGCCGGGACAACAGGCCATCGACCTCGACGAGTTCGTGAGGCGTGAACATGTGTTGGTATCGTCTGGGGGATTTATCGGGATTACCGACGAGGGCCTGGCCGCGCAGGGCTTGAGCCGGCACGTGGGCGCTTCCACCACCCATTTTGCCGCGCTACCGTTTCTGCTCAAGGGCAGCCAGGCGGTGGCGACCATCCCCGGTCACGCGGCCCAGGCCATCGCACGCATGACCGAGCTGACGGTGCTGCCCTGCCCGCTGACCTTGCCGCGCTACCCGGTGGAGCTGGGCTGGCGCACCCAGGCACAGCTCGATCCCTTGCAGCGCCTGGTGCGTGAGGCGATTGAGGCGTGTTTTACTTCGCCGCCATCAACCGATTGACTTCACTGCGCACCATGTTGGAAAACTCCGGCGGCGACATGCCGTCCAGTTCCGCACGCACCCATTCGGCCCATTTGCCCTTGCGCTTGGCACGTTCGCCAAACAGGCGGGCGGCTTCGCCCTTGGCCTTGCCCAGGTTGCTTTGCCACAGGTCATAGAGACGGGACTTTTCATCTTCCAGCGCGGCGCGCTCGGCGAGGGGCTTGTTGGCCAGATTGAAGCTCATGTTGAATTACCTGCTGCACAAATAGGTGACATCTTACACTGTAGGTCGAATTTTCTTGGCCTGGATTTCACCTAAGCTGACCTCAGGAAAAAAACCTGCAACTTTTGCCAGCTTCAAACACTCCATTCTTCATCGAGCGCATTTATTGCCACATTCACCTGCAAGGAGTTAACCCAATGGCCCGCAAATCTGCCGCCCAAGCCGTCGAAGAGCAAATCAAGGATCAAGCGTTCAGTGAGCTGACCGCGCTGATCGAAGAATCGGACAAGCTGCTCAAAAGCAGTGCGTCACTGGTGGGAGAAGAAGGTGAAACCCTGCGCGAACAGGTCGCTATCAAGCTCAAGCAGGCCCTGGACTCAGTGTCCAATGTGCGCGAGCGCAGCAAGCCGGTGGTAGACGCCACCGAGACGTACATTGGTGGCCATCCATGGCAGACCGTGGCGATTTCCGCCGGGTTTGGCCTGGTGGTCGGCCTGTTGCTGGGTCGCCGCAACTGACCTGACAAAACGCCTGCGCCCTCCCCGGGCGCAGCGCGCTTCACACCTGTGCCAGCACCCGCAACCGCTTCAATTCCTGCGTATCCAGCTCAATCCCGTCTGCCAGGGCCTTCGCCCGTGTGCGATGACGCCGATCCCCCGGCAAACGCCGTAACCCTGCCGCATGCATCTGCCGCACCAGCTCCTGGCTGCGCTCGGCGAAGCTCTGCCCGGCGGTCTTGCTCGGGTCGATCACGATCAGCAACTGGCCGGTCCATGGCGTGCGGGCACCCGGGTGATCGGACCAGTTGAACTCAAACGAGAAATTACCGCCCGTGAGGGCCGCTGCCAGCAACTCGACCATCATCGACAACGCCGAGCCCTTGTGCCCGCCAAACGGCAGCAGCGCGCCGCCTTCGAGAATTGCCTTGGGGTCCTGGGTCGGCTGGCCGAGGCTGTCCACGCCGATGCCCGGCGGCAGGCGTTCGCCTTTGCGCGCGGCAATCTGGACGTCGCCGTGGGCGATGGCGCTGGTGGCCAGGTCAAAGACGATCGGCAAGCCATCGGCACGGGGCGCCGCGAAGGCAATGGGGTTGGTGCCGAACAGCGGCCGGTCTGCCCCGTGGGGCACTACGCAGGTCATGCTGTTGACCACGCTCAAGGCAACCAGGCCTTCTTCGGCGAAGGGCTCGACATCCGGCCAAAGGGCCGCGAAGTGATGGGAATTGTGAATCGCCAGCAAGGCGATCCCGGCGCTTCGGGCCTTCTCCACCAACAGCGGGCGGGCGGCTTGCAGCGCGGGCTGGGCGAAGCCATTGGCGGCATCGACGCGAATGAAACCACTGGCGACGTCCTCTACCACCGGCACGGCCTTGCCGTTGACCCAGCCACTGGCCAGGGTGGAAACATAACCGGGAATGCGAAACACGCCGTGGCTGTGGGCGCCATCACGTTCGGCGCTGGCGCAGTTCTCGGCAAGCACCCGGGCCACGTCGGCCGATGTGCCGTGGCGCACGAAGACCTGGCGCAGCAGGTCGGTCAATTGGGCGTAAGTGAGTCGCTCTGATGAAGACTCGACATCCAAGGGCGATGCAGACATCTGAAGCTCCCGTTTAATTATTGGAAAGGGCAACAGCGTACAAAGAATCGGTCTGACGATTAGACAGGGTTTGCCCCATGGCTGTCGACAGGGAACGCCAGACATATCTAGCGCCTTGGGCGCTCGCGGGTGCGTAGGGTCGACGCCCTCACTTTGTCCAAGGATCAGGTACATGAGCCACAGCTCCCTACCCTATTTTTTCCCGGAAGCCCTGCGCGATGGCTGGAACGTTTTGGAGCGTGAACGCCGCCTGGGCCTCGACCGCAAGGACCACGAGTTTCTCGGCAAGGTGTTTTTCGCCACCGACACCGCGCGTCGCCAGCAGTCGCCGCCGATGATTGCGCAACGCCTCTGGCTCGACAAAAACACACCCAACGCCGCCGAACTGGCCGGCAGCTTCATGATGAGTTCCAACGCCGTTTACCCTCACGCGTTCCTCTACACCCCCTACGGCGGCCTGGAAAAATTCGATAACCGCGCGCAAGCCCTGGCGGCGTTGAGCGAACGTTTGAAAAATCCGGCGCAGGCCGCGCTACTCCTGCGTTTCCTACCTTTGCAACAACAGGCCATACGGGCAGCGGACAACACCCCCGTACTGACCACCGAAGCCATCCTTGGGGGGGTTTTTGAGGAACAGGAAAAAACCCTCAACGCCTATCAGGATAAAAACCGCCAGGCGATGCTGGCCGAATTAAAACAGCTCCCCACGCTGGGCACCTTGCTGTCGCAGTTGCTCAACGTGGTGTGTCGACCCGCGTTCCCGGGACTGGATGCCAGCGCCGCCCATGTAAGCTTTTTCGCCCGCCAGCCTGTGCAAGGCAACACGCCCCGCTGGCTTGACTCACTGCACATCAATGATGCCGTGTTGTTGTTTTACCGCGAGCAAAACTGGCCTGTGGGGCAGACCCGGGAATTTTTCCATCCCGGGCGCCCAAAGGACCCGGCAGATGCACCACGCTGGGAAACCGCGATTCAGCAAGCGGCCGGGCAACTGGTTCCGTTCCTGCAGAGCGCCCTGGTAACGTTCTGGAACACCGAAATATCACCCAGTCTCTCTCGCCGGACCTTTTTCACACAGGCCATGGCGGCAAATGCCCGGCTGGACATACTGCTCAAGCGCCAAAAGTCGATCATCAGTGCCTCGCAAAGCCAGGCGCTGGCCCTGCTGTACGAGCCAGAAGAGACCTTGGTCGGGAATAACACCCATACGTTGCGTTTCGAAAACGTGCTGATCTGGGAACATCCCGCCAATACCGTTTCATTGGCCAGCACCTTGATGATCGGTAACGCCAAGACGTTTTTCTACACGCCGGGATTGGGCCTGCAGGTGCTCGGAAGCTACGAGGACCTGATGAAGACACTCGAGGCGATGGTCAAGGCGCCAGGGTATGACAATAACCTCTATAACCTGATGTCCCTGCAAGAGCGCGCATTGTTTGTCGGCTTCAAGGCCCCCCGGTTTTCCGGCATACAACTGCAAGGCAACCTGTTTGAACAATTGTTCGAAGAGGTCATCGCCAAACAGCAGCAGAACCTCGGTTATGCCCTGGACCTGTACCGTCGTACCCGGGCCGGTATAGAACCATCGGCCCTGGTGGACCATGCACTGGACGTGCGCTACATGATTGACAGCCAACTTCCGGGCCTGGATAGCGAGGGACGCTGGACCCCGCACTCAGTACTCGCCGACCCCACGCGCCCGGTCTCGCTCACCGCCGAACGCGTTGCCCTGCTGCAAAAACAGATGGCCAGTATCGAGCAATCCCTGGCCGTGCAGATCCGCGCGCAACCTGCATTGGCGAGCAAGGTCCGGGAAGTATTGATCGCGCAGTTCAACCTTCACCGCCTGCCGGATCTCGACCCGGAGGGTATTTACGTCAACCGATACGCCAGTACCGCAAGCGATGCAGCCGTGGCACCGCTCCTGGAAAGCCAAAGCCTCAGCAGCTATTTCATCGGGCGCCTGACCCGTGGCCTGGGACCTATTCCCCAGCCCCCCGACTACGGTCTGTACCATGCCCCGGAAAAGGGACTTGCAAAAAAACTGACCACGCTCGATATCACCCGGGCCAACGCCATTCTCGATGCCGCACTGACCCAATTTCGCAGCCGCGACATCGCCAACATGCCCCGTGAGCACCTGGAAACCCTCAAGGCGCCCATGGCCCATGCCATGTCAGTGGCCATTCAGGGAGAGGCCCGGCTCAGGCGCCTGAACAACAGCCTCGACGCCCGTGACGAGGCGCTGATCAATACCGTGTTTGATCATCAGCGCCCTGATCGGCGCCGGCGCCAGGGGCTCAACGGCTTCATTCCAGACGCCTTCGCGCTGACCGTCGAACCGCAGAACCAGAAGCAAAGGGTGCCATTGGCGCATTGCCTGGTGCTCACCGAACGTGGCGGCCTGGACCCTTCCCATTCCGGCCGGGCGATTCTGTGGACCCCGGCACGGGGCCTTGAAAGCTTCACCCACGTCGCCCAACTGCAAACCGAGCTCAAGCGCCGGCTCGCCGCCCCCGAGCAGCGCATGATGCTTCTGCAGAACCTCGACCCCCGCCAGTTCAAGCCCCACCAGTCTTACGCCCTGGGCAGCTTCATGCAGATCAACGACGCCGTGGCGCAACACCGCCAACAGTCGTGGATTGAGCATTACATCGGGCAACGCGCCCACTGCCTGGCGCTGAGCTTATCGAGCGGTGCCTTGTTGAGCCGTTTTGCTGCGCTGGAACAGACACTACCCGCCACCGACCTGGACCACACGTCACGGATCGCCCAGACCCTGATGGCGCAACAGTCGTTACCCGCCTGGCTGGGGATGGCACCGATCAAGGAGCAACAGCGCCATATCGAAATCCTTGAGCAATACCGCCAGAGCCTCAGCGACGACAAAGACTACCTGCATGATTTTTTCTCCCTCTCGCAGTATGCCCACGACAAACTCACCGGCTTGTTGATGGCCTACGCCGTGTCCCCGAAAAACGTGTACATCACCCCCAAGCTGGTGCTCGCCGGCCAGCGGCAGAACCTGGTGGACTACGCCCTGAATCACGTTACACAACAGGCCGCCACCTTTGAAGTCGACTCCGCGGCCGTTGGCCTGACGCCCACGGTCATACGTCAGATACTTGCCCGCTTGACACTCAAGCAAGACAACCAGGCTTACCTGACCGAAAAACTCACCCCAGGCAACCCCGGTGCCGGGGAGCGAGAGCAACGGTTTATCCGTCAGCTACCCTGGCAACTGCTGCAACATGCCCATGCACTGAAGCTGCAGGAGCGGCTCTCGGTCACCGGATTGGGCCTGATCGAACAGATACTCGATATGCCGGACGCCACCGCCCGCGCTACCGTCGAGGGCGCGACCGCGAGTATCCGCCCGTTGGAGTTGATTGCGACGGCGGGCGCCCGCGCCGTCAAGGCGCTGGGGGTCTACTTGATCAGTGCCGCCGGAAAGAACCCGCTGGTGATGTATACGCCGTACGGTCCGCAACAGACGTTCCAGGAGTTTGAAAACGAGGCCAGTTTGCTGCTTCGGCTCAACATACCCGGCCTGCTGCAGGACTGGATCATTGGCCATCTGCCGGCCAGCAATCAAGCCACCTATAAAAACCTGTGGGCCACCACCGCAGGGAAACTGTCTGAAATCACCCTGGCAGCAACGCCCATCATGGGCAATGCACTCAAGCAGTTGTACCGGGATAACACCGCGCTGATGTTGCACATGCTCGAACAGCAGAATCAGCCCGACGGCCAGTCGTCCTGGGACACCATCAAAGCGCTGTTTACCGGCGGCCTCCAACAGTCACTCGGGTTACTGCCCGGCAAACTGATGGTGCCGATCGTGATATGGCAGAGCTACCGGCTGTTCAAGGCCTCCGCCGAAGCCTTGCAGCAACACCAGTGGCGTGAAGCGTTGGAGTCGTTTATCGCGGGCGTCGGGCAAATGGTCTCGTTGCGCCAGTTGATGCAGGCGCCTGTGGCTCCAGACGACCCTCAGCCGGCACCTGAACCGACGGAAACCGCCCCGGCCTGGCCAGGCATCGACATAACGGCTCAAGAACGCACCCGGCTGCAGGCCTATGAGGTGCACGAACCCAGCCTGGAACAATTGAGTGCCGGCGCCTCCGGGGTCTACACATCGGAGAATAACCACCATTACGTTCCCTGCGCGGGCAAGGTCTATCGCGCCGAAAAACAGGGCAGTCACTGGCGGCTGTTCAGTGCACAGTCCAAAGGCCCTCGCTTGCGCCTGGATACCGGACGCAAATGGCGGGTCGATACCCGTCCGCCCATCCGCCGCTTCGGCCCCGGGCTCAGCAGAATGCTCGAGCAGCGAGAAGTCAGGGCAGCAGCCCGCAGGATCATGAACATCGAAGCCCGTGGCATGGCCAATATCCGGCGCCTCTCTCCACACAGGGCCCAGGCGATCGTCGACGCACTGGACCTGGCAACGTTTTACCTGCACAACTGCCAACAAAATCTCAAGCTGCTGGACCCCAAGTACCCGCCCGTCACACGGGTGCATCGCTTCGTCAATCGCTTCTTTGGTATCCCGGCAGATCGCGATACGGGGCCCGCGCGGTTTCCCGAGGCGCTCGCAAAAAAACTGCTGGAAACCGTTACCGCTATCTTGGACGAGGTCCTGGAACCGTCGCTTTACTCACTCAACTCGACGCGATTCGTTTCCGGAGCGCATATCGTCGAGCCCGAGCGGCATTGGGCCTTTACCATCGACGACGACCCCGACCGACGCATCTACCTTTCCGACAACTTCTTCGATCCCCCTGCGTCGCTGTATGACAGCCACTTGATCGGCTACTTCGACCAACCGGTCCATGCTCGCGCCACGACGCTTATCCACGAACTGACCCACATCGTGCGCAACACCGTCGACGCTGTGTACCTCAATACGGTATCGCCGTTTTCCGACCTGATCGAAGTCCAGACCCAGACCGGTCGCGACCTGCGGGACTGGCTGCAAGACGTGCAAGAAAACTCCTACTCGGTGAGCACGCCCATCGGGCACTTGTTCAAATCAATGGATGCCATGGGCGTGATCGGCCCTGACGTAGGCACAGATCCCGACGACGACTACATCAAGGAGCAGATTCTGCAGACCACCGGAGGCGTGGACTTGAGCAATGCGAGGGGGATTTTCAAAACCAACCTGACCCGGCGTTTCAATACCCAGATGGACAACGCCGACTCATTGACCCTGCTGATTACCACCCTGGGACGTCAGCTGGATCCGATACCGTCGATGGCGCACCAAACGCCCTGAAACACAGGCCTGCGCAGGCCCGGACCGGGTCTGCGCAGGTTCATTTACCGCGTATCAGTCTTTCTGGTCCCGCAACACGTTGCCTGAGGCGCCGTCGATGCGGAACTCATAGACGATGCCATCAGACTTGCGCCCTTCCCCTTCCCAGTAGCCATCGTTGTCGGCTTCGATCTTGTAGATCTCGATATAACCGGCCTTGGTCTTGGCGGTCTCGATGGCTTTTTCGATGGTGATCCAGCCCGCACCGGGCTTGTCGGCCAAGGCAGCACCGGCACTGAGCAAGGCAGAGGTTGCAACGAGGGCGGCTAAGGTTTTCTTCAACATTTTCGTACTCCATTGAGGGAAAGAATGTGACCTGTCCTGATTTTTAGGGCCTTGCAGACGAGAATTAGTTCCAATTGATGTTCATTCGCCATGATGGCTGTTCTCCCGGTCCTGCTGTGGAGGTTAGAATGTGGGAAATCAGGATGAGTTAATGACAGATAAGTCCCTTTCAGAAGCCGAATACGACGCCATCACCGATGCCGCTGCGCACTGGTGCATGCGCATGCATGCGGGTGACTGCACGACGGTCGAGCGCCAGGCCTTCGAGCAGTGGCACGATGCGCACCCACTGCACGCCTTCGAATATGCGGCCATGCTGGAAATCTGGGACGTTGCCGATCACCTGCCACGCAGTGCGCCGGCGCCTGTGGTGATGCAGTTGAAGCCTCGCAGCCGTTTAAACCATTACGCGGTGGCCGCAGCAATCTGCCTGGTGGCGTTGCCACTGGCGGCCTTCACCGGCTGGGAAGCCGGTTGGCTGCCCAGCTCATACAAACATTACGAAGCCGAAAACACCCTGCGCCAGGTCACCCTGGACGATGGCAGCCAGGTGGAGCTGAACCTGGGCACCGAACTGGTCTACAGCAATTACAAGGACCAGCGCCGGGTCATCCTGAAAAAGGGCGAGGCGTTTTTCAAGGTCAGCCATGACCCGCAACACCCGTTTATCGTGCACGCCGGCGACGGCCAGGTTCGGGTGACCGGCACCCAGTTCAACGTCTGGAAATACGAAGACCACGTACGGGTCATGCTGCTGCAAGGCTCGGTGCTGGTGAGCAGTGACGACGTCCACAGCGGCCTGCGCCTGTCCCCCGGGATGCAGGCCAGTTACAGCCACGGTGACGCCAGCCCCCAGGCCCAGCCGATTGCCCCGGGCGACACCGCCCTGGCCTGGCGTGACGGCAAACTGATCCTCGACAACCTGGCCCTGGCCGACGCGTTGCCGCTGATCAACCGCTACCTGAGCAAACCCGTGATGTTGGCCGACGCCGGCACCGGCGCGATTCGCATTGGTGGTATCTACAACATCAACGAAGTGTCCAACCTCGTCCCCTCCCTGCCCAAGGTGCTGCCGGTCTACCTGACCCAGAACCAGGACGGCAACCCCGTGCTCAATTCCATTCCGCGTAAAACCCCGAAAAGCTGACCTTCGGTCCAGGCGACTGCGCCCTCCTCCCTGGCACCCTGCGCCTGTAACTGTCCACTTTTGAAACACTTGCACCGGCTGAGCTGACAGCCGGCTGCGGACTGCCGGGTTTGTGACGCCCGCTGTTTCATCCCTGAGACACCTGCCGGGCGGGTTGCACGCGTGCCGGCTGTCTCACTTCTGGAACACCTCCTGCCTGCGCGGCGCTCGTCGCGCTCATAACGCCTTGAATCCGTTCATAAAATAAAAAGCGGCACAGCTCCTGCTCTCTTCCTGACAGCGCTGTTTAGGGTCAGCGCCAAGAATAAGGAACGCCGTCGTGAAGACACTTAATCCAGGCTCATTGAGCCTTCTGCTGATCAGCTGCGTATTGAGTACCAGCGTGAGCCTTCCAGTGCTCGCGGCAGGCGACGGTGTGATCGTGATTCAGCGCACCGTCCAGGGCCACATGGCAGGCCGCACTGCCGGCGTCGATCCCAACCCCGTCACCGTCAATGCCAATGCGGCGCCACAGATTCTGCGTGCCACCAATGAGCTGAGCGATAACGACTACGCGAACATCAGCAGCGGCTCCAGTATCACTCGCGCCATTTTGCCTGGCGGCAACCTTCCCGGCTTGACCAACAACGGCGGCGGCGTGGGCCTCGGTGCAGGCGCAGCAGCCGGCCATGGTGGCGGCTCCAGCCTCTCGGGCCAGATCAACGGCTCAATCTCCCGCGGCATGGCTCCCTTGAACAATATCGGCGCCATGATGGGAGGCCAGTGAGATGAACCATTCCTGGTTGTTCCTCGCGATCCTGGCCAGCTCAGCAGCCATGGCTGACAACAGCGCAGTGATCGACAACTCCGGCAAGCAATACAACGGCATCGTCTCGATCAACCAAGCAGCCGGCGATCAGCAGCAGCAAATCAACAGCCGCGCGATTTCAGCCGGCACCAACACCCAGGCTGGCGGCTCCATCAGCCAGACCATCGGCGGCGCACCTGCCGACCGCTCCCAGAACGCCAAGGTGGCGATCCAGGGCAACTCTTTCAGCAATGGCAACGGTGTACTGGGCGTCAACCAGTCGGCCGGGGCCAACAACCAGATGATCAATGCGGTGCGGATCAGCGTGAATGCTGGCCCGCAAAGCATCGACGACAGCGTCATGTCGCAACAGAACGTGGCGCTGTCACCAAACTCAGGGTTCACCTCTACCACTGGCAGCCGCCAGGTCGTCACAAGCGACCAGGCCTTCACCGGCAGCCGTGGAGTGGTACAGGTGAATCAGAGTGCCGGGGTGGGGAACCGCATGGCTAACGCCCTGAATGTGCAAATCCAATGATTCATTGGAGCTAGAAGCTGGACCGTACCAACACTTAACCAACTAATTAGAAGCAAGGGGAAATACCATGAAAACTACAATGGCTCTTAAACCACTGGCGTTCGCTCTCGCTGCAATCATGGCTGCCGCCGCACATGCCAACCCACCTACTCATCAGCCTACCGCTGTGGTAGCCGCCGTTTCCGACGCGCAATCGAGCAACCACAACGGCGTGCTCAACCTGGGCACCCAGAACAACGCATCGGCCAACAACTCGTTGAACGGCAGCAGCGGCAACGCCCAGGCCAACATCGCAGCCGGTGATGGCAACCAACAAGACAACCAGACCGCCATTGCGGCCGGTGACGCAGATGCCGTGTTTGCCCTGGGTACCATTACCCAAGACAACCACAACAACATCTCGGTGCAAGTGGCTACCCACAACAACGCTTCGCTCAACAACTCGGCCAACGGCAGCTCCGGCAACCTGGGCGTGAACGCGACCGCGGGCAACTTCAACCAACAGAAAAACCAACTGGCTATTTCCTCGGCCAAGGGTGCTGCTGCTGCCGCATCGAGCAACACCACGCAAACCAGCGTGGACAACGCCTACCTGAACACCGTGGCCACTCAGTCTGGCCCATGGGGCAGCCACACCTACCTGCCTGTCGTGAACAACGCCAGCGCCAACAACTCGCTTAATGGCTCTTCGGGCAACCTGGGCGCCAACATTTCTGCAGGCGTGGGCAATCAGCAAGGCAACACCACTGTGATCTCCTCTGGCGTGCGCTTCTGATCCAACGGGGCCTTGGCAACAAGGCCCCTTTTTATTCCAGTGTCCTCCAGGCCATTCGATCATGCGGATCATCGCGCTCACCTTCCTGTTACTGCTCACCGGCCCGACTTGGGCAGGGCAAATGGCGATTGCTGCCATGCCCGGCGGTGGCGTGATCTTCAAGAAGGTCGAGAGCATCCGTGAACGCAAGTTCGCCAACCTGGTGGAACAGAAAACCGATTTCAGCTGCGGTGCCGCCGCCCTGGCCACCATCCTGCGCCAGGCCTACTGGATGGATGTGGATGAAGACCACATCATCAAGGGCATGCTGGTCAACGCCGATCAGGACCTGGTACGCACCCAGGGCTTCTCCATGCTGGACATGAAGCGCTACCTGGAAAGCATCGGCATGCGCGCCCGGGGTTACCGGATTAACGCAGACACCCTGCTCACGGTGAAAATCCCGGTGGTGGTGCTGCTGGAGATCCGCGGCTACAAGCACTTCGTGGTGATGCAGCGCGCCGACAAAGACTGGGTCTACATCGGCGATCCGGTACTGGGCCACAAGCGTTACGCCCGTGATGACTTCGTCAAAGGCTGGAATGGCATCGTCTTCGCCGTACTGGGCGAAGGCTACGACAAGACCAACGTGCTGCTTGATCCGCCCACCCCGCTGACCGCGAAAAACAGGATCAATGAGTTCAGTCCGGTCCGGGACAGTGAATTGATGGATTTCGGTTTTATCCAGAGCGACTTCTTCTAGAAGCGCAATAAGGGGCAGGATGCTCCAGGAGCAAACGATGAACACTTACCGTTGGCTGACGGTCATGTGCCTGGCAGCCTCAATGCCCGCTTATGCGTCATCGGTGTTCAAGCCGATTGAAATAAAGGACTCGGAACTGGCTGACTTGCGTGGTCGCTATGTGATGCCGGGCCGGATCATCAGTTTCGGGATTGTAATGAGCAGTACCTGGACCAATGCCGCCGGCGACAGCGTCACCGGCTCGGCCAGCATGAACGTCAACGCCTCGACCGTCACTCCGCAGTTTTATGTGCAGGTCACCGACAGCCCCACTAAAGTCTCGCCCAACCAGCCCAATGGCACGGGCACCGTCGTCGGTGGTGCCGGCCTGGGCTCTGGCCAGGGCGTGACACAAAGTGTGCGCGCTGCCGGCGACGGCAACACCGCCAGCAACAACGTCAATATCAACGTGAACCAGAACGGTTTGTCACCGGCCAACGTCGTGCAATCCGGGCAAGCGCTGGTGGCAGGCCAACCGATTACCGGCAGCACCGGTGCCGGTCAGGTTACCGTTTCGGCGGCCAATGGCGGGCTGCAAATGGCGATCCTGGCCAACAACAACCAGGGCAATGCCTTGCAGCAGATTGGCGGCGGGAATGTTCTGCAGGGTACGGTTTTGCAGGGTAACAGCAACTTTGTCAGCAACATGACGCAGCTCAACGTGGTACTGGGCAATAACGGTTTGAACAATTTGGGGCAGAACCTCAACCTGAATCAACTCAGGGGCCTACGCGCTAACGGTTATTGAACTACGCTGTGCCTCGACACTAGTGCAATAGAAAGGGACGGCTTATTTCATGCATCGATCGCTATCGTTACGTGCCGTAATTTGTTTAAGCACGCTCCTGCCCGCATCTATGTTGTATGCCGCGCCGGACACCGATATAGACACATTGAAAAAGGAATTGCTGGAGCTCAAGCAACGCTACGAAGTGCAGCAAAAAGCACTGGCGGTGCTGGAACAACGGGTGCGCCAGGTTGAGGAGCAGCCGGTGGCCCCGCCCCCCAAACGCCTGGCCAAATCCCCGGCGGACTTCCAGAAAGGTGGCACGACCGTGGCCGGCAACACGCCGCGTACCGGCGCCGCTGCGGCCTCGGGCGGTGCGGCCGGTGGCGCGTCCTACGGCCAATCCCTCAAGGATGATTCGGCCCCGGCGCAAAGCGTGAGCAACCTGTACAACGAGGCCAGCGGCTTCTTTGGCAACGGCAAGTTCAGCTTTGAAACCGGCGTCACCTATTCGCGCTACGACGCGCGCCAGTTGACCCTCAACGGTTTTCTGGCACTGGACTCGATCTTCCTTGGCAACATCAACCTGGACCGGATCAAGTCGGATAACTGGACCCTCGACCTCACGGGCCGCTACAACCTCGACAACCGCTGGCAATTCGACGTGAACGTGCCGGTGGTGTACCGCGAGTCGACTTACCAGTCCGGCGGCGCCAACGGCGGCAGCGGCACGGCGACCTCGGAACAGTCGGTCACCCGCGACCCGACTATCGGGGACATCAACTTCGGGATTGCCTACAAGTTCCTCGACGAAAGCGTCAACCTGCCGGATGCGGTGGTGTCGGTGCGGGTCAAGGCGCCCACCGGCGAAGACCCATTCGGCATCAAGCTGGTCCAGTCATCAAGCAATACCAACCTCTTCGTACCGGAAAGCCTGCCGACCGGCAACGGCGTATGGTCGATCACGCCGGGGATCTCGCTGGTCAAGACTTTCGACCCGGCGGTACTGTTTGGCTCGCTGTCGTATACCCACAACTTCGAGGACTCGTTCAGCGATATCAACTCTCAGGTCGGCCAGAAAACTCCCGGCAAAGTGCAGTTGGGCGACAGCTTCCAGATCGGCGCAGGCGTGGCGTTTGCGTTGAACGAGAAGATGAGTATGTCGTTCTCGGTGTCCGACCTGGTGCAACGCAGGAGCAAGCTCAAGCCGGATGGCGGCGACTGGCAGTCGGTGGTTTCCAGCGACGCCAACGCGGGTTACTTCAACGTGGGCATGACGATTGCGGCATCCGACAACCTGACGATCGTGCCGAACCTGGCGATCGGGATCACGCCGGATGCACCGTCGTTCAGCTTCAGCCTGAAGTTCCCGTATTACTTTTAAGGCATGACAACGGGAAAAGCCCCGCAACGATAAGGGTCGTTGCGGGGCTTTTCGGTTTACCCGCCCTAGCGGATCTGGTGTTTGTGCAGCAACCGGTAGAACGTCGGCCGGGAAACCCCCAGCACACGGGCCGCGACACTCAGGTTGTCGCTGTGCCGGTTGAGCACATCGCACAGCGCCTGGCGTTCGGCGCGGTGCTTGTAATCTTCCAGTGTAGCCATCGGCAGCGCGATTGCCTGCTGGCTTTGCAGTCCCAGATCAACGGCCTCGATCTGCCGCCCTTCAGCCAGTACCAGGCCACGGCGTACGCGGTTGGCCAATTCCCGCACATTGCCCGGCCAGCCGTGCTCGCCCATGGCCACCAGCGCGTCTTCGCTGAAGCTGCGCGGGCGGCGGCCGGTTTCCTGGCTGTAGAAGTGTGAGAAATGGTTGGCCAGCATCGCCACATCGCCATGGCGCTCGCGCAACGGCGCGGTCACCACTTGCAGGACGTTGAGCCGGTAATACAAGTCTTCACGAAAGGTGCCCTTTTCAACCGCAGCTTCCAGGTCCACGTGGGTGGCGGCCAGCACCCGTACGTCCACGGGAATCGGTTGGCTGCCGCCGACGCGCTCGATCTGTTTCTCCTGGAGAAAGCGCAGCAGGTTGGCTTGCAGCTCCATGGGCAGGTCGCCGATTTCATCGAGAAACAACGTGCCGCCATGCGCCGCCTCAATCCGCCCGACCTTGCGCTGATGGGCACCGGTAAAGGCGCCTTTCTCATGGCCAAACAGTTCGGACTGGATCAGGTGCTCGGGGATCGCCCCGCAATTGATCGCCACAAACGGCTTGGCGTGGCGCTGGGACTGGCGGTGCAAGGTGCGGGCAACCAATTCCTTGCCGGTGCCGCTGTCGCCACGAATCAACACCGGGGATTCAGTGGGCGCCAGTTTGGCGAGCAGTTTGCGCAGTTCGCGGATGGGGCGACTGTCGCCCAGCAGTTCGTGTTCCGGCTGGCCGGCAGGCGCGTTGTTGCCTTTGCCCCGCAGGCGCGCCATGCCGAAGGCGCGGCCGAGGGTGACCTGCACCCGTGACACATCAAACGGCAGGGTATGGAAATCGAAAAACCATTCGCAGACAAAATCGCCGACATTCTGCAGCCGCAGCACTTCCTGGTTAAGCACGGCAATCCACTCGGTGCCGCTGCGGCTGATCAGCTCCTTGACCGCTTCGGGGCGCTCCAGGTGAAACGGCTGCAGACGCAACAATCCCACGTCACAGGAGCGCTCACCCACAGCCTCCAGGGCACAGCTGTCCACGTCCCACCCCGCGGCGCGCAAACCGGGCAACAGCCGATGGCAGTCATCACAGGGATCGACCACAAGCAGGCGGCGCTGGGCAGGTGTAACAATCATGACTATTCCTTGGCGTCAAAATCGTTAAAGTTATTTAAAAACAGCTATTTGGGAAGTCTGTTGGTAACCCTAGCAAGATCTTGACGCGGCCTTTGTACCGATTCGCTATAAGTCGTGGGCAAACCGCGCTTTTCCGTTACGGCCCTGCGGTCAATTGTCGCGGCGTAACTTTCGTGAAGCTTTCAAAATAGCCCCTTACATGACATTAATCAGGGAAAGTTGAAAAATCTTCTTCTAACATGTGACCCGTACCCGGTGATCGTGCATCAGTACA
This sequence comes from Pseudomonas sp. 1912-s, assembly GCF_029269205.1. Lineage (NCBI taxonomy): Bacteria > Pseudomonadati > Pseudomonadota > Gammaproteobacteria > Pseudomonadales > Pseudomonadaceae > Pseudomonas > Pseudomonas sp. 1912-s. The sequence goes on along the minus strand of NZ_JARIXR010000005.1, from coordinate 281,634 downwards.
AGTAACCAGTCGTCAGGCACGCCCAACCAACGACTTCACTTGAATGGGCATTTAGAGAGAAGACCCCATGAACGCCCCGCTCCGCATCAACGAAGCTCTTTTGATCGCAGACCGTGCCTTCCAGCCCTTTCAATGTGTGGCCTGGCACGACGGCAACGGCGCCCTGAGCCTGAGCGTCATCGACCGCACCAATACCCGCATCGGCAGCAAGCAGCTGTCTTCCAGCACTTATTCCGACCCGGCGCAGCTTGAGAACTTGCTGTTGCAAGCCCGCGCCGAACTCGACAAAGATGGCTATCAGTTGCAATCCTGGGCGATGCCCAAGTAACTGAAACTGGCGTTGGGCGGCACAAGAAAGTGTGCCGCCCGACGACGCAGTATATTGACTGGAAATAACATGGATGCGCAGCCAGCCATGCAAGTTGCAACTTTGCATAGCTGACTACTTATTACTGTGTTTGCCAATCAATAGGCCGAGAGAATAAACCGCTCTATGGCTTCCGCTGCGCCGTCATCGACATTGCTGCCGGTCACGACGCTGGCCTGGCGCTTGACCACTTCTTCGGCCTGGCCCATGGCAATCGACAGCCCGGCCACGTGAAACATCGCCGGGTCGTTGCCTCCATCACCAATCACCGCCGTCTGCTCCAGCGGTACACCCAGATGCGCCGCCAGGGTTCTCAAGGCTTCGCCTTTGTTGGCCTTCATCGCCGTCACGTCCAGAAACACCGGCTGCGAGCGTGAGACCTGGGCCAATCCTTCGACTCTCGGCTGCAACTGCGCTTCAAGCTCCATCAGCAGTTGGGTATTGGTACTGGCTGCCACAATCTTGTCGACCCGATCCAGAAACGGCTCGAAACTTTCCACCACGATCGCCCCGTAGCCCAGGCCGTGTTCCTCGCGAACCGCCATCGGTCCGCCAGGATCACGGCGCAGCCAGTCGCCGTCGGCAAACAGCCAGACCTCCACGTCCGGCTGCGGTGTAAACAAGGCCAATGCCACCAGCGCGGCTTCGGCCGGCAAGTGATGCGCCACCAGAATACTGCCGTCCGGATTGACCAGCGTGCCGCCATTAAAGCCGGCAATGGGCACATCCACACCCAGCGCCTCCACCTGCTGACGCATGGCCTTCGGCGGCCGCCCGCTGGCCAGGCTGAAAAACACCCCGGCAGCGCGCAAGGCGCGAACCGTATCAATGGTGCGTTGGCTGAGGCTGTGATCGGGATGCAGCAACGTGCCGTCCATATCACTCAGGACAAACCGGATGGGTTGGCTCGGCAAGTCACTCATCCGAGGCTGTGCCACGTTCGGCCATCGCGGGCCAGCAACGCATCAGCCGCCGCCGGGCCGTCTTCACCCGCCTTGTAGGCCTGGATACCGTCATCCTGCTTCCACGCATCGAGGAATGGCTGCACCGCACGCCAGCCGTTTTCGATGTTGTCGGCGCGCTGGAACAAGGTCTGGTCGCCGGTCATGCAGTCGTAGATCAGGGTTTCGTAACCCGTCGACGGCTGCATCTCGAAGAAGTCCTTGTAGGCAAAACCCAGCTCGACGTTGGCCATGTCCAGGGTCGGCCCGGGCTTTTTCGCCAACAGGTCGAACCACATGCCTTCATTGGGCTGGATCTGGATCTTCAGGTACGTCGGCTTGAGCTCATCGACCTCGGTATCCCGGAACTGCGCGTAAGGCGCCGGCTTGAAGCAGATGATGATCTCAGTGTCGCGGATGCTCATCCGTTTGCCGGTGCGCAGGTAGAACGGCACGCCGACCCAGCGCCAGTTGTCGATCAGTACCTTGAGAGCGACGAAGGTCTCGGTGCTGCTGTCTGGCGCGACGTTGGCCTCTTCACGGTACCCCGGCAGTTGCTTGCCGGCGACTTCACCGGCGGTGTACTGGCCGCGAACCGAGTTGGCGCGTGCGTCTTCCAGCGACCAGGGCCGTATGGCCCCGATCACCTTGGCCTTCTCACCCCGCACCGCATCGGCGCCAAAGGCGGCCGGCGGTTCCATGGCGATCATCGCCAGCAACTGGAACAGGTGGTTGGGCACCATGTCCCGCAAGGTGCCGGTGTGTTCGAAGAAGCTGCCCCGGGTTTCCACGCCAACGGTTTCGGCAGCGGTAATCTGCACGTGGTCGATGTAGTGGTTGTTCCAGAACGCCTCGAACAGCACGTTGGAAAAACGGCTGATCAGGATGTTCTGGACGGTTTCCTTGCCCAGGTAATGGTCGATGCGATAGATCTGCTTCTCGCTCATCACCTTGAGCAGGCAAGCGTTCAGCGCTTCGGCGGTGGCGAGGTCCGAGCCGAACGGCTTTTCGATCACCACCCGGCGGAACGCCTCCGGGGTTTCTTCCAGCAAGCCGGCCGCGCCGAGGCGCTGCACCACTTCGGCGAAGAAGCGCGGCGCGGTGGCGAGGTAGAACACCGCGTTGCCGGTGCCGCTGTCGGCAATCTTCCTGCCGATATCGGCGTAGGTGCCGTCGTCGAGAAAATCGCCCTCGACATAGCTGATGCCTTTGGCCAACTGGTCCCACAACACGGGGTCCAAGGCGTTCTCGGCATTGCCCTTGACCTTGCTGGCGGCCTCGGTGCGAATGAAATCCTCGAGTTTCTTGGCGAAATCGGCGTCGCTGATGGCGTTGTGATCAACGCCCACAATGCGCAAACCGCTGCCCAGCAGCCCGTCGCGACTGAGGTTGTACAGCGCCGGCATCAGCAGGCGCTTGACCAAATCACCATGGGCACCAAACAGAAACAGTGTGGTGGGCGGAGCAGGTTCGGCCTTGGGTTTCTTGCCGTTAGCGGTCATTTTTTGGGAGTCTCCACATGGCCGCCAAAGCCGAAGCGCATGGCAGAAAGCATTTTGTCACCGTAGGTGCTTTGCTGGCGCGAGCGGAAACGCGCGAACAGCGAGTTCGACAGCACCGGTACCGGCACCGATTGCTCCATCGCGGCTTCGATGGTCCAGCGGCCTTCGCCACTGTCGGCAACCGAGCCGGAATAACCCTCGAGCTTCGGATCGGTAGCCAGTGCATCGGCGGTCAGGTCCAGCAGCCAGGACGACACCACGCTGCCACGGCGCCAGACTTCGGCGATATCGGCAACGTTGAGGTCGAACCGCTGGTCTTCCGGCAGGTTTTCCGAATTCTTGGTCTTGAGGATGTCGAAGCCTTCGGCGAAGGCCTGCATCATCCCGTATTCGATACCGTTATGGATCATCTTGACGAAGTGCCCGGAACCGGCTGGGCCCGCGTGGATATAACCACGCTCGGCACGGCTGTCCGCAGTGGCAGAACGGTCCTTGGTGCGCGGGATGTTGCCCAGGCCAGGCGCCAGGCTTTCGAAGATCGGGTCCAGGCGCTTAACGGTCTCGGCGTCGCCACCGATCATCATGCAGTAGCCGCGCTCCAGACCCCAGACGCCGCCGGACGTGCCGACGTCGACATAGTGCAGGCCTTTTTCCGACAAGGTCTTGGCGCGGCGGATGTCATCCTTATAGAAGGTGTTGCCGCCGTCGATGATCACGTCACCGTCTTCCAGCAGTTGGCTCAGTTCTTCAATGGTGTGCTCGGTCGGGTCGCCCGCCGGCAGCATCACCCAGATCGCCCGGGGTTTTTGCAGCCCGGCCACCAGGCCCTTCAGGTCGGCAACGCCCGTGGCGCCCTCGCCTGCCAACCCTTTTACGAATGCTTCATTGCGGTCGTAAACCACGGTGGTATGCCCATTGAGCATCAGGCGCCGCGCAATGTTGCCACCCATGCGGCCTAGTCCAATAATCCCCAGTTGCATGTGCTGATGCTCCTTACTACGAATAAATGTGTGTCACAGTTTATAGCGCAATGAGGCTAATGAGGGTTAGTCCAGAGCGGATTGGCATAGTTTCATGACAAAAAGTGGCCATGCTTTAGCCTTCACCCCTGAAAAAGTCACAGCGACCACCAAAAATAAAAAAGTTCCCTTTGTTTAAAAAAGAATTCAGAATTGCGCCGACTGTTGCCGAGAGCCTCGAATCAAGCGCTCTGGCAGCGCGATACACCCGCCATTTGCGAGGTAAGCAATGAGCACTGCACACATGACCCGCCCACCACAGACCCTCTATGTCAGCATCCGCCGCGATGAATTGCGTCAGTTGAAAGACGAGCGCGACCAACTGCAACAGGAAGTCATGCGTCTGCGCTCGCACCTGCAAGGGCAGCTCAATCAGCCGTCCGGCACCCAGCCCGCCCTTTGCTGAACGTGAGCTGAACGAACCGTTCAGGAATAACTCACGAAGTTTTCACATCCCCCTCCCGATACTCCCGCCGAATAGGGCCGCGCCACGTGCGCAGGCCCTCTGTTGCGTGCGTCCCTGCGCGTCGACTGAAATTTACCGGGTTGGAGCGCTGGATGGCGATGTTCAAACGCAGCACTACGTCTGCGAAAGGTTTTGATTGGGCCGGCCTTGGCTGGATGTTCCTGTTCTTCTGGTACTTCTCGGGTATTACCCAACTGCTGATCCAACTGACCGGCACCTCCGGCTTCAGTGGTTTCCGCCAGGCATTTTTCATGAGCGCCCTGTGGCTGGCGCCGATGCTGTTGTTCCCCCGTCGCGCGCGCCTGGTGGCCGCGGTGATTGGCGTGGTGCTGTGGGCCTGCTCCATGGCCAGCCTGGGTTATTTCTTCATCTACCAGCAGGAATTCTCCCAAAGCGTCATCTTCATCATGTTCGAGTCGAACATCTCTGAAGCCGGCGAATACGCCACCCAATACTTTGCCTGGTGGATCGTGTTGGCGTTCATTGCCCACACCGCCATGGCCGTTTTCCTGTGGACCCGCGTACGCCCGGTGTACCTGCCACGCGGCCAGGCGATGCTCGCGGCCACGGCGATTGTGATTGCCATCGTCGGTTACCCATTGGTCAAGCAGATCGCCAAGAGCGAGACCATGGAACTGGCCATCGACCGCTTCGAAACCCGCATCGAGCCGGCCGTGCCATGGCAGATGATCGTCGCCTACCGCCGCTACACCGAACAACTGGACAACATGCAAGGCATGCTGACCAGCGCCAGCAAGATCCCGCCCCTGACCAACCTCAAGGACAGCATGGCCGGCCAGCCGTCGACCCTGGTGCTGGTGATCGGTGAGTCCACCAACCGTCAGCGCATGAGCCTGTACGGCTACCCGCGCAACACCACGCCGGAACTGGACAAACTGCGCGACCAACTGGCGGTGTTCGACAACGTCATCACCCCGCGCCCCTACACCATCGAAGCGCTGCAACAGGTGCTGACTTTCGCCGACGAAGAAAACCCGGACCTGTACCTCAAGACTCCGTCCATCGTCAGCGTGATGAAGCAGGCCGGCTACAAGACCTTCTGGATCACCAACCAGCAGACCATGACCAAGCGCAACACCATGCTCACGACCTTTTCCGAACAGGCCGACGAACAGGTGTACCTCAACAACAACCGCAACCAGAATGCGCGCCAGTACGACGGCGACGTGCTGGAGCCGTTCGCCAAGGCGATGTCTGACACCGCCGAACGCAAATTCATCGTGGTGCACTTGCTGGGCACCCACATGAGCTACCAGTACCGCTACCCGCCGACCTTCGACAAGTTCACCGATCGCCAGGGCGTGCCTGACGGGGTCAGCGACGCGCAGTTGCCGACCTACAACAGCTACGACAATGCGGTGCTGTACAACGATTTCGTGGTGTCGAGCCTGATCAAGGACTACGCCAAGACTGACCCTAACGGCTTCCTGCTGTACCTCTCCGACCACGGTGAAGACGTGTTCGACTCGGCCGGCCACAGCACCCTGGGCCGCAACGAAGCCAAGCCGACAGCGCCGATGTACACCATTCCGTTCATGGCCTACGCCTCGCCCAAGTGGCGCGAAAGCCATGACTGGAGTTTTGCCGGCGACTTGCAGCGGCCTTACAGCAGCTCGCAGCTGATTCATACCTGGGCCGACATGGCAGGCTTGAGCTTCGATGAACTGGACCCCAGCAAGAGCCTGGTCAGTGACAGCTTCAAGCCTCGACCCCGGTTGATTGGCGATCCGTATGCACGCCAGCAAAAGCCCTTGATTGATTTCAGCCTGATCAAGCCCAAGCAAACGGACGCCGCCAACGTGGTCGTCAAGTAGCTTGAATAGCCCCGGGTTTCATCCGTGCAACGCGGTGAAACCCGACTTGCCAGCAGCGCCAAGATAATAATTATTCTCGTTTAGCGCTAAACTTCCTCGCCTCTTTTCGTCTTTGAGCCAATGGCATTTTTCATAGACGACAAGGAGTTCGCCGCGATGTTTGCGCCTATTACCCGTTCCATGACCTTGACCCTGGGCCTTTTCAGCATGGTGCTGAGCCCGGACCTGCTGGCTGAAAACGATCCCGAACAGGAATCACACACACCGGCCAAAACCCTGGAGCTGGGCAGCACCAGCATCACCGCCCAGGGCCTGGGCGCCACCACCGAGCACACCGGCGCCTACACCACCGGCGCGATGAGCACGGCCACCAAGTTGAACCTGTCCATCAAGGAAACACCGCAGTCGGTCTCGGTGATCACCCGCCAACAGATGGATGATTTCAACCTCAACACCCTGACCGAGGTCATGCGCCAGACCACCGGCGTGGCGGTACAGCACCTGGACTCCGACCGGGTCAGCTACTCCTCCCGCGGCTACGAGATCAACAATTTCCAGGTTGACGGCATGCTCAACACCTTCGGCCGCATGAAGTCCGACGCCGACACCATCATCTATGACCGGGTCGAGGTGGTACGCGGCGCCACCGGCCTGACGACCGGCGCCGGCGATCCCTCGGCCACCGTGAACATGGTGCGCAAACGCCCGACCGCCCAGTGGCAGGCCAAGGCGGGTGTCAGTGGTGCCTCCCATGACGATTACTACAGCTACCTGGACGTTGGCGGGCCCCTGGCGTTTGATGGGCGCCTGCGGGGCCGTACGGTGCTCGCCTACCGCGACAGCCAGTCCTATCGCGACAACTACGCGCTGCAACGGGAAGTCGGCTACGGCATCCTCGAGGGCGACCTCACCGACGACACGGTGCTGGCAGTGGGCTTCGATTACCAGAACAAACACGTGCAGGGCACCGCGTGGGGCACCTTGCCCTACTGGAACAGCGATGGCAGCAAAGCCAAGTTGCCCCGCTCCGCCAACATCGCGGCCAACTGGAGTTCCTGGCCGCTGAAAGATGAAACCACCTTCGCCACCCTCGACCACCGGCTGGCCGGCGACTGGCACCTGAAGGCCGCCTACACCCACCGCGAAAGCGACACCGACGGCAAGGTCTACTACGGCGGCTCAGGCTTTCCCAACGCCGACCGCAGTGGCATGACTGCCTGGACCAGCCACATGCTGGGCACCTCGAAAATGGACGTGGTGGACGTGAACCTGGCGGGTTCCTATTCCCTGCTGGGCCGTGAACACGAGTTGATGGTGGGTTACGGCGAATCCGAGCAACGTGATTCTTCGCCACACCTGCGCGACGGGCCGGTGCCCAAGGGCTACACCAGCATCGACGACTGGAAGCACCTGGGCGGGATCGGCAAATTCCCTGACTCCAATACCGGCCTCAAGGGCGAACAAGGCAGCACCCGGCAAAAGGCCGGTTACCTGGCCACCCGCCTGAGCCTGACCGACCGCTTGCATGCCGTACTGGGCAGTCGCTATGGCAGTTGGGAGATTGAAAGCACCACGTATAACTATGACAAGGACACCGACCAGTACCTCGGCGCGACAAAGTCCAGCCAGACCCATAACGACATGTGGACCCCTTACGCCGGCCTGCTCTACGACCTGACCCCGGAGTACACCGTCTACGCCAGCTACACCGATATCTTCAACCCGCAAAGCGAACGCGACGCCAGCAAGAAATACCTGGAGCCGGTGGTGGGCAGCAACTACGAAGTGGGCCTCAAGGGCAGCCTGCTGGAGGAACGCCTGAACCTGGCGGCCGCGTACTTCTGGAGCAAGCAAGACAACGTCGCGGAACTGGACAGCACCGCGCAACCGGACACGGAGACCGGCGAGCAGTTTTACAAGTCCGGCGGCAAAGGCAACAAAGTGCAAGGCTTCGAGGTAGAAGTCTCCGGAGAGGTGCGCCCCGACTGGAACCTGACCGCCGGCTACACCTACACCCATTCCCTGAATGGCGAGAAACAGCGCAACAACACCAACCTGCCGATGAACCTGCTACGCGTTTCCACGGCCTATCGCCTGCCCGGCGAATGGCACGCCCTCACCGTCGGCGGCGCGGTGAACTGGCAGAGCGACTTCTACGACTTTGCCTACCGCCCGGTAGGCCGAGACACCAGTGGAACACTGATCAGGGAGCGCACACGGATCACCCAACAGGCCTATACCGTGGTCAACTTGATGTCCCGCTACCAGTTCGACGACCATTTGTCGGCGTCACTTAATATCAACAACCTATTTGATAAAAAATATTACGAGCGCGTCGGCTTTTACAATGGTGTGTATTGGGGAGACCCGCGTTCCATCAGCGTCGCACTGGATTGGAAGCTCTGATTTCATCGCTGCGACAGATTGGAAGTTAACGAAATCGTTAACTTCCGGTCAGCCCGAGGTTAACCCTTACTTAATATTATTGGCCCACAGTCTCCCCATCCCGCCGCTGACCACAACGCGCGGAACCCAACACACTTAAATGAGACACTGCCATGAAAATTTCGACTGTTATCCTTGCCGGCCTGATGACCATGACTTCCGTAGCCGCCTTCGCAGAGGGCGGTTCCGAGCGCTCGAAGGAGTTTTACAACAACTTCACCTTCGTCCAGGAACAAGTCCACGGTGCTGCCCAGCAAACAGCAATGGCTGACGGCAAGACTGCAAAGCCCGCAACTGCCGATCAAACTACCAACACGCCGAACAGCTGATTTACCCGTAATACCCTGCGCTATTCCGCTCTGATAGCTAAGGTCAACTTGGCGCCACTTGCTGGCGCCTTTTTTTCGCCTTTAATTAAATAAATATTAATTAAAGCGGCTTATTCCAAAACAACATCCGGCCATGCTCCGGATCAAACACCGAATCATCAAAACCAAACTTGCGATAAGCCGACTGTGCCACCGCATTGCCTTCGAGCACCTCAAGGGTAATTTTGCAGCAGCCACGCTGGCGAGCGATTTCCTCGACCTTTTGCAGCATCTTCTGGCTCAGCCCCAGGCCACGGAATTTATCCATCACCACCACGTCGTGCACATTGACCAGCGGGCGGCAGGCAAAGGTGGAAAACCCTTCAAAGCAATTCACCAGCCCGGCAGGTGCACCGCCGACAAATGCCAGCACGCTGAATGCATGCGCACGCTTGGCCAGCTCCGCCGGCAGTTGTTCCAGGCGATCGGCCGGCAGGCTGTGGCCACCGCCCATCGGGTCTTCAGCGTAATGGTTGAGCACCAGGCCAATGGCCTCGGCGTGAACCGGATTGGTGTAGCTGGCTTGCAGCACCAGGATGTCTGCGCTGTCCATTTCCTTCCTCATTAACGGTGCAACAGGGACTCGGTCCCCATAAAAGGGCTCGATTGTAAGCGTGGAGCGGGCATTAGCTGAAGGAGATTAACTACATTTCCCCGCGTGAAAGCGCGCCAGGCTCACCAAAGCGCGCCAGTTGCATCTCCTGCAAGCGACTCAGGGTGCGGCGAAATGGAAACTCCAGGTAACCCTCGGTGTAGAGGCTCTCCAATGGCACCTTGGCCTCGATGTACAACGGCACCTTGCGGTCGTAGCACTCGTCCACCAGCGCGATGAAGCGCCGGACGCTGTCGTCATGCACCGACAGCTCCGGCAGTTCCCGGTCACCGGCATCTACCCGCTGGGCGGCGTCTTCCGTGCCGCGGGCAATGCGCCCCGGACGCTTTTGCGCGCTGAGGTTGGGCACCTCCCCCAGCAAGATGGCCTTGAAACGATCACACAGCAGCATGAAATCCATGGCGGCCAGGGGCTGTTCGCACAGCTCGGCATAGCGACACCACAGCACCGTTTCACTGGACTGCACCGCGACGATGGAGCGATAGCCGACCGCAACAGGTGCACTGCTGACCGCTTGCCCGCCGCTCAACTGGCGAAACACCTCGGCCAGCGCACCCGGCTGATCAACCCAGTAGCGCTGCAGCGCGGTTCCTGGATGCAGGCGGTGATCTTCCCCACCGTCAACCGCCACCACGCGCATATGCTGCTTGATGGCCTCGATGCCCGGCAGGAAGCGATCACGGTTGAAACCGTCCGCATACAGTTGATCCGGAGGTTGATTGGACGTGCAGACCATCACCACGCCTTCCTCGAACATCACCTGGAACAGCCGGCCAAGGATGATGGCGTCACCGATGTCATTGACGAACAACTCGTCAAAACACAGCACCCGCACTTCCCGGCTCATTTCCCGAGCGAGGGCCTGCAAGGGGTCGTGGGTGCCGGTCAGCTGGAACGAGCGCTGATGCACCCACCCCATGAAATGATGGAAATGCTGGCGCCGCGCAGGCACCCGCAGGCTCTGGTAGAACTGGTCCATCAGCCAGGTCTTGCCGCGCCCGACCGGCCCCCACAGGTACACGCCGGTGATCGGCCTGTCACCGTGGTGCAGGGCCTGGTGGCAGTCTTGCAGGGCTTGCACCGCCTCGCGCTGGGCGTCGTCGGGGACGAAACCCTGTTCGGTGATGGCGTGCTGGTAGGCGGCGAGTGGCGAGTCGAAAGTCATGCCCGGCAGTATGCCATGACGGCTACAGGGAAATGTCCAATCGCGAAATCTTGCCCTGCTCATTGAGGCGGAAGGTATAGCGCAACTCCAGCGGGCTGCCGGGAAAGCTGCCGGTGATCAGGTTGCTGACCAGTACCTTGCCCGTGCGGTGCTGCACATTGAGCACCTGGACCTTGGGCTGATAACGGCGCCCGGTGTCTTCCATCCAGCGGGCAATGGCGGCGGTGCCGACCTGGTGCTCACCTTCGTCGAACACGTTGGCATCCTCGGCAAAGCAGTCGACCACCAGCGAGGTGTCGCCGGTATTCGCGGCGGCAATGTAGGTCGCGATCGCCGGGGCCAGTTCAGGGATGGGTTGGGACATGGTGACAGCTCCTTGTTAGTGATTTATGGAGCCATGCTAAAGCAGCGTTGTGTCAGTTCTTGTCAGGAGTGAACGGCCCGGATTGGTTCTGTTCCATCAGCTTGCGCCAGCCCCGCAACCAGTCACTGCGCCGCCCCGGATAACGTTCACCTTGCAGGCGCGCAGCGGCCACACGGTCGGTGCGGAAGGTGCGGTAAGCACCGCGCAACTCGCACCACGCGACGATCACCCGCACTTCGTTGAGAAAGCCCAGGGCCAGGGGCCAGATCAAGCGTTGGCTGGCAGTCTGGCTCGCGTCCGCGTAGTCGATATGCAGTTTGGCCTGGCCGCGAATGGCTTCGCGAAACACATTCAGCGGCACGCGATTTTCCGGGTAGCCGAAGCCTGGCGGGCCCGGCAGCAACGTGGGATTGCGCAACGCTTCCTGCGCCGCCGGGTCGAGCACATCCGCAATCTTAGCGAGCGCGTTGGCGGCCGCCTGGCTCAACACTTCGTCGCCACGCTGATCGACATACCGCAAGCCCAGCACGATGGCCTCGGTCTCGTCGGCATTGAGCATCAGCGGCGGCAGGAACAGCCCTGCACGCAGCACGTAGCCCACGCCCGCCTCGCCGTAGATCGGCGCGCCCAAGGCGGTCAGCTCGGCCATGTCGCGGTACAGGGTGCGTTCGGAGATCTCCAGCTCCGCCGCCAGCACGGCGGCGGTCACCGGGCGTTTTTTGCCCCGCAGGACTTGCAACAAGGTCAGCAGACGACTGGTACGCGACACGTTGATCACGCTCGAAAGAGGAAAGTCGCGCAGCTTAGCAGAGGCCTCTGTCAGAAAGTGTCAGGAGCCGGCGCCCTTCCCCTCAGCCCGCAAAAAAGCCGCTTGACGAAAAATATGACTCACATCATATTAAATAGATGTTGCCAAACATTTAAATCAATCACAGCGTCAGGAGTTCTCGTATGCGCAATAAAGTCTTCGGCCGTCGTAGCGGCCTGCGGGTTTCAGAGCTGGCCTTGGGCACCGCCAACTTCGGCACGGGTTGGGGCCATGGCGCCGAGCGCGAAGAGTCCAAGCGGATCTACGACGGTTACCTGGAAGCCGGCGGTAATTTCCTGGATACGGCCAACGGCTACCAGTTCGGCCAATCGGAAGTGCTGCTGGGCGAGTTCATTGCCTCGGAACGGGACCGCCTGGTGATCGCGACCAAGTACACCCTGCGCACCCAGCCGCAAGACGAAGGCACCCTCAAGCTTGGCAATAACCGCAAGAACATGGTGCGCGCCGTCGAAGAAAGCCTGAAACGCCTGAACACCGATCACATCGACCTGTTCTGGGCCCATATCAGCGACAACGTCACGCCGATGGAAGAAATCCTGCGGGGCTTTGATGACCTGGTGCGTGCCGGCAAGATCCACTACGCCGGCTTGTCGAACTTCCCGGCCTGGCGCATTGCCCGCGCCGACCTGCTCGCCGAAGTGCGCGGCTTTGCGCCGCTGGTGGCGATCCAGACGGAATACAGCCTGGCCGAACGCACTGCCGACCGTGAGCTGCTGCCCATGGCCGAAGCGCTGGGCCTGGCCGCCACGTTATGGTCGCCCCTGGGCGGTGGCTTCCTCACCGGCAAGTACCGCAACAGCCAGGACGATACCCGTGCCAGCAAGCTGGGGATTTTGGTTCACGCCGAGAAAAGTGCACGGGAAACCGCCGTGCTCGACACCCTGCTGGCCGTTGCCGGCGAACTGAATGCCACGCCGACTCACATTGCCATCGCCTGGCTGCGGGAAAAAGCCCGTCGTTCGACCACCGCGCTGATCCCGATCCTGGGGCCGCGCACCCGCGAGCAACTGGATGGCACCCTGGGCGCGCTGACGGTGCAACTTTCGGCCGAGCAAGTGGCCCGCCTGGACGCTGCCAGCGCGATTGCGCTGGGTGTGCCCCACGAGATGATCGCCGAGCGCTTCCCGCGATACGCCGGTGATGACGCCCAAGACTTGCGCTGGCCGCCGGTTATCTAAGGCCAGTTGTGGTGAGGGGGCTTGTCCCCCGTTGGGCTGCGTAGCGGCCCCAAAAAAAGCGGGAGCGCTGCGCACTCCAGCGGGGGACAAGCCCCCTCACCACAGACAAGCCCCCTCACCACAGGCAAGCCCTCTCACCACAGGCAAGCCCCCTCACCAGGGACAAGCACCCTCACCAGAGGCAAGCACCCTCATTACAGGACGGTGTTCGGCCTTGAGTCAACAATCGCCTCCGTTATGCGAGGCTCTTGCTCACCACTTCAAACACATCACTGGACAGCTCGCCCGAAGCGCGAATCCGCTCCAGCTCACCTTTCATCAGCGCCTGCCGGGCGCTGTCGTATTTGCGCCAGCGGGTCAACGGCGCCAACTGCCGCGAGGCAATTTGCGGGTTGAAGCCGTTCAGCTGGATCACCAGGTCCGCCAGGAAGCGATAACCCGAGCCATCGGCCGCGTGGAAGTTGATCAGGTTCTGGCCGGCAAACGCGCCCACCAATGCCCGCACCTTGTTCGGGTTCTTGATGTTGAACGCCGGGTGCTGCATCAACGTCTTGACCCGCTCCAGCGCGCCCGGCAAACCACTGCCGGCCTGCACGCTGAACCACTGGTCCATGACCAGCGGGTTGTCCTTGAAGTTTTCGGCAAACACCGCCAGGGCCTTGGCCTTCTCTTCTTCGAACGGCGAGTTGACCAACACCGCCAGGGCGGTGAGGCGCTCGGTCATGTTGTCGCACGCGTCAAACTGCTCAAGGGTCGCCGCCAGCACTTCGGGCTTGCCGCTGAGCATCAGGTACGACAGCGCGATGTTCTGCAGGGCGCGACGGGCAAAGTGTTCCGCCTCGGCCACGTACGGGGTTTTCTTCGACAGGTCGCGATTGGCCTGATAACGCAGCCACAGGCCTTCGAACAGATGATCCGCCAGTTGCTCGCGGGCAAACTCGCGGGCCGCGTGGATGGCGTCGACATCCGCGACTTCGCTGATTTCAGTCAGGTAGGCCTCGCTCGGCAGCGAGAGCATCTCGGCAACCATCGCCTGGTCCAGGCTCTGGTCGCTGAGCACCGTGCGCAGCGCGGTGATCAGGCGTTGGTCCAGCGCCAGCGCCTCGCCCCGCTGATGCTGGGCGATCAGTTCCTGCAACACCTGCACCGACAGTTGCTGGCCGGCGTCCCAGCGATTGAAACCATCGCTGTCGTGCTGCATCAGGAACATCAGTTGGTCGCGGTTGTACGGGAAGCTCAGCTTCACCGGCGCCGAGAAGCCACGCAGCAGCGAAGGCAGCGGGTGTTCGGCGATGTCGACAAAGGTGAAGGTCTGTTCAGCTTCGGTCACCGAGATCACCCGGGACGTGGCGCCAGCCGCCGCTTCACCGGCCAGGCGCAGGGCGATACCCGCGCCCTTCCCGTCCAGCAGGCCCAGTTCGACCGGAATCACGAACGGCAGCTTTTGCACTTTGTCCGGGGTTTCCGGGCAGCTTTGACGGAAGGTCAGGCTGTAGGTTTTTGCGGCTGCGTCGTAGGACTCGCTCACCGCCAGGCGTGGCGTGCCGGCTTGGCTGTACCAGCGCTTGAACTGGCTCAGGTCGGCGCCGTTGGCGTCTTCCATGGCCTTGATAAAGTCATCGCAGGTCACGGCCTGGCCGTCGTGGCGTTCGAAGTACAGGTCGCTGCCCTTGCGGAAGCCTTCGGCGCCGAGCAGGGTTTGAATCATGCGGACGACTTCCGAGCCCTTTTCGTACACGGTCAGGGTGTAGAAGTTGGAGATTTCGATAAAGCCGTCCGGACGTACCGCGTGCGCCATGGGACCGGCATCTTCGGCGAACTGGTGCGTGCGCAGGTAGGCCACGTCCTGGATACGCTTGACCGTCGCCGAGTTCATGTCGGCAGAGAATTGCGAGTCACGGAACACCGTGAAGCCTTCCTTCAGCGACAGCTGGAACCAGTCGCGGCAGGTCACGCGGTTGCCCGACCAGTTGTGGAAGTATTCGTGGGCGACGATCGCCTCGACCCGCTGGTGAGCGGCGTCGGTGGCGGTTTCGGCACGGGCCAGCACGGCGCTGGAGTTGAAGATGTTGAGGCCCTTGTTCTCCATGGCGCCCATGTTGAAGTCGTTGACCGCGACGATCATGAAAATGTCGAGGTCGTACTCACGGCCATAGACTTCTTCGTCCCAGCGCATGGACTTCTTCAGGCTGTTCATGGCGTGCTGGCACTTGTCGATGTTTTCCGGCTCGACATAGATGCGCAGCGCCACGGTGCGCTGGGTCATGGTGGTGAAGGTGTCTTCGACGCACCACAAATCACCGGCTACCAGTGCGAACAGGTAAGCCGGTTTCTTGAACGGGTCTTCCCAGGTCGCCCAGTGCCGGCCGTCTTCGCCGGGGCCGGACGCAATCGGGTTGCCATTGGACAGCAGCACCGGGTAGCTGTGTTGTTCGGCGATCACCGTGGTGGTGAAGACGCTCATCACGTCCGGGCGGTCGAGGTAATAGGTGATCTTGCGGAAGCCTTCGGCCTCGCACTGGGTGCAGAACATGCCGCCGGATTTGTACAGGCCTTCCAGGGCGGTATTGGCTTCCGGGTGGATCTTCACCGTGGTGTCGAGGGTGAAGGTCGCGCTGGTGGGGTGCACGGTCAGGTGGCTGTCGCTCAACTGATAGTCCGCGTCGGTCAGTTCCTGATCGGCGAGGTTTACCGACACCAGCTCAAGCTGTTGCCCGTCCAGCACCAGCGGCGGCAAGCCGGCGCCGCGCTCGGGGTTGCGGCGCATCACCAGTTGCGCGTGGACCAGGCTGTGGTCCTCGAACAACTCGAAGGTCAGGTGCGTCTCGTCGATCAGGTAGTCCGGCGCCTGATAGTCCTTCAGGTAAATCATCTTCGGCTGTTCGGTGCGCATGTCTGTCGTCCTTCTACTGATGCACGGCGAGCTGGTAGGCCGTGTATTTACGAATGTTGATCACGCCGGTGTCGAAGATCAGGTATTGGCCCTTGATCCCCATCAGCGTGCCTTCGGCAATCGGGTTCTTGTCCAGGTTGAAGCTGACGATCTTGGTCGGATACTGCTCGATCGGGTAGCGGATTTCGATCGGTTCGATGTCGGTCACCGGTTGGATGGCTTGCAAGCCAAAGCGTTCCTGCAAACCGAGCAAGCCTTCGGCACAGTTGGCGAACAGTTCGTCGCGCACCTGCGCAAGGTCGACTGCCTGGGCATCGCCCTTGAGCAGCGCGCGCCAGTTGGTCTTGTCGGCCACCTGGCTGCGGAACAGGTCTTCGACGAAACCCGATTGCTGGCGCGTGGCAACACGCATGATCGGCAGCGCCTGGCTGGCGCCCTGGTCCAGCCAGCGGGTTGGCAACTGGCTGGCGCGCGTGATGCCGACCTTGATCCCCGACGAATTCGCCAGGTACACCACGTGGTCGGTCATGCAGAATTTTTCACCCCAGGCCGGATCGCGGCAGGTGCCAGCGTCGTAATGGCAGCGCTCGGGGCTCATGATGCACAGGTCGCACTGGGCCAGTTTGGTCATGCACGGGTAGCAGTAACCCTGGCTGAAACTGGTCTTGGTCTTGCGACCGCAATGGGTGCAATGAATCGCACCGAGGTATTCCAGGCGCACGGTGGTGCCGATCAACGGGTTGACCGGTACCTCGATATCGCCGAGGCGAAACGCGTATTGAACGGTCGGCTCACCCAACTGCGCCGACATTTTGCTGACTGCACCACGGCCAATCTCAATCAATGGATGGCATCCGACTTGAACAGGATGTTCGGCACCGGTGCCGACTTCGAGGCGCATTCCTGCGGGCCCATGTAGCCGGTGCGCTGGTCTTCCGGCAGGTTCTGCAGTTCCCAGGCGATCACCGCCTGCAACGACAGTTCACGCTGCTCGGCGGTGAGCTTGCGGCCATCGGACCATTTGCCGATTTCCACGGCGAGCTTGAGGCTCTCGTAGATGTCCGGGGTGATGTTTTCGATCATTTCGACAAAAGAGGACATAAGACTCTTCCTTAACTAAATAGGGGACATTTTGCGGCGGCTGTACAAGCCACCCAGCAAGCCGGTCAGGCACCCGATCACCAGGCCGCCCACGTGGGCCGCGTTGGCGATTTCGCCGAAGCCGATCATCGAGACCAGGCCCGACAGGCAGAGCACCAGCCACACCAGCATCATCACCAACACCCCGCGAGGCAGGCGATACACCGGATTGGGCGACAACAATTGATAGATCCAGCAATGCCCGAGCAAGCCGTACAGCACGCCGGACAACCCGCCAAACAGGCCGGGACCACCAAAATAATATTGAGCGTAGTTGGACACCAGGCTGAACAACAGCGTCAGGCCCAGCAGGTTGATACTGCCCTGGCGCAGCTCGATACGCCGCCCCAGCTCCCAGTACCACATGCCGTTCATGGCCAGGTGCAGGATGCCGAAGTGGATCAGCATCGGCGTGACCAACCGCCACCACTGCCCGGACGCCAGGCTGTCGGTCAATGGCGTGAATCGGATGTACTCACCGACCACGCTGAACGGCAGGAAAGTCAGCCAGCTCATCGCCTGCAGGTTATCCCCCAGCAGCGTGACCGCACCGACAATGATGCTCAGCAGCAGCACCAGCCCGGTGACCGGGCTGTGGCGCAACTGCTGGACAAACCCGGGGCGCCGGGCCGGCGGTGCCTGGTCCGGAATATCCAGTTGCTGGTCCGGGTCGCCGGCAGGAAAACGCTGGTACAAGACCTTCACGTCTTCACTGATGGCATCGGGCACCCACAGCACCTGTTCCCCGGCTTCCTCGCTCACGCGATGGGGCACTTGCATGCGTTGCAGCAGTTTGACGAAACCACTCAAATCCACCGCCAGCGGCAAACGTAAAACAGCCACGGTACTCATGAAATAACCTCAGGGCGCTCGACGTCGACCCAAACAAATTTACGCGGGTCCAGGCGGGTTTCCTGATCCAGCCGGTAGGCCACCAGCTTGCCGTACAGCACCGCGCTGTAGTCCAGGCAGGCCAGGTTCGGGCGGATCGGCGCCGGTTTGCCGCTACGCCAGTAGTGGCCGACGAACAGCAACGGTTCGTCGACGCCATAGCGCAGCAGGGAATTTTTCTCGCTGGACGACAGTGGCGTGGCGGCCACCGGCTCCGGCAGCGCATCGGGCTGGAACACGATGTCGCCGTAGGTCTTCGGGTCGTCTTCCCAGAATTTGGTGCGGAAGAACGAACGCGTCAGGCCGTCGCCACCGGTCAGGGTCAGGCCGTCCGGCAGCCGCATGTCGGTGCCGCGCAACAGGCGGTCGAAGGCGTTGCTGGCGAAACTGCCGGGCACGGCGGCGGCTTGCAGGAAGTGCTGGTCGATGCAGCCGTCCGGAAAATGCGCGCGCAGGGGTTCGATAAAGCCGTTGTCCCAGCACGCGTGCACCACGCGGAACCGCCCGGCATCGACAAACAGCGGCATCTCGTAGAACCAGCCGAGGAAGTCGTGCCAGTCCGCCGGGTGCTGTTCGAACTGGGTCAGGGTTTCCTGGATCAACCGCGCATGGCGTGGGGTGTGCTCGCGCACGAATTGCTTGCCGCTGCCCGGGGTGGCCGGCGTGCTCCAGCCCAGCGCGTTGAACTCATGGTTACCCATGATGCACAGCGCCTGGCCGGCCTCGGTCATGTCGTGGACGATGTGCAGCGCCTCGCGGATACGCGGCCCGCGGTCGATGATATCGCCGAGGAACACGGCCATTCGCGACGGATGGCGCCAGGTGCCGCCCTGCTTGTGGTAACCCAATTGGTCGAGCAAGTGCTCAAGGGTATGAGCGCAACCGTGCACGTCACCAATCAGGTCGTAGCTACGCGCGGGATCGAGCATCAGTCGCCTCCACCCCCCAAGCGGCTGCCCCAGCCCAGCTTGGTCCGGCACACTTCGTAGTAGTTGTGGTCCAGCGGATGGATCAACCGCAGCTTCTGCGCCTTTTTGCTCACGGTGATGGTGTCACCGGGGGCGCAGGTGAAATGGTTCTGCCCGTCGCAGGAGACTTGCGGGTAGATCTGCATGTCTTTGGAGACCACGATTTTCAGCTCACTGTTGCCGTCGACCACAATCGGTCTGCTGGACAACATATGGGGGTACATCGGCACGATCACAATGGCATCCAGCTTGGGATGCATGATCGGCCCGCCGGCAGACAGCGCGTACGCGGTAGAGCCGGTCGGTGTGGCGACGATCAGGCCGTCGGCCTTCTGGCTGCACACGAACTGGCCGTCGATGTACAGCTCGAACTCGATCATCCGCGTCGATTTGCCAGGGTGCAGCACCACGTCGTTGAGGGCGTCGCCCTGGCCGATGGCTTCACCGTGGCGGCGCACTTCAGCCTGCAGCAGGAAGCGGTTTTCCACCAGATAATGACCGTCCAGCACCTTGGCCACTTCGACTTCCAGCTCGTCGGGGCGAATATCGGTGAGGAACCCCAGGCTCCCGCGGTTGATCCCCAGCACCGGCACGTTATGCCGCGCCAGCGCACGGGCGGCGCCCAGCAGGCTGCCGTCGCCACCCACCACGATCACCATGTCGCAGACTTCACCGAGCATTTTGCGCGACGAGGTTTGCAGGCCGTGGCCCGGGAGGATTTCAGCGATGGTGTCTTCGAGGATCACATGCAGGTGGCGCTCGAGCAGAAACTTTTTCAGCCGGCGGACGGTGTCCAACACCTGGGTACTGCCCAGGCGACCGATAATGCCGATATTGCGAAATTGCTCCATGGGGCTCCTGCGGGGTTCGGGTTCTGCAAAAAAGAACGATTATGGGCGAAAGCCGGCGTTACACAAAATCCTTTGTCGCCGCAAACCCCAGACGACAACGGTTCTCAGCCCCCTTCCCGGCTGTAAAAGGCTATGCTCGGACCATGACCCTGTTCCCTGATTTACAGCACCTGCCCCGCCAACTGCGTCACCCCGAGGTGCGCGACCTCGCGTGGGTGATGCTCGCCCCGCCGATGCTCGCGCAAACGCCGTGGCCGCAACGCCACCCGCTGACCGGCAGCGACTGGGTGCAGGCCCCGCATTTGCTGGAGCACTGGCTACGCCAACTGGACCAGGACAGCAGCGCCCTGCTGCACTGGCTGAGCCAGGCACGGACCCGGCGGCTGGGGTTGTATTACGAACGATTGTGGCAATTTGCTGTGCAGCATGCGCCGGGCGTGGAATTGCTCGCGGCCAACCTGCCGATCCGCCAGGCCGGGCATACCCTGGGCGAGCTCGACATGCTGCTGCGTGACCGAGACGGCGTGCACCATCTGGAACTGGCGATCAAACTCTACCTCGGCCCCCAGGACGGCGACGGCCGGGACGCCGCGCAATGGCTGGGCCCGGGCTGCCACGACCGACTGGACCGCAAGCTGGCCCATCTGGCCCAGCATCAACTGCCGATCTCCGCCCGGCCGGAAAGCCGGGAAGTGCTGGCCGCCCTGGACATTCAAGCCTTTGATGCCCATCTATGGCTGGGCGGGTATCTGCTCTACCCATGGCCCGGCATGGCACACGCGCCGGTGGGCGCACATCCGCAGCATCTGAATGGCCGCTGGCTGCATCAGCGCGACTGGTCGAGGTTTATCGAACAGAGCCCCGCCGGTCGCTGGCAACCGCTGCCCCGCCACGCGTGGCTGGCGCCGGCACACTACCCGGCGGACGAAGCCTGGGGCGCGGCCCGGATGCAGCACTGGCTAACCGAGCTGGACCCGATGGCGCCCGCACAATTGCTGGTGCGCCTGGTGGAAAACAGCGAAGGCGAGTGGGAAGAGGCTGAACGGTTGTTCCTGGTGGCGGATCTTTGGCCGAACGTGCCGGCGCTTACAGGTTATCGATATGCCGATAATCAATCTGTAACTCCGTAGCCAGCTGCCTCGCGCGCCCCAACCGAATCGGGCCGCGCTCGATGTCCACCAGCAAACCCGGGCAGCCCAGTGGCGGCAGCCCCGTCACATCCTTCAGCCGTCCATCGGTGACCACCAGCAACCGCTGCTGCTCCGCCGAATAACGCGTGCGTCGGGCCGCCAACCACTGCCCCGCTTCGTTCAGCGCTGCCAACAATGGGGTGCCGCCGCCTGCGCCGAGCCCTTCAAGCCAGTGATTGAGCCCTTTGGCTGCCTTTAATCCCTGCACCTGCCATTTCGGCGATTGCCCGCTCGCAGTGAGCAACGCCATGCGCGCCCGCTGCCGATAGGCATCGTCAAACAGCTGGGCCAGCAACCCCTTGGCATCGCTCAGCGCCTGATGCCGCCGGGTGGAAGCCGATGCATCGACAATCACCAGCCACAGCTCATGGGGCGTGCGGCTGCGCAGTTGATACAACAGGTCTTCACGGCGTTGCGGTCGCCCGCCGAGCAGCGTGCCCGGCCAGTTGATCGAACCTTGCGCCGCGCTGCGCGCCTGGCCTCGCCGGCCCTTGTTCAGTCGACCCGCCTTGGGCCGCGCATCCGCCCCCGCGTCAGGCTTGGGGCGAATGCCTAGGGCTTTTTTGGCCAGGTGGGCACGTCTCGGCGAGCGCCTGTCGGCAGTGCGGGTGCGGGCATGTCGCCCCATTGGCCCTGGCCTTCAGGTGCATCATTGGGCTTGGGTGATTGACCGCCAGCGGGCGGCGTTGCCGGCGGGGATTGCTCCTGGCGACGATGGCGCAGGGCAAATTCCGCGACGGCTTCGATATCTTCTTCGCTGATGGCCGTAGCGCCCCGCCAAGCCGCATGGGCACGGGCGCCACGCAGCCAGACCAGATCGGCGCGCAAGCCATCGACGCCGGCGGCAAAGCAGCGCTCGGTAATCTGCGCCAGCGCCTGGTCATCCAGCGGGATGCTGTCCAACAGCGCCCGCGCCTGGGTGCAGCGCTCGCGAAACGCGGCCTGCCGATCGGCCCATTGCTCGCAGAAACCCTGGGGATCGCTGTCGAAATCCAGGCGGCGACGGATGATCTGCCCACGTTCGGCGGGCTGGGTGTGCCCGCTCAGCGCCACGTTGAAACCAAACCGGTCGAGCAATTGCGGGCGCAACTCGCCCTCTTCCGGGTTCATGGTGCCGATCAACACAAAGCGCGCCGAATGCCGGTGGGAAATCCCGTCGCGCTCGATCAGGTTGGTGCCGCTGGCGGCCACGTCCAGCAGCAGGTCCACCAGATGGTCGGGCAGCAGGTTGACTTCATCGACGTAGAGCACGCCACCGTCGGCCTTGGCCAGCACGCCGGGGGAAAATTGTGCGCGGCCTTCGCCGAGCGCCGCGTCCAGATCGAGGGTGCCCACCAACCGTTCCTCGGTGGCGCCCAAGGGCAGCGTGACGAACTGACCACTGGCGAGCAGGTCTGCCAGGCCGCGCGCCAGGGTGGACTTGGCCATGCCGCGCGGGCCTTCGATCAGCACGCCGCCAATTTTCGGGTCGATGGCGGTCAGGCACAGGGCCAGTTTCAGGTCATCGGCGCCGACAACGGCAGACAGCGGGAAATGCGGGAGGTCGGTCATCAACTGCCTTCTTCTATATCCAACAACAGGTTTTCCAACGCCTCGCGGTACGCCCCGGGCTCCTGCCACAGGCCACGCTGCTGGGCTTCGAGCATGCGCTCGGTCATGTCCCGCAGGGCATCCGGGTTGTGCTGCTGCACAAAGGCCCGGGTGTCCGGGTCGAGCAAATAGGCGTCGGCCAGCAACGCGTACTGATGATCGTCGATCAGCGCCGTGGTGGCGTCGAACGCGAACAGATTGTCCACCGTCGCGGCCATCTCGAACGCGCCTTTGTAGCCGTGGCGCTTCACCCCTTCGATCCACTTCGGGTTGGCGGCCCGGGCACGGATCACCCGGTTCAACTCTTCCTTCAGCGTGCGGACCTTCGGCAGGTCCGGCTGGCTGTGGTCACCATGATAGCTGGCGGCCTTGTCGCCGCTCAGGGTTTCCACGGCGGCAAGCATACCGCCCTGGAATTGGTAGTAATCATTGGAGTCGAGCAGGTCGTGCTCGCGGTTATCCTGGTTCTGCAACACTGCCTGCACCTGGCTCAAGCGCTGGGCAAACTGTTCGCGGGCGGCAGTGCCTTCGTCGGAGCCGCCATAGGCGTAGCCGCCCCAGTTCAGGTAAACCTCGGCCAGGTCTTCGCGGCTCTGCCACAGGCGCCCGTCGATTGCGCCCTGCACGCCGGCACCGTAGGCACCGGGCTTGGCGCCGAAGATCCGCCAGCCCGCCTGCTTCGCCGCCGCCTCCTCATCCAGGCCCGACAGGCGCAAGGCCTCACGCTCGCTGCGCACCTTGGCCGCCAGGGGGTTCAGGTCGTCGGGCTCGTCCAGCGCAGCCACGGCTTGCACCGCCGCGTCGAACAGGCGGATCAGGTTGGCGAACGCATCGCGGAAGAACCCCGACACACGCAACGTCACATCCACTCGCGGCCGGTCCAGCAGGCTGATCGGCAGGATTTCAAAGTCATCCACCCGCTGGCTGCCCGTCGCCCACACCGGGCGCACGCCCATCAGCGCCATGGCCTGAGCGATGTCGTCGCCGCCCGTGCGCATGGTGGCGGTGCCCCACACCGACAGGCCGAGCTGACGCAGGTGGTCGCCGTGGTCTTGCAGGTGACGCTCAAGAATCAGGTTCGCCGACTGGAAGCCGATCCGCCAGGCGGTGGTGGTCGGCAGGTTGCGCACATCCACCGAGAAAAAGTTACGCCCGGTAGGCAACACGTCCAGGCGACCACGGCTCGGCGCGCCGCTGGGACCGGCTGGCACGAAGCGCCCGCTCAGTGCATCCAGCAAGCCACGCATTTCCGCCGGGCCGCAAGCATCCAGGCGCGGCGCGACGACGATGCGCAGGCTCTCGATCACCGACTTGACGTCTTCCCAGCCGGGCTCTTCAAGCTGTTCCACCGGCCCTTCCAGCGCCTGCTCGATCAGGCGGGCGGCATACAATTCGAGGCGTTCGCGGGTGTCGCCGGCGGTACGCCACAATTGCGGGTCGATATTCTGCAACACCAATGGACGGCGCCCGGTCCACGGCTCGGCCAGGGCACAATCCAGCGGGTCGAAGCCCAACTCAAAGGCCTTGGCCAGTACCCGCAGCAGGCTCGATTGCGGCCCGCGACCATCGCCACGCGGAATGCGCAGCAACGCCAGCAAGGTGTCGATGCGCAACCGGCCCTCGGGCGACTCACCGAAGATGTGCAGGCCATCGCGAATCTGCGACTCCTTCAAGTCACACAGGTAAGTGTCCAGGCGTGGCAGCCAGATGGCGGCGTCGGCATCGCTGTCGAGGTTTTCGTCGAGGGCCAGTTCCTGGTCGATACGGGTTTCCCGCACCAGCTTGAGGATGTCTTTTTGCAGCTCACGGGCGCGCCGTGGGTCGAGCAGTTGGGCTTCGTAATATTCGTCGGCCAACAGCTCCAGGTCGCGCAGCGGCCCGTAGGTTTCGGCGCGCGTCAGCGGCGGCATCAGGTGGTCGATGATCACCGCCTGGGTGCGCCGCTTGGCCTGGGCGCCCTCGCCCGGGTCGTTGACGATAAACGGGTAGATATTCGGCAACGGCCCCAGCAGTGCGTCAGGCCAGCAATTTTCCGAAAGCCCGACGCCCTTGCCCGGCAGCCACTCCAGGTTGCCGTGCTTGCCGACGTGGATCACGCCGTGGGCACCGTAGGTCTGGCGCAACCAGAAGTAGAACGCCAGGTAGCCATGGGGCGGCACCAGGTCGGGATCGTGATAGACCGCGCTGGCGTCCACTTGGTAACCCCGGGCTGGCTGGATGCCGATGAAGGTCAGGCCGAAGCGCAAGCCGGCGATCATCATGCGGCCGTCGCGGAACATCGGGTCGTTATGGGCCGTGCCCCAGCGTGCCAACACCGCCTGGCGATTGGATTCGGGCAAACGGTTGAACATCGCTTCATAGTCATCGAGCGCGAGGCTTTGATGACAGGGACGCAGGTCAAGGCTGTCGAGGTCGTTGCTGACGCCGCCCAACAGTTCCTGAATCAACGCCGTGCCGCTCTCCGGCAGCACGTCCGGCAACGGATAACCTTCGATCTTCAAGGCCCGCAGGATATTCAGCGCGGCGGCCGGCGTGTCCAGCCCCACACCATTGCCGATACGTCCGTCCCGGGTCGGGTAGTTGGCGAGGATCAGTGCGATACGCTTTTCGCCATTCGGTACCCGTGCCAGATCGACCCAGCGCCGCGCCAGCTCGGCGACGAAGTCCATGCGTTCCGGCTGCGCGCGGTAGCACACCACATCCGACTGGCTGCGCTCGCTGCGCCAGGCCAGGTCCTTGAAGCTGATGGGCCGGCTGATGATGCGCCCGTCCAGTTCCGGCAAGGCAATGTGCATCGCCAGGTCGCGCGGGCCGAGGCCTTGTTCGCTGGCCTGCCAGCCGGGCTCGTTGTCCTGCGCGCAAATCGCCTGGATTACCGGGATGTTGCGGCGAAACGGCCGCAGGTGCGGCGCTTCGGGGCTGGACTGGGCAAAGCCGGTGGTGTTGAGAATCACCGAGGCGTGCACTTCGTCCAGCAGGTCCTCGACCACCGTCAGGCAGCCGGGTTCTTTCAAACTGGCCACCGCCATCGGCAACGGATTAAGGCCCGCCGCCTGCAAGCGCTGGCAAAACACATCGATAAAACCGGTATTGGCCGCCTGCAAATGGGAGCGGTAGAACAGCACCGCCGCCACCGGAAAACCAGGTTGCCAGTCGGCTTGCCAATCGTTGAGACGGGCATTGGCTTTGTGCGGGTGATAAATCGCGGTACGCGGCAGGGTTTGCGGTTCGTCCCAGGCGTAATCGCGGCCCAGGTAGCCGGCCGCCAGGCAACGATAGAAATCCAGCGCATTACCCAGGCCGCCCTGGCGCAGAAAGTGCCAAAGCCGGTCACGCTCCTCCACGCCCACGGTGCTCAGGCCACTGAGTTCCGGGTCCGGGCGATCATCCCCCGGCACCAGGATCAGCTGCACACCGCGCTCGGCCAGCTCAACGAGGCGCTCGATACCGTACCGCCAATAGCCGATACCGCCGTGCAGCGAAATCAGGATGACCTTGGCGTGGCGCAGTACCTCGTCCACGTACAAGTCGACCGAGGCGTGGTTCTGCACCTGCATCGGGTTGGCCAGGCGCAGGCTCGGGTAATCCTCGGGCAACTGCTGGGCCGCTTCTGCCAGCAGCGCCAGGCTGGAGTCACCGCTGCACAGGATCACCAGCTCGGCGGGGGTTTGGCCAAGGTCGGCAATGTTGTCATCCGAGACGAAACCGCCGGGCTGGGTCCTGAGCAGGTGCATGGTTTAAACGCTGAGGGCAGCGCGCAATTGCGCTTCGAGCAAGGCGGCGTCCAGTTCCTGGCCGATCAGCACCAGGTGCGTGGCGCGCGGCTCATCGGCGCGCCAGGTGCGGTCGAAGTGCTTGTCGAAACGCGTGCCCACGCCCTGGATCAGCAGGCGCATCGGTTTGTTCGGGATCGCCGCGAAACCCTTGACCCGCAGGATGCCGTGCTGGACCACCAGTTGGGTCAGGGCGTCGAGCAGCAGGCTTTCGTCAGCCTGGGGCAGTTCGATGGAAATCGAATCGAAGGCGTCGTGGTCGTGGTCGTGGTCGTCTTCACCTTCGTGGTGATGATCATGGTGACTGTGGCGACCGTCGATGTGCTCTTCGGAGCCGGCGCCCAAGCCGATCAGCACGTCCAGCGGCAGGCGACCGCTGCTGGCTTCGATGATTTTTACCGCGGGCGGCAGTTCTTCAGCCACTTCCAGGCGCACACGGGCCAGGTCTTCAGGGCTGATCAGGTCGCACTTGTTGAGGATCACCAGGTCGGCGCTGGCCAGTTGGTCGGCGAACAGCTCGTGCAGTGGGGATTCGTGGTCCAGGTTCGGGTCGAGTTTGCGCTGGGCGTCAACCTGGTCCGGGAAAGCGGCGAAAGTGCCAGCGGCCACGGCCGGGCTGTCGACCACGGTGATCACCGCGTCAACGGTGCAGGCACTGCGGATTTCCGGCCACTGGAAGGCCTGGACCAACGGTTTTGGCAGGGCCAGGCCTGAAGTTTCGATGAGGATATGGTCGAGGTCGCCGCGACGGGCCACCAGTTCGCGCATCACCGGGAAGAACTCTTCCTGGACGGTGCAGCACAGGCAGCCGTTGGCCAGCTCGTAGACGCGGCCGTTGGCTTCTTCTTCGGTGCAGCCGATGGAGCATTGCTTGAGGATTTCACCGTCAATGCCCAGCTCGCCGAACTCGTTGACGATCACTGCAATGCGGCGCCCCTGGGCGTTGTCCAGCATGTGGCGCAGCAAGGTGGTCTTGCCCGAGCCGAGAAAGCCGGTAACGATGGTGACGGGGAGTTTGGCCAGTGTTTTCATCGGATGCCCTTTGGGGCGGGCATACGGGACGAGTGGCCCTGCGCGGGTGCGCAGAAGCAGAATTCGCCACCGGATCACCCCGCCCGGTTGAAGTAGAAAATCGGTTGCGAGGCAGGTCTCCTGGCTTGGGGCTTGCCGACGGTGTGGCCGGCGCTGGCTGCGCCTTCCCGCCTTGTTCAGGCAGTGGCGTGGCAGTCAGATAAACCCTTTACAGTTGCGGGGGCAGCCGCGGCATCGACCGCGTTCCCTTCTTAGCTTCGGCCTGGGCCGAAGAACCTCGAACGTGCAAGGCTACGCAGTGCGCGGGGACGGGTCAATGTCCGAGCGCTTGGCGCGAAGCAGCGCCAGGCGCTCCAGCATGCCCTCGCTCGCTGCCGGCCCGGCTTGCACGCTGCATTGTTCAACGGGCACGCGCGCCCCGCTACCGGCTTCCACCACCGCCACTTCCACTGGGCGCCGGGTTTCCCGGTCGACCAACTGCAGGCTTTCACCTTCGGTGGCGAAGTGGCGGTTGCCCCAGCCGATAAATGCCATGATCACCACCCGGAAGTCCTCGCCCACCGGCGTCGGCACGTACTCGAAACGCGGCGGCCGCTCGCTGTATTGCCGGCGCTCCAGCAGGCCGGCGTCCACCAGGCTGTTAAGCCGGCGCGTGAGCATGTTGGGGGCAATCTCCAGGCTCTGGGAGAACTCGTCAAAGCGCCGCAAGCCTTGCAGCGCATCGCGCATGATCAGAATGCTCCACCACTCGCCTACCCTTTCCACTCCACGGGCTACCGGGCATTCGGCATTTACCAGTGACTTACGTTGCATTGCAGTTCCTCCGTGGGGCAGCCCCGAAAATTTAAGCTGTTCGATGTTACTTTCATAATGATAGTTTCGTCGCAGCATTGCTACCAAACTGAAATGGCGGAGCTAAGCGATCATGAATAAGCGAATTGTTGTGACCGGCATGGGTGCAGTCACCCCGCTGGCAACCGGCGTGGAGCAGACCTGGAAACGCCTGTTGGCAGGTGAATCCGGGATCCGCAGGCTACCCGAGGCCTTGGTCGGTGACTTGGCAATCAGCATTGGCGGCCAGGTGCTGGGCCGGGATCAGGACCCGCACGCCGGGTTTGACCCCGACAGCGTGATCGCCGCCAAAGAGCAACGCAAGATGGATCGGTTCATCGTGTTCGCCCTCGCCGCTGCGCAGGAAGCCCTGGCGCAGGCAGGCTGGGCGCCGCAAACCGCCTCCCAGCAAGAACGCACCGCGACGATTATTGCTTCCGGCGTCGGTGGTTTCCCGGCGATTGCGGAGGCTGTGCGCACCGCTGACAGCAAAGGGCCGCGCCGCCTGTCGCCGTTCGAGATCCCGTCATTCCTTGGCAACATGGCCGCCGGGCATGTGTCGATCCAGCATCAGCTGAAAGGCCCGCTTGGCTCCCCCGTCACCGCGTGCGCCGCCGGCGTACAAGCCATTGGTGATGCCGCGCGCATGATCCGCGCCGGCGAAATCGACATCGCCGTGTGTGGCGGCGCCGAAGCCTGCATCCACCGCGTCAGCCTGGGCGGCTTTGCTGCGGCGCGGGCGCTGTCCAGCGATTACAACGACACGCCGGCGCTCGCTTCCCGCCCATTTGATCAAGGCCGCGACGGGTTTGTAATGGGCGAAGGTGCCGGGTTACTGGTGATCGAAGAGCTGGAGCATGCGCTGGCCCGGGGCGCGACGCCGATTGCGGAGTTGGTGGGATACGGCACCAGTGCCGATGCCTATCACATGACTTCAGGGCCCGAAGACGGCTCCGGCGCACGTCGTGCAATGGAGTTGGCGATTGCCCAAGCGGGGATCACCCCGGCACAGATCCAGCATTTGAACGCCCATGCCACCTCCACACCGGTCGGTGACAACGGTGAGCTGGCGGCGATCAATACGCTGTTCGGCGCCAATTCGAGTGTCGCTATCAGTGCCACAAAATCGGCGACCGGCCATCTGTTGGGCGCTGCGGGCGGGATTGAGGCGATTTTCACCGTGCTTGCCCTGCGTGACCAGATAGCCCCGGCCACCCTCAACCTGGACAACCCGGACCCGGCCGCCGCCGGGCTGAATCTGGTGCGTGGCCAGGCCCGGCCGCTGCCGATTGAATACGCGATTTCCAACGGGTTCGGGTTTGGTGGCGTGAACGCAA
Source organism: Pseudomonas sp. 1912-s (assembly GCF_029269205.1). Taxonomy (NCBI): domain Bacteria; kingdom Pseudomonadati; phylum Pseudomonadota; class Gammaproteobacteria; order Pseudomonadales; family Pseudomonadaceae; genus Pseudomonas; species Pseudomonas sp. 1912-s. The sequence continues at coordinate 252,046 of NZ_JARIXR010000005.1, read as the reverse complement.
GCGTGCTGTTCAAGCGCTGGCAGTAAACCGGCGATTTGACGCCCATCGCCCGCCCATGCTCTCCTACACATCTTGTTTCGGGTGCCCTTCACAGGGTGAAACGGGAAACCGGTGAGTCATGTGCCTTTACTCAAGGGCGTGACGAGTCCGGTGCTGCCCCCGCAACGGTAAGCGAGTGAAACATCAAATCCACTGTGCCTGTACGGCATGGGAAGGTGATGTTTTTAAGGCCCAGGCCCCTCGCAAGCCCGGAGACCGGCCCGAAAAAATCAGATAACAAACCCGCGGTGGGCGGGCGCTGTTCAGAACCCTGCGTGCCTGGCTCGCGGGGTTTTCATGCGCTCGTGTCACCCTGAAACCCAGAAGGGACGCGCCATGTCGATCATCAGCAGCACTGCCTCTACCGCCAGCACCACTGCCACTTTGAGCCAACGCCTGACCGCCGCCATCGGTGCGTCGATTCTTGGCGCGTGCCTGGTGTATTTCGCCGGTTTCTCGCACATCGAAGCGGTGCACAACGCCGCCCACGATACCCGCCACAGCGCCGCGTTCCCGTGCCACTGAGACCTGCCGACATGATCAAGCGTATTGCTCAAACCGCAGGTTTCACCGGGCTTCTGGCCGCCTTGTTGCTGACGTTGCTGCAAAGCTTTTGGGTTGCCCCGCTGATTTTGCAGGCGGAAACCTACGAAAACGCCCCGGCCGCTGCCGAAGTGCATGAACACGCCGGGGCTGCCGCTCACACCCACGACGCCGAAGCCTGGGAGCCGGAAGACGGCTGGCAGCGCGTGCTGTCCACCACGGGCGGCAATTTGGTGGTCGCGGTAGGTTTTGCCCTGATGCTTGCCGGCCTGTACACCCTGCGTGCCCCGACCCGCACGGCTCAAGGCCTGCTTTGGGGCCTGGCCGGTTACGCCACGTTCGTGCTCGCGCCAACCCTCGGTTTGCCGCCTGAATTGCCGGGGACCGCTGCGGCAGACCTGGCACAACGGCAAATCTGGTGGATCGGCACTGCGGCCTCCACCGCGGCCGGTATCGCGCTGATCGTGTTCGGTCGCAACTGGCTGCTGAAAGTGCTGGGCGTGGCGATCCTGGCGGTGCCCCACGTGATCGGCGCGCCACAGCCGGAAGTCCACTCGATGCTGGCGCCGCAAGCCCTGGAAGCTCAGTTCAAGATTGCCTCGCAACTGACCAACGTGGCCTTCTGGCTGGCGCTGGGCTTGATCAGTGCATGGTTGTTCCGCCGTAACCGTGATGATCAGTACGCGGCATGATCCTGGCAGTTGGCCTGGGTTGCCAGCGGGGCTGTCCTGTCGACGCCCTGCTCGACCTGTTCAATGCCGCCCTTGCCGAGGGTGGTATTGAGCGCCAGCGAATTACCGCGCTGGCCAGCCTTGATCGCAAGCAGGATGAGCCGGGGCTGCTCGCACTCGCCCATGCGCTGGAACTGCCTTTGACGTTTTTCAGTGCGGCGGAACTGGTGCCTTACGAAGATCGATTGAGCCATAAATCAGAGACTGTTTTTGCCCATACCGGCTGCTACGGCATCGCCGAAAGTGCTGCCTTGGCGTTGGCTGAACAGCTGTCCCGACGCCCCGCCACCTTATTGGTCACCCGCCAAAAAACCGCCCAGGCCACCTTTGCATTGGCGTGCGCCGGCTGAATTCCCGATAATCATCAGCTTCCATCATGAGCCATCTTCATCTGAAGCCCTGCTCGCGTGCTTTTTTCACAGGAACATATCCATGACTGTCTTTTTCATCGGCGCAGGCCCAGGCGACCCGGAACTGATTACCGTCAAGGGCCAGCGGCTGATTCGCAGTTGCCCGGTGATCATCTATGCCGGCTCGCTGGTTCCGGCGGCGGTGCTTGAGGGCCATCAGGCGGAAGTGGTGGTCAACAGCGCTGAATTGCATCTGGAGCAGATCATCGAGCTGATCAAGACCGCCCACGGGAAAGGCCAGGATGTGGCGCGGGTGCATTCCGGGGATCCGAGTCTGTATGGGGCGATCGGCGAGCAGATTCGTTTGTTGCGGGAACTGGGGATTCCATTCCAGATCATTCCCGGCGTTACCGCCGTAGCGGCCTGTGCGGCGCTGCTGGAGGCTGAACTGACGCTGCCAGACATCGCTCAAAGCGTGATCCTGACCCGTTATGCCGACAAGACCGCGATGCCCGAGGGTGAGGCGTTCAGCAGCCTGGCGCAGCACGGGACGACGATGGCGATTCACCTGGGGGTGAATCATCTGGAGAAGATCGTGGCCGAATTGTTGCCTCACTATGGCGCGGACTGTCCGATTGCCGTGGTGCATCGAGCGACCTGGCCGGATCAGGATTGGGCTGTCGGCACCCTGGCCGATATCGCCGGGAAAGTCGCGGCCAAGGGCTTTCGGCGTACGGCGCTGATTCTGGTAGGCCGGGTGCTGGCCAGTGACAGCTTCAGCGAGTCCTCGCTGTATCGCGCCGGCCATGCCCACCTCTATCGCCCCTGAATGAACATAGAACCCAATGTGGGAGCGGGCTTGCTCGCGAATGCGTCGGGCCAGTCAATATAGGTGTCGACTGATCCACCGCGTTCGCGAGCAAGCCCGCTCCCACACGTGATCTTCTTTGTTAAGAAGATTATGTAACTAACTGAATAACAAACATAAAAAAACGGCGCTCACGGGGCGCCGTTTTTTATGACCGCAGTGAACACCTTACTTAGTAGTAGGCGTTTTCTTTCTGCGTATGGTCAGTCACATCACGCACGCCCTTAAGCTCCGGAACGCGCTCCAGCAAGGTGCGCTCGATGCCTTCACGCAAGGTCACGTCTGCCTGGCCGCAGCCCTGGCAACCGCCACCAAACTTCAGCACGGCGATCCCGTCATCCACCACATCGATCAGGCTTACCTGACCGCCGTGGCTGGCCAGCCCCGGGTTGATCTCGGTTTGCAGGTAGTAGTTGATGCGCTCGTTGATCGGGCTGTCCGCATTAACATTCGGTACCTTGGCGTTCGGCGCCTTGATGGTCAGTTGGCCACCCATGCGATCAGTGGCGTAATCCACCACGGCATCGTCAAGAAACGCTTCACTGAACGCATCGATATACGCCGTGAAGCTTTTCAGCCCCAGCGCCGTATCTTCAGGTTTTTCTTCACCCGGCTTGCAGTAGGCAATGCACGTCTCGGCGTACTGGGTGCCGGGCTGGGTGATAAAGACGCGGATGCCGATACCCGGGGTGTTCTGCTTCGACAGCAGGTCAGCCAGGTAATCGTGGGCGGCGTCGGTAATGGTTATGGCAGTCATGGAAACTCCTCACAGGCTTGCCGGCAGTTTACGCCAAATTATTACCGAGGTACAAAGTCCTAGTAATTTTGTCGGAAAAGACTTTCGCCCCCGATCAAAGGTTTTCATAACGGTTCATGTCCAGCACACCCTCTTCCACCGGCGTGGTTTCGCGGATGTACTTCGACAGGTCGTGGAAATACTGCCAGAACAACGGGTGACTGCGACGGATGCCCCAGCGGTCGACAATCTTCTCGAAACGATTGGCGTCCTTGGCGTTCTCCAGGGCGGCGACAAACTCCGGCACTTGCTCGGCGGGAATGTTGAACATGAAGTTCGGGTAGCTGCTCAGCACCCCGGGATAGACGGTCACCGTGTCCAGGCCCGGCTGGTAGCGGTAAGCCTCACCGAGCATGAAAGCCACGTTGCTGTGGGCGCGGTTGCGCAACAGGCTATAGACCTCGCGTTTGCCGCTGCGGGTTTCGATGCGCAGCATCGTGGCTTCCGGCAACTGGTCGATCACCTTGAGCCCCGCCGCCGGGCGGTTGGTCAGGCGGCTCAGGGCCTGCTCGGCGTCCTGCAACGCCGGGTCGACGCCAGGGCGCGAGCAATAGGCGCTGACGCAGCGGTTGATCGGGTCCGGGCTGGCGTTCAGGTCGCCGTAACGGGCCAGCAACTGGTTGGCAAAGTCACGCTTGGGGTCTTTTTCATCGAGCTTGAGCCCCGTGGGCTTGTCATCGTCGATGGCCTCATAGTCCAGCCACAGCTTGACCTTGCCGCTGTTCTGGTACCAATCGTCGAGGAAGTCATCGCGGGAATCGGCCGGCATCAACCGCAGGAAGTTCTGCTCGGCGCCATTGCGGATCAGGTCGAAATACAGGCGCGTCTGGGCCTGATGGGAGACGTTGCCGAACACATCGAAATTCACCGCCAACTGGTAATAGGTGCGCTCCAGCAACGGATAGTCGAACAGCCACATCGTCTGCGGCACTTCGCCGATCAAGCCCTTGGTCACCGACGCACTGTCAAAGTGGCGGAAGATAGTCAGCAGCGCGTTGTCATTGCCGGCCCACAGGCTCGACCAGCTCGGCGGCGGCACGTCGGCATAGCTGTCGCGACGCAACGCCTCGTACTCATTACGCTTGTCGCGGTATTTGATCCAGAGGCTGAGCACGCTGCCCACATCATCAATTTGCCCCGGCATCGCCAGCAACGGCGTGGCCTGGCCGCGGTAACGGGCATCGGTGATGTACAGGTCGTGGTCGGGGTCCTGGAACAGGGTCCAGAAGTTGTCACGGATCACGTCCGTGGCGATTTGGCCCCGGCACACCGGCCCGCGAATAAAGGTGCGCACGAAGTATTCGGCGTTATCCAGCATGAACTGGTAGCGCGCCTTGGCCGGAATCGCCTCGAAGGTCTCGAACGGGTTGGCCCGGCGGCCCGGCCCGTAACCCGGCAACGCGTGCACCTGCCAGTCATCGGTATAGAACAGCGACTTGATCCGGGCCATTTTCTCGGCGCTGAACGGATAGGTGATGTGGGTCTTGTGCACGATCACGCCCTGCACTGGCCACAGGCGGTAGTAAATCTGGGTGCCGGGGTCGTCGTTGGGACGGCGGGTGTTGATCAGGTCGATCGGCTGGCCACTGGGCGTGCGCGAGCGTACCCACTGGAAGAAATGCCCCGGCTCGCCGCCTTCAAAGTAGATGTGGGCGAGGAACAGGTGCTCGAACAACCAGCGCGCGACCAGGCTTTCCCGGGCGCCGGGCTGGTTGAACAGGTTTTCCCACTGCTGTACTTGCAGGGCTTCCTGGGCACTCGGCGCCAGGCCTTGTTCGTCGATCGGCGCACCGGAGGCCAGCCAGCGCTGCAAGGTCTGGTACTGCTGGTCGGTCAGGCCGGTGACCGCCAGCGGCATGCCTTCTTTGGGGTGCGAACCGGCGTAGGCATTGAATTCGCCCGGCATCGGGCACGTGTTTTCGCGGTTCAGGCCCAGCACAATGTCATCCGGCAGCTTGGCGTTGGGCTGTAAAGGCGCGTTATGCCCCAGCTCCAGCATCCGTGCCATCAGTGCGGCCTGGCTGCCCTGGGCATCCAGCACCGAGTAGAAGCCCTTCTGCTGCCAGGCGGCCTTGCCGAAGGCGTCATAGAACAGGCGCGTAGGTTGGCTGGCCTGGCTGCGCTCGCCGTCGTACACCGGCACTTTGGTGGCGCCGCGGGCCGCGCCTTCGGCACTGCCCAGGTTGAGCTGGCAGGCCGAGTCATAACAGGCGTGGCAGGCCACGCATTTCTCGGTGAAGATTGGCTGGATATCACGGGTATAAGAGATCGCCGGGGCGGGACCTTCTGCCTGTGCGGTGAGAGCGAACAGCGCAAACGCGGCGCTGGCGATAAGGCGAAGTGACATGTTCCCGGTCCCGATTCAATGCGTACAGTGAAAAATCCGGCGATTCTACCGATGTAACATCCTCGACAACATGAGCGATATTCATGCAAAACCGGTGCATGCTCTAAAAGCGCACAGGTTTGCTATGATCTTCGCCCTCCGTGATACCTGACCAGAGTAGTCCCATGCCCGATCGTAGCGCTCGTCTGCAAGCCCTCCACCAAGCCCTCAAGGAACGCATCCTGATCCTCGACGGCGGCATGGGCACGATGATCCAGAGCTATAAGCTGGAAGAGCAAGACTACCGTGGCAAACGCTTCGCTGACTGGCCGAGCGACGTCAAGGGCAATAACGACCTGCTGGTGATCACCCGTCCGGACGTGATCGGCGGCATCGAAAAAGCCTACCTGGATGCCGGCGCCGACATCCTGGAAACCAACACCTTCAACGCCACGCGCATTTCCATGGCCGACTATGGCATGGAGGAGCTGGCCTACGAGTTAAACGTAGAAGGCGCACGCCTGGCACGCAAGATCGCCGACGCCAAGACCCTGGAAAACCCGGCCAAGCCGCGTTTCGTCGCCGGCGTGCTCGGCCCGACCAGCCGTACCTGCTCGCTGTCGCCCGATGTGAACAACCCCGGCTACCGCAACGTGACCTTCGATGAGCTGGTGGAAAACTACACCGAGGCCACCAAGGGCCTGATCGAGGGCGGCGCCGACCTGATCCTGATCGAGACCATCTTCGATACCCTCAACGCCAAGGCCGCGATCTTCGCTGTGCAGGGTGTGTTCGAAGAATTGAACGTCGAACTGCCGATCATGATCTCCGGCACCATTACCGACGCCTCCGGCCGTACGTTGTCGGGCCAGACCACCGAAGCCTTCTGGAACTCGGTCAGCCACGCCAAGCCGCTGTCTGTGGGCCTGAACTGCGCCCTGGGCGCCAGCGAGTTGCGCCCGTACCTGGAAGAGTTGTCGAACAAGGCCAACACCCACGTTTCCGCGCACCCGAACGCCGGCCTGCCCAACGAATTCGGCGAGTACGACGAACTGCCGTCGCAAACTGCCAAGGTCATCGAAGAGTTCGCCCAGAGCGGCTTCCTCAACATCGTCGGCGGCTGCTGCGGTACCACGCCGGGCCACATCGAAGCCATCGCCAAGGCCGTGGCCGGTTACGCCCCGCGTCCGATCCCGGACATCCCCAAGGCGTGCCGCCTGTCTGGCCTGGAACCGTTCACGATTGATCGCAGTTCGTTGTTCGTCAACGTCGGCGAGCGCACCAATATCACCGGTTCCGCCCGCTTCGCCCGCCTGATCCGCGAAGACAACTACACCGAAGCCCTGGAAGTCGCCCTGCAGCAGGTGGAAGCCGGCGCCCAGGTGATCGACATCAACATGGACGAAGGCATGCTGGATTCGAAGAAGGCCATGGTGACCTTCCTCAACCTGATTGCCGGCGAACCGGACATCTCCCGCGTACCGATCATGATCGACTCCTCCAAGTGGGAAGTGATCGAGGCCGGCCTGAAATGCATCCAGGGCAAGGGCATCGTCAACTCCATCAGCATGAAGGAAGGCGTCGAGCAGTTCATTCACCACGCCAAGCTGTGCAAGCGCTACGGCGCTGCAGTGGTGGTGATGGCCTTCGACGAAGCCGGCCAGGCCGACACCGAAGCGCGCAAGAAAGAGATCTGCAAGCGCTCCTACGACATCCTGGTGAACGAAGTCGGCTTCCCGCCGGAAGACATCATCTTCGACCCGAACATCTTCGCGGTGGCCACCGGTATCGAAGAGCACAACAACTACGCCGTCGACTTCATCAACGCTTGTGCCTACATCCGCGACGAGCTGCCGTATGCACTGACCTCGGGCGGCGTGTCCAACGTGTCGTTCTCGTTCCGGGGCAACAACCCGGTGCGCGAGGCGATCCACTCGGTGTTCCTGCTGTATGCAATCCGCAATGGCCTGAGCATGGGTATCGTCAACGCCGGCCAGCTGGAAATCTACGACCAGATCCCGGTTGAACTGCGCGACGCCGTGGAAGACGTGGTGCTCAACCGCACTCCGGAAGGCACCGACGCCCTCCTCGCCATCGCCGACAAGTACAAGGGCGACGGCAGCGTCAAGGAAGCCGAGACCGAAGAGTGGCGTGGCTGGGACGTGAACAAGCGCCTGGAACACGCGCTGGTCAAGGGCATCACCACCCACATCATCGAAGACACCGAAGAATCCCGGCAGTCGTTCGCGCGCCCGATCGAGGTGATCGAAGGCCCGCTGATGTCCGGCATGAACATCGTCGGCGACCTGTTCGGCGCCGGCAAAATGTTCCTGCCCCAGGTGGTGAAATCCGCCCGGGTGATGAAGCAGGCCGTGGCCCACTTGATCCCCTTCATCGAGCTGGAAAAAGGCGACAAGCCGGAAGCCAAGGGCAAGATCCTGATGGCCACCGTCAAGGGCGACGTGCACGACATCGGCAAGAACATCGTCGGCGTGGTGCTGGGTTGCAACGGCTATGACATCGTCGACCTGGGCGTAATGGTGCCGGCCGAGAAGATCCTGCAAGTGGCCAAGGAACAGAAGTGCGACATCATCGGCCTGTCCGGCCTGATCACCCCGTCCCTGGACGAGATGGTGCACGTCGCCCGTGAGATGCAGCGCCAGGACTTCCACCTGCCGCTGATGATCGGTGGCGCCACCACCTCCAAGGCCCACACGGCGGTGAAGATCGAACCGAAGTACAGCAATGACGCCGTGATCTACGTCACCGACGCCTCCCGCGCCGTGGGCGTGGCCACCCAGTTGTTGTCCAAGGAATTGAAGGCCGGTTTTGTCGAGAAAACCCGCCTGGAATACATTGACGTGCGCGAGCGCACCTCCAACCGCAGCGCCCGCACCGAGCGACTGAGCTACCCGGCGGCGATTGCCAAGAAGCCGCAGTTCGACTGGAGCACGTACACGCCGGTCAAGCCGACTTTTACCGGTTCCAAAGTGCTGGACAATATCGACCTCAAGGTGCTGGCCGAGTATATCGACTGGACGCCGTTCTTTATCTCCTGGGACCTGGCCGGCAAGTTCCCGCGCATCCTTGAAGACGAAGTGGTCGGTGAAGCCGCCACCGCGCTGTACGCCGATGCCCAGGAAATGCTCAAGAAGCTGATCGACGAAAAGCTCATCAGCGCCCGCGCCGTGTTCGGCTTCTGGCCGACCAACCAGGTGCAGGAGGATGACCTGGAAGTCTACGGCGACGATGGCCAGCCAATTGCCAAGCTGCACCACCTGCGCCAGCAGATCATCAAGACCGACGGCAAGCCCAATTTCTCCCTGGCCGACTTCGTGGCGCCCAGGGACAGCGGCGTGACCGACTACATCGGTGGTTTCATCACCACCGCCGGCATCGGCGCCGAAGAAGTCGCCAAGGCCTACCAGGACGCTGGCGACGACTACAACTCGATCATGGTCAAGGCCCTGGCCGACCGCCTGGCCGAAGCCTGCGCCGAGTGGCTGCACCAGCAGGTGCGTAAAGAGCACTGGGGCTACGCCAAGGACGAGCAACTGGATAACGAAGCACTGATCAAGGAACAGTACAGCGGCATCCGCCCTGCTCCAGGCTACCCGGCGTGCCCGGATCACACCGAGAAGGCCCAGTTGTTCCAACTGCTGGACCCTGAAGCCCGCGAAATGCAGGCCGGCCGCAGCGGCGTGTTCCTCACTGAGCACTACGCGATGTTCCCGGCAGCGGCGGTCAGCGGCTGGTACTTCGCCCACCCGCAGGCGCAGTACTTCGCCGTGGGCAAGATCGACAAGGACCAGGTGGCGAGCTACACCGCGCGCAAGGATCAGGACTTGAGTGTGACCGAGCGCTGGCTGGCGCCAAACCTGGGTTACGACAACTGATCGATGCCGGAGCCAGGCTCGGACCGGCTCCGGCTTTCTTCACAGATTGAGCGCCGCGCGTTCGATTGCGCAAAGCCGTATGGCCAGCGCCGCCTGTTCAGCTTTGTACTGCGTGTCCAGTGCCGAAATCTCTTCCAGGTAGCCCGGGGTGATCTCGGAATGCCGCGTCTCCAGTGCGTCCAGGCGGACCTGCCGTTGCTGGGTCAAGGCGGAGAATTCAGCCGGGTAACGCCGCTTCAGGTAATCCACCCAGTACTCACGACCCACCAACTTCTCGACAAAGGCCGGTTGGGCCTCCTTGGCGATGATCGATGCATAAGCCGCATCGATATCGGCGTCGGAGACCCGGGATAGGTTGCGGTAGATCATGGTGGATGGCTGGCGAGGCAACGCCAGGCGCTGGGCCAGCCCGATACGGTAGGCCAGGCGAATCTCTGCCGGGTCGATACCCGGTCGTCGCAGGATCGCGGCTTCGGCCACGGCCTCCACTTCTTCCAGGCGGATGATGCCGGTGGCCAGCTTCAGCAACGCCGGGCCTTCCTGGCCCTCGGTACCGCTGTGGAGTGCCTTGAACTCATAGACCCGAACCTCCAGGTCGCTGAACAACAGGATCCAGCCATCACCACAGGTGACGCGGGAGATTGAGGCATGAGCCCTCACAAACAGGGTTGCCTGCAATTGCGGGTACTGGTCGGCAGCTTCCAGCACCTCCCAGACCCGACGGCTCAGCTCCGCTTTGTCCTGGACAAAGTCCTTGGCATGCCGCAATTGGGCCACAATGTAGAAAAAATCCCGGCTCTGCTCGTTCGCCTTGAGGTTTTCCCATACACGGTGCCGGGATGAGCCGTCGGGTATGCCGGCAAACCATTGCGCTTTCTGTTCGGCCTCCGTCAATAATTCAGGGTGGGCCTCATCTTCGCTGCTGCCGGACTCCTCCGTTGTGGCGTAGCCCTCCAGCAGGCGGTCGATATCATTCTGGGAGAAGCCCAAACCATTGCCGGTTCGTGCCTGATATTCGCGCAACGCCTCCAGTTCCTGCTCGAGCAGCAGGTTGTCGGACAGATCAGTGTTTCGCATCAGCACCTCGTGCTCGTCATCCAGTGCCCCAAGTGGAATGGTTTCAATCTGGTTATTGCTCAGGTCAAGATTGCTCAGGTTACGCGCGTGCAACACCCCGGCCGGCCAGTCTTCGAGGATGTTGGCGTGCACATCCAGATGCCGCAGGTTGGGCAAGGCGCGGATGTCCAGGTTCGCCAGCGTGTTTTCACTCAGGTCCAGCCATTCAAGTGCCGGCCAGTGCGCCAGGCATTGCTCCAGCCCAGCGCTGTCGCGCAGATCGTTGTAAGCCGCTTCGAATCGAGTCAGCGCGCTGAACTCGTCGAGGGCTTCGGGCAAGCGGCTCAAACCGTTGTGGTTGAGTACCAGGCTGCGGGCCTGGGCAAATGCACGCAAAAACCCGTTGGAACCTTGTTCGGTGAGCCTGACCGCGTTCAAGTTCAATTCGGTGACGTGATTGAACTGCCTGGGCACCGCAGGTAGCTCCCCCAGATACAGCCCGGATAAGTCCAACCGGTGTCGACCATCGATCGCTGGCTTCCCGGGGTCGGCACGCAGGTTGTGCCGCCAGCTGTCCAGAATCCGGTCGGCCGCACGCCGACGGTCAATGGCGCTGATCCAGCCACCGTCCTCGCGGTAACCGCGAACGTCGATCCATTCGTTCAACATCATCACCAGTGCCTTGTGCTGCTGCGTCCACTGCCGCAGGCGCGCTTCGATATCCAGCGCCCCCAGGCCGCTTTCGCGCAAGCCATCGATCAGGCTCACCGCGCCACTGTCGCTCAGCTGGGGTGCCAGGCGGCGCAAGCGCTGCGCCGCAGTCAGCCGCGATTCAGCGCCCGCCGGGTCCAACGCCAGCGCAATCAACATGTCGGGGTCTTCCGACACTTCAAGAGGGAAATACTCCGGCTCACCGCCGGTCGAGCCTTCGGCCAGACCGGCCTTGGGAATGCCCATGGGACTGTCCAGGTAGGCGGCCTGAGCAAAGGCCTGTTGTGTCGAAACCAGATGCAGAGGATCGTCTCGATACAGGCGCCGGGAGAATTGCTCGATGTCGGCGCAGGCTTGCAGCGTCAGCGGACAACCCCGCAGGTTAGTCCTCAACATCAGCAGGTCGTGGCCGCTCAGGGCCTGCGGCGGAATGCGCGTGATCGCGCTGTGATTGAGCTTCAATTCACCCAGCTGCGGCAGTTCGAGAACGCCGGTCGGCCACTCACGCAGCGCGGTATGGCTCAGGTCCAGCTTTTGCAGTTTCGACAACATCCGCACATCCAGAACGCCCAGGCGGTTGAACGACATTGTCAGTTGCTGCAACTGCGTCATGGCGTTGAGTTGATGCTGGATGGCGGGCGTCACCGTCAGTTGGTTGCGGGACAGATCGAGGAACTGCAGGGCCTGCAGGTCGCTGAACGCCCTCGGTAATGTTGAAAGCTTGTTGCCGCTCAGCCCCAGGCGGCGCAGATTGGGCACCTTGCCCAACACGCTTTCCAGCGCCGGCAACGACAGACGGGCGCTGGCCAGTTGCAATTGGCTCACATGGGTAAAACCCTGTGCCGGAAGTTCGGGCAAATCACCCAGCATGCCGCCCGACAGGTCCAGGCTCACTGCGCTTTCCACCCGTGAAGAAGGTCCTGCTACTGCCGCACCCCCGCCATAGCGCTGCTCCAGACCCGCGCGCCAGCAGTCCAGAATACTTCTGGCCGCACGCTGACGATAAAAGACATCGACCAATTTCCCGCCTACCCGAAGCTCACGGGCCTGCCAGCTCTCCAGCTCTGCCGTCAAAACCCGGTGTTCTTCATGCAGGGTGTTGACCCGCACTACCTGTTCACGCGCGGACAGTCCCAGCCGGGTGAATTCGGCCAACGCATTTCGGGCGAACGCCGAATCCCCGGCGTTCAAGTTGGCCAGGCTGCCGGCGCAATACGTTTGTACCAGTTGCGCTTCGTCCATCAGGTGCGCCGCGTTACCGTGCACGTGGTCAAACACCGCCATAAATGCGGAGGGCTCGAAGGCCGACCATTTCATGGTCAAACCACGCCACACCCGCTCATGCCCGGCGAACAACTGCGGCGTAACGGTATTGATCCGTGTACCGGACAGGTTCAAGGCTTCCAGGTGTTCGAGGGCCAGCACGCCGGTCGGCCATTCGGCCAGAGAGCCGGAGACGCTGAGACTGCGCAGGTTTTTCAGGCCGCTGACGTCCAGGGCAGGAAGGTCGCCCGCCAGGCTCAAACGTTCAAGTTGCACCCGTTGGTTGAGGCCCTGGATAAACTCGGGCGTATAGCTCAACTGATACCCATCAATGGCCAACTCGGTCACGCCGGGTAACGCGCCCAGGCCATCGGCGATGGCGTTCAACTCGGCCTGCTCAACATAAAGGTCCACACGTTTGACATTGGGAAATTGCCGGAACAGCGCCGCCCGTGTCTGGCCGGCTACTGCCGCGCCAGACAATTTCAACCCACGTACGTGCGAGAAGTCGGCAACAAGCAGCGGTAACTCACTGATTTCCATCAGGTCCAGATAGGCATGCGCGTCAACCCCGCGAACCAGGCCTTGTCGCCAGCCACCGATCAAAACGTCGGCTATGCGCTGGCGACCGGGGTTGCCTTGCGCCCACCCGTCCAGGATTGCCTTCAGCCCGTCCAGCTCGCGCTGGCGCGTGGTCAACAGATGCAGAATCTGCTGTTGCGTCTCGCCGCTGGCCAGCCGCATCAGCACAAAACGCTCGGCCTCTTCCTCGGAGAAGTTTGGATAAATGGCCCGCAGCCGGGTGGTCAGCGACGTCTCATGGGCAAAGGCATCACCTCGCCCACTCAGCGCGTATCCCACCGGCCCGGTCGTCGGTGCCAGGGAGGGTCGGGAACGCGGCACGCGCTGCTTCAAAATGGCCGCCATGGCGTCACGATGGGTCGTCGCATAGCGCGCCAAGGCCTGCTGCAGCTCGGCATCCTGGGTGACGGACGGCAGGCCCAATGACTGTCGCGCCTGATCGGGCAAGGCCTGCATGATCGACTCAAAGAAGTTGCGACCGTCGGGCGTGAGGCTGTTGAGGCTTTGACCCCGCTCGTCGAAGGCCTGATAGATATCGCCGGTCTTGACCAGGTATTTGCGTTCGACGGCATTTTGCGGGCCGATACTGTCGATCAGCGGGCCAGTGACGCTTTCGCCGCGCACTTCCAGGCGCAAAGTCGCAGGCCAGCCCGGCAACTGTTCCAGGCTATGCAACGCCAGGCGCTCGCTGTCGGCCGAGGCGATGGTCAGGCGATGCAGGCCGGTGATTGCCCGGCTCAGCCGCCCTTGTTGAGCGCGGATACGCGCAAGGTTATCCAGGCTTGCCGGGACCCGACCGGTGCGGACCAATTCCGCGCGCTGGCGAACACTTGCCTGCTCCAGCACTTCACTGACTGCCCCACGGGGCAACGAGGCGAAGCGCTGCTCAAGCACCTGGGACACCACCTGTTTGGGCTCGCCGGAGCGATACAGGCTGTCGACCAGCGCCGGTTTGCGCTTCTGCGCAAAGTCCACCAGCCGGGTACGGAAGACGTACTCCTGGTCACCTTGTGCATGAGCCCCCAACAGGTCACTGCTGCCCTGCTCGCCCAGTTCGGCCAGCACTTGGCGAGGCAACTTGCCCGCCAGCATCTCGCCACGGGTGATTTTGATCGTGGCACGCATATCTGCGGCCGATAACGGTTTGCCATAGCGGCGAGACACGCCCCAGGGTTCCGGCCCCTGGAACAATTCCAGCACCCGTCCGGCGGGCCAGTTCGGCATTTGCACCAGCAACGGCAAGGCGTATTCATAACGGTCATCGATGCCGACACCGGTACGCCATTGTTCGATCACTTCGCTGGCGCCCCGGTCAGCGCGGAATTGGCGCAGGGTATCGGCCAGCAACGACGGCACCGGGCGGCCGTCCATGTGCACCTTGCGCAGTACATCATCTGGCACCGCGCTGATATCGCCGATGGTGTTCAGGGTCTCATCGGAAAACCCCTCGGCCTCGTGACCCAGGCGGCGCAGCAGCGTCGTGCGATTCCACAGCAGCGGGTTTTCATGGGTGTGGCGCCATGCCCCGGCATTGTTGTGCTCAAGGATGGGTTGGTAGGCATCGGGATTGGTGGGGTGCTTGAGCCGCCATTTGCCCTGGCGCGTATCAAAGCCCTTTTCAAACAGGTCCTCGCCCAGGCGTACGTAAATCTTGCCACCAGTCTCATACTGGCCTTGTGCGTTAGGCCGCAGGCTGGGGGGCAGTACCACTTCGCTGCGATAAGGGGTCAGGTCCGGTTTCCACAGCCGGGCTTCACCGTTGGGCAACTTGACCGGCACCATCCCATCGACCCATTTGGACACCTGAATCACCGGCGCCTTGCCCGCCATCACACCGGCAACGCCCAAACTTGCCATAAAGGCAACGTTCAGTGCCACCGACTCCAAATGCCCCAAGGCACCCTCCATGTCGCCCTGTTGCCAGGATTCGAGGCCGTGGTAGACCTCCATCCCCAGTTGAACGGCGGTCACCGCCATCATCAACTCGCCCACCCCAGGCACGACAAACGCCGCCACGTTCAGCACATTCATGCCGATACTCAGCCAATAGTCGAGACGCTCCCTGGCGGCCTGGCGATCGGCTTCGGCCGTGGGTACTGCCACCGTCAGCGCGTTGTCTTTCAAGCGCTGCACATGCAGATCGTAAAGGGCGCCGAAGGGCTCGCCGATGACGGGTGTGTCGCGCAGGTTCAGATCGATATTCTCGTCGTACACCTGCTCGCGCAGCCCTTGGTTGTTCCATTTGTGGGTGTACAACTTGGCGTTCAAACGCTGCAAAAACTCCGCCGCCTTGTTCTGCGGCAGCAGGCTGGCGAACAGCTTCTGATAGGACGGTGCGCGCAAGTTGATCGCCAGGTCCTGGTTGAATTGCGCAATCGAATCGTATTCCTTGAGCGGGTACAGCGGCGCCCCTGGGATCCATACCACAAAGCGCCCGACCGGTACCTTGGGGGTCAACCAGTCGATCGCGCCCGGGAGCGGAAAGACCCAGTCGAACACCGTACGGCCCTGGGGTTTGAAGCCCGGGCCGATCAAGACGATTTCGCCAAGGGGCATACCGAAGATCGACAAGCGGCTGTAGGCCAATGGCTTGCCCTCCAGCGTGGCGTAGGGGGTGCCGGACAGGACAGCCAGCAGCGCCCGATAGAACGGTTGAGTGATTTCATTCTTCATGCGGGCGGCGTGTACCCGCACCGCCAATAGGTCTTTTTGCGCGGCAATCATCTGTGCCCGCACCGTTGCGGCTCGGTCAGGCGCCTCGAACACCTGTTTCAAGTGGTCCTGATATTGCCGCCCCAGATCCAGCGTGCGGCACAGCTGCGAGAAATCCTGTGGGGAAAGCGACAGTTTTTCGGTGTAGCGATAAGTCGCCGACCAGCCTCCTGCTGCGCGGTCGAACGCTCCATACTCAGTGACCAGCGCATCGATGGGTGCCAAGGCACTGGTTTCACCCAGCGACGTCTGGGAAAAGTCCTCATTGCCTTCGAAGTTCAACAACGCCGCCTGCAACAAGGTGTGTTGCTCCGTCGCCATGCGGTAGCGCAGGTAGAACAGCGCATTTTTATTCACATCCAGGGTCTGCCCCAAACGCTTCTTCAAGGCCTCGACCAGCAGCGGCTCGGCAAACTTACTCACCCCTTTTAATGTCGCCAGGGTCCTGGCCAGACGCTCTCGGGAGGTGCGACTGCTTGCCTGACTGGCGCTGAGGGCGCGCTGCAGTTCGCCGCTGGCGCTGATCAGCCATTGCGGTAGCGGGCCTGACGGGGAATGACCGGGAAACACTGCGGGCTTGAGGCGTTGAATATCGGTGAGCGTACTGTGAGCAATCCACGCCGGGAGGCTGGCTCTGATCTGTTTCGTATGCAAACCGTCGTCTGCGCGAGGGGGTATGGCTGGCATGTAGTGACTCCTGATGATGCGAGTTAAGGAGTCTCAGTACATCCAGTGCAGCGCCCTGCCAGGCAGTAGATAGCTATGGGGCCGCGTTTTACTGCAAGTTGACTATCCTTTGGGGAACATTGGGCTTATCCCGCCGTCGAGGACCACATGGACGACTCCAACAACAAGCCACCGACGTTCTGGCAAATGCTCCACAGCGTCATGGCCGCCGCCTTCGGCGTGCAAAGCGGCAAGAACCGCGCCCGCGACTTTACCCACGGCAAGCCCAGTCATTTTGTGGTGCTGGGCATTCTGTTCACCGCCGTCTTCGCCTTGACCCTGTTTGGCATCGTCAAGCTGGTGCTGCACCTGGCCGGGGTTTGAGCCCGGTCAGTGCATCAGCAATTGCAGGCTGAACGGGTAACGGTAGGTGGCTGGTTTGCCCAGGGCCGACAGCGCACGAAAATCCACACCGTAGTCCTCGCGCCCCTGCAACTGCAAAAGGCGCGTGGCGTGTGGTGGGTCAATCATTCGAAAGAGCCCGAGCTTGCGCTCACGCCCGCCGTACTGCGCCATGTCCAGCCCACGGGCATCGTCATGCAGCACCACCATCGCCCAGCCGCCGAGGGTAAAGTGCCCGGCCACCAGCACACTCAGGCGTCCGTCAAGGCGCGCCTGCAACGCTTCAGGCGAGCTGTTGACCGCACTGAATAACACGTCCCTGCCCGGCGCTCGCCCGGCCTCCTTGAGTGCGTCCATCGCCCCCAGTGCCATTTCGTCATTGGCCGACCACACCAACGCTGTCTGCGGGTAACGTTTGAAGAGCTGCGTGGCCTGGTCAAAGGCCCGCTGGCGGCTCCACTCGCCATACACCAATTGGCGCAGGCGCACCTGCGGATGGTCGGCCAGGGCGCGTTGCAAACCCCGTTCACGCAGTTGAGCGGCAGGTGTGGTCTTGGCGCCGGAGAACGCAATCAGGTCAAGGGTCTGGCCAGGGGCGACAGGCCCATGCAGGCGCAACAGCTGCGTGAGCATCAGGTAGCCCGCCTCCTCGTCGTCGGCGACCATGCTGCCGATCCAGTTGGGGTACTTGCCCGCGCCGAGCAATTGGGTCTGATCGGCCGTCAGCGCATTATTGACGATCAGCAGCTTGACCCCACTGCCCTCGGACAGGCGCAGGATCTGCGGGGCGATGTATTGCTCGTTGACCAGCACCAGGTAGTCCGGCCGCTGACTGCCCTGCAACGCCTCGCGGGCTTGGGAAAGGGTGGTCTCGGGGTTGCGCTCGGAATAGCGCACACGCAAATCCAGGCCGAGGTCCCTGGCGGCGGCCTGCATGAATTGCGCGTAGCTGACCCAGAAGGTCTCGGTCGAATTGCCAGGGTTGAGAAACACCACCGACGTCGCCTGGGCAATGGCCCAGAACGGCATGCTCAGCACCAGCAAGCACTTGCAGAGAACCTTCAACATCGTTGCCTGAGCCCTTCGGAATGACAGCCCATGATAATGGCATCGGGCCGGTCAATCTCGGTTAATTGCCGATTGTCGGACAATCCGGCTCGGGTAACCCCCCTTTATTGATGGCTGACCCAGAACACGGCAGTGGAAACCACCAGGATAATCAGGAACAAAATGGCCCAGGCATCGACACTGCTGTCACTTTTGCGGGCTTTGGTCGGATTGCTCATAGCATCGCCTCTTGTCGGTTTTATAGGTGATTGCACAAAGACACGAGCACAGTAAAGTTCATGATTGCCCGCATGACAAATGTGGGTATCGCGATAACGGTTCTCATTAGGCGTTTTGGTTATTTGCATATACTCAAACATCACTTTTGCGCATAAACGCAAACTGGTATCGTGCGCCGGCTCCGTTGGGAGTGCGCGGCCGTGCGCGCAGATTTGCCGAGAACAGGACCTATATGTACGTATACGACGAATACGATCAGCGCATCATCGAGGACCGCGTCAAGCAGTTCCGTGATCAGACCCGACGCTATCTGGCAGGTGAACTGAGCGAAGAAGAGTTCCGCCCTCTGCGCCTGCAAAATGGCCTTTATGTTCAGCGCTTTGCGCCGATGCTGCGGGTTGCCGTGCCTTATGGCCAACTGACTTCCCGTCAGACGCGCATGATGGCCAAGATTGCCCGCGACTTCGACAAAGGCTACGCCCACATCAGTACCCGCCAGAACGTCCAGTTCAACTGGCCGGCCCTGGAAGACGTGCCGGACATCCTGGCTGAATTGGCCACCGTGCAGATGCACGCCATTCAGACCAGCGGTAACTGCCTGCGCAACGTGACCACCGACCAATTCGCCGGCGTTGCCGCTGACGAACTGATCGACCCGCGCCCGTGGTGTGAAATCGTCCGTCAATGGACCACCTTCCACCCGGAATTCGCCTACCTGCCGCGCAAGTTCAAGATCGCCATCAATGGCTCGACCTCGGACCGCGCCGCCATCGAAGTGCACGACATCGGCCTGGAGCCGGTGCATAACGCCGCTGGCGAACTGGGCTTCCGTGTGCTCGTCGGCGGTGGCCTTGGCCGTACGCCGGTGGTCGGTGCCTTCATCAACGAATTCCTGCCGTGGCAGGACCTGTTGAGCTACCTCGACGCGATCCTGCGGGTGTACAACCGCTATGGCCGTCGTGACAACAAGTACAAGGCCCGGATCAAGATCCTGGTAAAAGCGCTGACCCCTGAGGTGTTCGCCCAGAAAGTCGACGCCGAGATGGAACACCTGCGCGGCGGCCAGACCACCCTGACCGACGCCGAAGTGCATCGCGTCGCCAAGCATTTCGTCGACCCGGACTACAAGGTACTGAGCAATCAGGACGCCGAGTTGGCCGAACTCGACCAGCAGCACCCAGGTTTTGCCCGCTGGCGCACCCGCAACACCCTGGCCCACAAAAAGCCGGGCTATGTGGCCGTGACCCTGTCGTTGAAACCTACCGGCGTTGCACCGGGTGACATCACCGACAAGCAGCTGGACGGCGTCGCCGACCTGGCCGAGCGCTACAGCTTCGGCCAACTGCGCACCTCCCACGAGCAGAACATCATCCTCGCCGACGTTGAACAGTCTCAACTGTTCACTCTGTGGGGCGAGCTGCGCGAGCAGGGTTTTGCCACGCCGAACATCGGCCTGCTGACCGACATCATCTGCTGCCCGGGTGGCGACTTCTGCTCCCTGGCCAACGCCAAGTCGATCCCGATTGCCGAGTCGATCCAGCGCCGTTTCGACGACCTGGACTACCTGTTCGACATCGGCGAGCTGGACCTGAACATCTCCGGTTGCATGAACGCCTGTGGTCACCACCACGTCGGCCACATCGGCATCCTGGGCGTGGACAAGAAAGGCGAAGAATTCTACCAAGTGTCCCTGGGTGGCAGCGCCAGCCGCGATGCGAGCCTGGGCAAGATCCTCGGCCCGTCCTTCGCCCAGGAAGCCATGCCTGACGTGATCGGCAAGCTGATCGACGTGTACGTTGAACAGCGCACCGAAGATGAGCGTTTCATCGACACCTACCAGCGCATCGGCATTGACCTGTTCAAGGAGCGCGTCTATGCAGCGAATCATTAAGAACAACGAAGTCGTCGACGAAACCTGGCACCTGCTGCCCAAGGATGCGAGTTTCGATGGCATCTCCAACTGCGACGACCTGATCGTGCCGCTGGCCCTGTGGCGCGAGCACGCTCACGCCCTGAAAGCCCGCGACGGCGGCCTGGGCGTGTGGCTGGATGCCGATGAAGAAGCCGAAGAGATCGGTGATGACGTGGAGCATTTCCAGGTGATCGCCCTGAACTTCCCGGCCTTCACCGACGGTCGCAACTACTCCAACGCCCGCCTGCTGCGTGACCGCTACGGTTACAAGGCCGAGCTGCGGGCAATTGGCGACGTGCTGCGCGACCAACTGTTCTACCTGCGCCGCTGCGGGTTCGATGCCTTCGCCTTGCGCGCCGACAAAGACCCGTACGAAGCACTGGAAAGCCTCAAGGATTTCTCGGTGACGTACCAGGCTGCAACGGATGAACCGCTGCCGTTGTTCCGCCGCCGGTAACCGCTGGAAGCCGTCTGAATACCCCTCATTGAGGGGTATTTTTTTGCCCGGGTTTTCTATTCGCTTTCCAGGCTGAGCGTGACCAGCGCATCGTCGTTGAGGTCGGCGGCAAACTTGCCCATCAGCCGCACCAGGTGATCAATATCCTGCTGCTCCCAGTTGGCGAAGATAGCCATGCCCATGCGGGTCCGCGCCTCATCCACCCGATCCGTCATCGCCTTGCCCTCTGGGGTGATAACCGACTCGCGCACCCGGCGGTCCTTGGCGCTTTCCTGGCGGTCGACCAGGCCAAGGCTTTCCAGCTTCGCCACTTGGCGACTGACCGTGGTGTAGTCGCGCCCCACGCGGTCGGCCAACTCCACAACGCCAATCGGCCCCAACCGCTCCACCAGCACCACCAGCGGAAACAGTGCCCGATCGAGGGCTATCCCGGCCTCGCGGACCATCACTTCGTCGCGCTGGGGGCGGTTCATCGCGCCGACAATTTCAATCAGCGCCCCGTGAAGCTCACGAATCTGACGACCGATAGGTGTATTTTGCACACTTTCTGTTGACACGGATTTTTCCTTGTTCAAATATATGTGCATATTACATATAAAGGCGATCCAGATGAAACAGCAATGCGCAGTCGACGTTCTGATTTGTGGTGCGGGTGCAGCCGGTTTGACCCTGGCAATCGAGCTGGCGCGACGGGGGGTGTCCTTCCGGCTGATCGAGAAAGCGCCCTCGCCGTTCCATGGCTCACGGGGCAAGGGCATTCAACCCCGGACCCAGGAAATCTTCGAAGACCTCGGCATTCTCGACCGCATCATCGCCGCGGGCGACGTCTACCCGCCCGAGCGGCGATACAACGCAGACGGCAGCCATACAGACGCCAAGGTGGTCGAGCAGTCCGAGCCGACGCCAGCGGAGCCCTATCAGCAGCCCTTGATGCTGGCGCAGTTCCTGACCGAAGGGCTGATGCGCGACCGCCTGCTGGAACTGGGGCACCGCCCGGAGTTTGGCTGCGAGCTGGTGGGCTTCGAGCAGGACAGCCAGGGCGTGACCGCACATCTGGCCGGCCATGACGGCGGACACACCCTTCACACGCGTTGGCTCGTTGGCGCAGACGGCGGCCGCAGTGTGGTACGGCGCACGCTGGATATCGGGTTTCCCGGGCAAACCCTCGGCGTTCGCGCCATCGTGGCCGACGTTGTAATGACCGGCCTGTCACGGGACTACTGGCACCGGTTCAGCAATGAGTGCATGACAACGCAGATCGCTATCTGCCCATT
Organism: Pseudomonas sp. 1912-s; assembly: GCF_029269205.1. NCBI lineage: Bacteria > Pseudomonadati > Pseudomonadota > Gammaproteobacteria > Pseudomonadales > Pseudomonadaceae > Pseudomonas > Pseudomonas sp. 1912-s. Next base: position 230,175 of record NZ_JARIXR010000005.1, on the reverse strand, counting down.
GGCGGGGACCGAGCTGTTTCAGATACAGGCGCCGATTCCACTGGACGCAGAAGTTGACCTCAGTGCCGAAGGGCTCATGACCATGGTGGCGCAGCGCACAGGTCGGCAGGACATTCACATCCAGTCCGTCTCCTGGGCGTCGGCCTACACGATGAATGCGCGGCTCGCCGACCGCTATCGCGTCGGGCAGGTGTTTCTCATCGGGGACGCCGCGCACATTCACCCGCCAACCGGGGGCCAGGGCCTCAATACCAGCGTGCAGGATGCCTACAACCTGGGCTGGAAGCTGGCAGCGGTCATTGCCGGTGCGCCCGACGCATTGCTCGACACCTATGAGGAAGAGCGACGCCCGGTGGCTGCGTCGATGCTCGGCCTGTCGACCAAGCTGCTGGACGGGATGAAAAACGGCGACATGCGTCGTGGCCGCGAGGTGCACCAACTCGATATCGGGTATCCCCACTCCAGCCTTGCGCTGCAACCGGCTGAACGTGACGGCCGCTTGCTCGCCGGCGACCGGGCACCCGATGCAACGGTCCGGGACGCCGCTGGTCATTCGTCCCGGCTATTCAACCTGTTCCAAGGCACGCATTGGACGTTGCTGGGCTACGAGGTGAAGCGCGGGTCGTTGAAGCCTGGTCCTGGCCTGCATATCCATCGCTTCGGGCCAGGCGCCGACCTGGCGGATGATCAACGACAGTTCAATGACGCTTACAACCTCGACCATGGCGAATGGGTGCTGGTGCGCCCGGATGGCTATGTCGGTGCGATCGTCACGGACGACGACCTTGAGGCACTGCACGGCTACCTCGCCCAAGTGGGGATCAGCGCCGAGACGTTTTAGTTTCGAACTCAAGCAGTTGGCTGCAAGGCCAACTGCACCGCGCCATCCACACTCAACCCGCTGATCAGCACCTGAGGCGCGCACGCTTCAGGCAACGTCTGCAACACTTCCTGCGCCTCATGCCTTACGCGGGCCAGCACCAGGCACTTGCCCTCGCCTTGCACCTGCACGAAAAACGCCTGCAGCGCCTCGATACTGGTGCCGTCCAGGTCCGGCGACTCTTCCAGGCTCAGCACCACGGTATGAACCGGCGACGACACCCGCCGCATCAGATGCAACACGGCGCCCAGCACGCGCTCGGCATTCGCGAAAAACAGCGCTTCGCTGGGCCTTACGATCAGCACGCCCGAAATCCGTTCGGCGCCGGGATGATGTTGCAGGTCGACAAAATCATGCCCGCCATCGATGCGCCCCAGCTCACGGACATCCGCCGACGACATCTGGCGCAGCATCAACACCACGCTGATCCCGACCGCCACCAACAGGCCGTCCAGCACGCCAAGCACCAATACCGCGGCCACCGCGCAGATCACCAGCAATCGGTCGCGGCGCCACGAAAAATAGCGGCCCAGGGGTTGCAGGCTCAAGCCACGGCCCAAGGCATAGATGACGATGGCCGCGAGTACCGGCTCCGGCGTCAATGCCACCAGCGGCAGCACCGTCAGCACAATAGCCAACACCACCAGCGCCGCCACCGCTCCCGCCAGCCGGGAGTTGGCGCCTGCCGCTTCATTGGCCGATGTCGCCGAATAACCGGCTCCGGTGGGCATGCCCTGAAACAACCCGGACAGCAGGTTAGCCGCCCCCAGCGCCAGCAAGTCGCGGTTGGACGACACCCGGTCGCCATGCTTGAGGGCGAACGAGCTGATGGAGCCGTAGGACTCGGCGTAGAGAATCATCACCATGGCAAACGCCAGCTCGCCCAGGCGCAGCCAGTCGGCAAACGGCAACACCGGCAGGCTTGCCAGTTCCAGACGCAGGTCGATCACGCCGATCAACGCCACGCCATGGGCTTGCAAGTCCAGCCACTGGCCGGCGGCAATCCCGAGGACTACCACCAGCAACCCGCCCGGCAAACGCCGGACACGCGCGCACAGCCACAGCAGCAGCAAGGCGACACCCGCCACGGCAGCCGCTGCCCAGTTCCAGTGAGGCAGTTGTTCCAGTAGCTGGGGCAGGAAGCGAATCAGGTTGTTGTCGGTCAGGTGTACACCGACCACGCTGGCCAATTGCTTGAGGATGATCGTCAGCGCCAGGCCGAAGGCAAAGCCACGCAGCACCGGCTTGGCGATAAACGAGGTCAGGCCGCCCAGCTTGAGCAACCCGGCCAGCAGGAAAAAGGCTCCGGTCACCAGCACCAGGCCCATCGCCAGGCTTAGCCGCAGCGTCGGATCATCCCCGGCCAACGTCGCGGTGGCCGCCGCCAGAACAGCTGCCGAAGACGATGTGGCAGAGACAATCGCAAAACGGCTGGTGCCAAACAGGCCGTAGCACAGCAACCCGGCAAACAAGGCGATCACGCCCGCCTGGGGCGGCAACGCAGCGATGCTGGAATAGGCCACGGCCTCGGGCAGCAGCAGGCCGGCGATGGACAGGCCGGCCAGCAAGTCTTGTGCTCGGTTCGGCGCGGTGTTGCTCTCAGGCGTGGTGATCAATCCTTAATTCCCTGGCAAAAAAAACGGCCAATCCGCAGTCTGCGAATTGGCCGTGATCATTGCATTGAAACGGGGTGCTGTCAGGACACCAACGAGTAAATCAGCGCGGTAATCGCCACCAGGCCCACCGCCGTCACAAACACGTTGGACGCCTGGCCACGGTATTTGGCCATGGCCGGTACCTTGCGGATCGCATACATCGGCATCAGGAACAGGATCGACGCAATGATCGGCCCGCCCAGGGTCTCGATCATGCCGAGGATGCTCGGGTTCAGGGTAGCGACGATCCAGCACACCACCAGCATGAACGCGGCGGTCATGCGGTCCAGGGTCTTGGCCGCCGGGCGACGGCCACTTTTGAGCACCAGGCCCTTGAGGCCTTCACTGGCGCCGATGTAATGGCCCAGGAACGACTTGGCAATCGCGACAAAGGCGATCAGCGGCGCGGCGAACGCGATGGTCGGGTTGCTGAAGTGGTTGGCCAGGTACGACAGGATCGACAGGTTCTGCGCCTTGGCTTCGGCCAATTGTGCGGGCGACAGGGTCAACACGCAGCTGAACACGAAGAACAGCACCATCACCACCATCAGGATGTGCGCCCGGGACAGGATCTGCGAGCTGCGCTCCTCGGCGTGTTCGCCGTACTGGCGCTTCTGGTCCACCGCAAAGGCCGAGATGATCGGCGAGTGGTTGAACGAGAACACCATCACCGGAATCGCCAGCCACAGGGTGTGCAGCAGTGCCGAAGGCGCCGGCACGGTACTGGCGGTGCTGAGGATGCCACCGTTCCAGTGCGGCACCAGGTACACGGCGAGGAACAGCAAGGCAACGATAAACGGATACACCATCAGGCTCATGGCCTTGACGATCACCTGCTCGCCGCAACGCACCACGGCCAGCAGGCCGAGGATCAGCACCAGCGACAGGATCGCCCGGGGCGGCGGCGCAATGTGCAGTTGATGCTCCATGAAGCTGCCGACGGTGTTGGTCAGCGCCACGCTGTAGATCAGCAGGATCGGGAAGATCGCGAAGAAGTACAGCAAGGTGATCGCGGCACCGGCCTTGAGGCCGAAATGTTCCTCGACCACGTCGGTGATGTCCGAACCTTCACGGCCCGAGAGTACAAAGCGGGTCAGGCCACGGTGAGCGAAAAACGTCATCGGGAACGCCAGCACCGCCAGGATCAGCAGCGGCCAGAAACCGCCAAGGCCCGCGTTGATAGGCAGGAACAAGGTGCCGGCGCCGATGGCCGTACCGAACAGGCCGAGCATCCAGGTGGTGTCCTGGCGGCTCCAGCTTGTGAGGGTTGCAGGTGTCGTTGCGTAGCGTTCGTCGACGCTATTGGCCTGATCATTCATCCGTTCGGATCTCCGCATTCACTCGGTCGGGACGAGTCAGAAAAACCTGACAGGCAGCGCCCAGACCGAAACAGGGGCGCGATTGTCCGGGATTCGCTTGAATAAGCAAAGACTTAGCTGAGGAATGGTTGTGCGGTGCAGAGGGTTGAAGGTGATTTTTACGCCTTGATTTTTACATTTCATAAGAAATCTATTTTATAAATGCCTGACGTCATGTATTTTTAAGCCACGCCTCTCACTGGAATCACTGCCATGCCAATCGTGCGCATCGACCTGCGGAAAAACCCCGACGTCACCTACGCCAAACGCGTCGGTGTGCTGATCTACAACGCCATGCACACGGCGATCGGCGTGCCTGAACACGATAACTTCCAGATCCTCACCGAGCACGATGAACACCACTTCATCTATGACCCTGAGTACCTGGGCATCCAGCGCACCGACAACCTGGTGATCATCCAGATCACCCTGAACGAAGGCCGCAGCACCGAGCAGAAAAAACTGCTGTACAAGACCATCGCCGACAGTCTGAACCGTGAACTGGCGGTACGCCTGGAAGACGTATTTATCAGCCTGGTGGAGGTCAAGAAGGAAAACTGGTCGTTCGGCAACGGGATTGCGCAGTACGCCAGCTAAACGTTTTATGATGCCGCCCATTCCTGCCACAACCTGATCCAGAGAGCCTCCGATGCCACGCGTGTCCCGCAAACAAGCCGAACTCAATCGCGAAATCATCGTCGAGGCTGCCACGCGGCTGTTTCGTGAACGGGGCATCCATGGCATCAGCGTATCGGACGTGATGGCAGCGGCCGGCCTGACCCATGGCGGTTTCTACGGGCACTTCGAGTCCCGCGAGGCGCTGGCCACGGAAGCCTGCAGCCGGGCGTTCGAACAATCGAGCCTGCGCTGGCAGGCCAGGGTCGAGCAAAGCCCTGACCCCGAGACTGCGCGCCTGGCGCTGATCGATCCGTATCTCACGACTACCAACCGTGACAACCCCGGGTCCAGTTGCCCGGTGGCAGCGTTTGCCGGGGAAATGTGCCACGAGGCGCCCGACAGCGCGCTGCAGCGCAGCTTTATCCAGGGCTTTGAAGCGTCCATGGGGATCCTGGCCGCGACCCAGGCGACCGGAACACCCGAAGGTGACCGGCAGGCTGCCATTGCCCAGTACACGATGATGGTCGGCGCCCTGACCCTGGCCCGTGCGACCAAAGGCAACAGCCTGTCTGATGAATTCCTGGATGCTGCAAGAAATCTCCTGGTCCCGGAAAAAAACCTCGGCTGACGCGTTGACAGCCAAACGCCAACGCCAGCATGATCGGCCCATGAACCTTATTCAGCAGGCCCTCACCCGCACCACCACCACCACGACCGCTTATGGCGGGTCGTGTGGTAGCTGTGAGTGGCGCGCAAACTAAGCCACCCGGATTTACCCAAGGCCCCGCCAGCAATGGACGGGGCCTTTTTATTGCTCCGCCCGTCTGGCAACTACAAGGAGCAACACCATGCCTGAAGCCAAGCGCCCCGCCCTGCTGGTCATCGACATGCAGACAGGTCTGTACGATGGCCCGGAAAAACCCTACGAGCGCCAACGCGTACTCGACACCATCAACTCATTGATTCAGCGAGCCCGCCTCGGCGGTGTACCGATTTTCGCCGCGCGTCACACCGGCCCGGCGGGTTCACCCATCGAGTCGGGCAGCCCCTTCTGGCAGCTATGGCCGGCACTGGAGGTCGATGAAGCCCGCGACACGGTGTTCGATAAATCCAGGCCCAGTTGTTTCCTCGACACCGGGTTGGCGCAACAACTGGCGGCGGCACAGGTGAATGAGCTGGTGATCGTCGGGATGAAAACCCAGTACTGCATCGACACAACATGCCGGGTTGCCGTCGAACTGGGGTTCTCGGTGGTACTGCCGGAGGATGGCCACACGTGCATGGACACGCCGGCGTTACCGGCCGAGGCGATTATTGAGCATCACAACGCCACGTTGGCCGGGGCGTTTGTGAAGCGTGTGAAGGCGGCAGATATCTGCTTCTAACGTCCCCTCTGTAGCGCCCCGCCGGAGCACTAATCCCCGGCGGGCGTCGGATTTTTCTTCACCTGACGCAGGATTCATACCGGCAAAATGTCGCATACTGAATCCCTCAAACCCTTCAGGAAGAGCCCTCGCATGCCCGTTACCGTTCTGGTCCTGGTTGAAACCATCAACGACTACCTGCCGATCATCGAAGGCAACGGCTTTCACGTGATCCTCGCGCCAACTCCGGCCGAACGCGCCAAGGCGATCAAGACCCACGGCGGGCAGATCCAGGCCGTGCTGACCCGTGGCCCATTGGGCCTGTACGCCGAGGAAATCGCCGCGCTGCCGGTGCTGGAGATCATCTGTGTGATCGGCGCCGGTTATGAACACGTAGACCTGCAAGCCGCCAGCAACCGAGGCATTGTGGTCACCAATGGCGCCGGCGTGAATGCGCCGTCGGTGGCCGACCATGCCATGGCCCTGTTGCTCTCGCTGGTGCGTGACATTCCCCGGGCAGACGCGGCGATACGGCGCAGCGAATGGCCCAAGGTGATGCGCCCTTCCCTGGCCGGCAAACAGTTGGGCATTCTCGGGCTGGGCGCCGTGGGCCTGGAGATCGCCAAACGTGCGGCCCTGGGGTTTGGCATGGAGGTGAGTTATCACAACCGCCAGCCCCGCGATGATGTGGACTACACCTACTGCGCCACCGCCGTAGAACTGGCGCGGGCCTCGGACTTTCTGATCCTGGCCACGCCGGGCGGCGCCAGCACGCGCCATTTGATCGACCGCCAGGCCCTCGACGCGCTGGGGCCCAACGGCTTCCTGGTGAACATTGGCCGCGGCAGCGTGGTGGTTACCGCCGACTTGATTACCGCGTTGGAGCAACGCCGTATCGGCGGCGCGGCACTGGATGTGTTCGACGATGAACCCAAAGTACCGGACGCCCTCAAGCACCTTAGCAATACCGTGCTCACGCCCCATGTCGCCGGCCTGTCACCGGAGGCGGCCCATGACACTGTGCAGCGCGTAGCGGACAACCTGCTGGAATACTTTGCTGGCCGCCCCGTGCTGACGCCCGTGATATTGCCGCCGAAAAAATAATGGCCATTAGCCAGCAATTTTCCGAATCCTGACTACACTGCCTGCGGGGATGCTCAGGACGCCGGTACTGGACCGGCGAAGGAACGCAGGATGGTTTGCCATGGACCCGGCCCGGCGCGCCAACGCGGCGCGATAGGACTGATGGGCGCGATGACCCTCGGGATCGCGCTGTTATTCTTGTTGCTGGTGGTCGACAGCGGCCGGCTGTACCTGGAAAAGCGCAAGTTGCAACGCGTGGCCGACACCGCGGCGCTCGAGGTGGTGACTCGCGGCGGCGCTTGCATCACCCCGAATACCAAAGCCGCACAATTCGCCATACAAAGCGCGGCCCGCAATGACTTCCCGATCGACAACAACCGTTCCCTCAGCACCGTCTGTGGCACCCTGGTGACCGGGGCTGACTTCATGCGTGCCTTCAGCCCCAACCCCTCCAAGGCCGATGCGATCCAGGTGATCGCCACCCATCGTGTGGCCACCAGTATCGCCAACGGCCTCTTCATGTTGTTCTCCCCGGGGGCGTTCGACCCGACGATCCAGTTGCGCGCCGTGGCCGTGGCCGCAGTACCCGCGCCACCGGTGGCCGTGCTGACCATCCGCAGCACGCTATTGACCGTGGACAGCACCAAGTCCGCAGCGCTCAACGCCTTGATCGGTGGGCTGCTGGGGGGCAAGTTGCAGCTCGATGCATTGGGCTGGGAGGGTTTGATCAAGGCCAATATCAACCTGCTCGGTTACCTGGACGCCCTGGCGATTCGGCTTAACGTCAGCGCGGGCAACTACGACGAACTGCTCAAGACCGACGCCAGCGTCGGCGACCTGATTCAAGCTGCGATTGATGTGCTCAAGCTGGGGGGCGATGCGGTCAAGGTGGTGATCAATAACCTGGAAGCGATCAAGCTGATTGCCCCCGGCACGAAGATCCTGCACCTGGGCGACCTGCTGACCATCCAGAACGGCACCGACAAGAGCGCCCTGGACGTCAACCTGCAACTGTTCAATCTGATCCAGGGGTTTGTGCAACTGTCGAACAAGTACAACGCCGTGGCGGTGGAGCTGCCGGTGGATGTGCTGGGACTGCTGAACATCACGGTCAAGACCAAGGTGATTGAACCGGCGCAGGTCTCCGCCATTGGCAACCCGAAGCTGATCGCCACCCAGCCGATTTACGTCAGGACCGCGCAAGTCAGGACGTTGATCTCGGTGAACTTGCCCGTGGTCGGCGTGCTGAACGATGTGGTAGGCGGGGTGACAGGCCTGCTGGGGCTGTTATTGGGCAGCTCCCTGGACGCAAAAATCGGTACCAAGCTCGACGTGGCCCTGGAAGCAGCCAGCGGCAGCAGCGAGGTGACTGGCTATCGCTGCAATGGGCCTGCGGACAAATCGTTGTCGGTGGTGGGCACTACGTCTGCCGTTCGTTTGATGGTCGGCCAGATCGACCCGAAAAACCTGTTCTCCTCCAGCGTCCCGCTAAGCGTCGACGAGTTTCCATTGCTCGACCTGGGCATACAAACCTGCAGCAAGGGCGTCTGCGACCCTCGGCAACCCTATGCCGTCGGCGGCATCAGCCTGAGAGTCGACAGCAGCGTGGCCAAGACCACCCGCAACCACACCTACGCGTCGCCACCCGAAGTGAAGCAGCCCCCCACCTACTTCAGTTTCAGTTCCAGCAACGTGGTCGGCAGCTTGAGCAACACCCTCAGTGGCATCCAGCTGATCAACCATCCACCCACGCAGGGCGGGCTTTTGGGGTTGGTACTGAACCTGGTGGTCGGCCTGGTGACGGGCGTACTCAATCTCCTCACCGGCATTATCTCCGGCGTGCTCAGCCCACTCCTCGACCCGCTGGTCAACAACCTACTCGCCGGCCTGGGCATCGACCTGGCAAAAGTCGAGATCGGTGCCAACCTGTCCTGCAACCCCAGCGGGCGTGCAATTCTGGTGATCTGAGCACATCAAGCCCGCTGATCATCGGCCAACACGCTAACCTATTAAGCCGCCCCAACCTTGTGGCATGGCAGCTGCGCGCATTAGATTAGCCAATAGTCCAAGGCCTTAAGAATAAGCAGAAGGGATAAGCATGGCGCTTAATGACCAATCGACCCAGATTCGCCCCGGCGAAGAACTTGATGCCAGCCTCATCGATCCCTACCTCAAGGCCCATATTCCGGGCTTGAGCGGCAGCGTCAAGATCAGCCAGTTCCCGGGAGGCGCCTCCAACCTCACGTACCTGCTGGAATACCCCGGCCAGGAATTCGTGCTGCGTCGCCCACCCTTTGGCCACAAGGCCAAGTCCGCCCACGACATGGGCCGCGAATACCGGATTCTCAACCAGCTCAAGGACGGTTTCCCGTACTGCCCCAAGGCCTACGTGCACTGCACCGACGAGTCGGTGATTGGTGCCGAGTTCTACGTGATGGAGCGCGTCAACGGCATCATCCTGCGCTCTGACCTGCCGCCGGAGCTGGGCCTGGATGCGACGAAAACCGAAGCCCTGTGCAAAAGCTTTATCGACAAGTTCGTCGAGCTGCACCAGGTGGACTACACCGCCTGCGGCCTGGCCGACCTGGGCAAGCCTGAAGGCTACGTGGAGCGGCAGATTCGCGGCTGGAGCGACCGATACGAAAAAGCCCTTACCCCCGACGCGCCAAGCTGGGAAGCGGTACGTGCCTGGCTCAACGACAAGATGCCGGCCGACCACCCCACGTCGAGCATCGTCCACAACGACTACCGCTTCGACAACGTGATCCTCGACCCGCATAACCCGATGCAGATCATCGGTGTGCTGGACTGGGAACTGACCACCCTCGGCGACCCGCTGATGGACCTGGGCAACACCCTCGCCTATTGGATCGAAGCGGCCGACCCGGCGCCGGTACAACTGATGCGTCGCCAGCCGAGCAACGCCCCCGGCATGCTCACCCGCCGCCAGTTCGTCGACTACTACGCCGAGCGCTCCGGGATCCGGATCGACAACTTCGACTTCTACTACACCTACGGCCTGTTCCGCCTGGCCGGCATCGTGCAGCAGATCTACTTCCGCTTCTTCCATGGCCAGACCCAGGACAAACGCTTTGCACAGTTCATTCACATGAACAAGCTGCTGGAGCAGATGAGCCTGAACGTCATCAAACAGTCTTCCCTCTGACCCTCTTCAAGGAAAAACCATGTCCAAGACTCAACTGTTCGACCTCGACGGCAAGATCGCTTTCGTTTCCGGCGCCAGCCGCGGTATCGGTGAGGCCATCGCCAAGTTGCTGGCCCAGCAAGGCGCCCACGTGATCGTGTCGAGCCGCAAGATCGATGGCTGCCAGCACGTGGCCGACGCGATCATCGCCGACGGCGGCAAGGCCACGGCCATTGCGTGCCACATTGGTGAAATGGAGCAGATCACCAGCGTGTTTGCCGCGATCCGCGAACAGTTCGGCCGCCTGGATATCCTGGTCAACAACGCCGCCACCAACCCGCAGTTCTGCAATGTACTGGACACCGACCTCGGCGCGTTCCAGAAGACCGTCGACGTGAACATTCGCGGCTACTTCTTCATGTCGGTGGAAGCCGGCAAGCTGATGCGCGAGAACGGCGGCGGCAGCATCATCAACGTGGCGTCGATCAACGGGATTTCGCCGGGCGTGTTCCAGGGCATCTACTCGGTGACCAAAGCCGCCGTGATCAACATGACCAAGGTCTTCGCCAAGGAATGCGCGCCGTTCGGCATTCGTTGCAACGCGCTGCTGCCGGGCCTGACCGACACCAAGTTCGCCTCGGCGCTGGTGAAAAACGACTCGATCCTGAAAATGGCCCTGGCCCAGATTCCCCTCAAGCGCGTGGCCGATCCGAGCGAAATGGCTGGCGCGGTGCTGTACCTGGCCAGTGACGCATCAAGCTACACCACGGGCATTTCGCTGAACGTGGACGGTGGTTTCCTGTCCTGATCAATCGTTCGGCGGTTGCTGGCGAAACCCTACGGCCAGGCGGTTCCAGGCACTGATACTGGACACCGCCATGGTCAGGTCCACCAGCTCCTGCTCGCTGAATTCCACGCGCATCGCCGCGAATAATTCATCCGGCACACTGGAGGTCGGCAGCGTAGCCACCGACTCGCTCCAGGCCAGGGCAGCCTTCTCCCTCGGGTTAAAAAACGGCGAGTCTCGCCACACGCACAAGGCGAACAGCCGCCGCTCGCTCTCCCCGCGCTGGCGAGCCGCCATCGAGTGCATGTCCGTGCAGAATCCGCATTGATTGAGCTGCGAAACCCGGATCCTGATCAGCTCCAGCAAGGGCTTTTCGATGGACAAGCCAAAGGTCGCCGCTTCCAGCATCAGCATGCCCTTGAGCGCTTGTGGCGAGGCGGTGTAGTAATCCAGGCGAGCTTCCATCGGTAGGGCCCCAGTGGCAAATGCAATGACGGCCCAGCCTAAAGGCCGCGCGGCATAAGGCCTATAGCCAAATGACCGGTTTATGAGGGGACCATTTTGGCGATACCGGGCCGCGACGGTTACGGGTAACCTTGCCAGGGATCGATCGCCTCTGGATGAAACATGGAACTGCACGTCGTCATCAACGGCCGCAAGGATCTGGCCGAACAGCTTTACCAGCAACTGCGCGCGGCCATTGAGTCGGGACAACTGGCGGCCGGCGCGCAGCTGCCACCCAGCCGGCTGTTGGCCGAGCAATTGGGCGTGTCGCGCAAGACGGTGTCCGACACCTACGCCACGCTGACCTACGAAGGCCTGCTGGTGGGCAAGATCGGCCGTGGCACCTTCGTCAACGCCCGAGCGCCGCGCTCCGAGCGTTTGCAAACCGCTACAGACCTGGCCTGCGCCGCCAACCTCGCCAAGTGGCAATCACTGCCCTCCCCCATGCGCCACCCGACCCGGGACGGCACCTTGCGTTGCGAGTTTATCGGGGGCGCCACCACCCGCAGCCAGTTCCCCCAGGAAGAATGGCGCCGCTGCACCCAGGACGCCTTGCGCCGCATCGCCCAGAACAGCGGTTACTACAGCCAGCCTGAGGGTTTGCCGGCCTTGCGCAATGCGATCGCCGGGCATATTGCGTTTTCCCGCGGGGTCAAATGCCGGGATGCCGACATCGTGGTCACAAACGGCGCCCAGCAGGCGCTGGACCTGATCGCCCGCGTGGTACTCGAACCGGGAAGCATCGTAGCCATGGAAGATCCCGGCTACACCCCGGCGCGGCTGATGTTCAACGCCGTGGGCGCCACGGTAGTCGGCGTGCCGGTCGACGAACAGGGCATCCAGGTTGAACGGATTCCCGACGGTACCCGGCTGATCTATGTGACGCCGTCCCACCAGTTTCCCCTCGGCATGCCCATGAGCCTGGCGCGTCGCGAGGCGTTGCTGGCGCGGGCGTTCGAGCTGGGCGCGATCATCATCGAAGACGACTACGACAGCGAATTCCGCTACGAGGGCCGCCCTACCGACTCGCTGCAAAGCATGGACACCCGGGGGGTGGTCACCTACGTCGGGACCTTCTCGAAAACCCTGTTGCCGGAACTGCGCCTGGGCTACGCCGTGCTGCCTCCGGCGATTTTTGGCGCGGTGCTCAAGGCCAAGCAACTCACCGACCAACACAGCTCCACCCTGCCGCAATGGGCACTGGCCAAGTTCATCAGCGAAGGTTATCTGCTCAAGCATATTCGTCGCTGCCATACCGTGTACGCGGGGCGCCGGGAGCGCATTCTCAAGCGCCTGGCCGGTGACCTGTCGCCGTGGTTCGAAGCGGTGCCCACCGTGGCCGGGTTCCATATGGCCGCGCTGTGCAAGGTGCCGGTGAATATCCCGCTGCTGATGGAGTTGGCCCGCAAGGTCGAAGTCGGCCTGTACCCGTTGAGTGTGTTCTTCCATGACGCCCCGGTGCGCGACGGGTTGATCATTGGTTTCGGCGCCATTGAAACCCTGGATATCGACCCGGCGCTGGACAAGGTGCGCGACATCCTGCAAGAGATTGGCTGAGGGATTTTCCGGCGGATTGGTTATTGGTCGCTGCATGGCCTGCGCGTAGGGTGAAGAGGTCTAACACTTCCCGGAAACATCGCCATGAAAGTACTGCTCGGCACCACCCTGCTGCTGGCCTCGTTAAGCGCCTTTGCCCACGACCCGGTGTACAACCAGGAGAAAATCAACGTCTTGCAAGAGCACGCCCTGACCAACGTTCCGGGCAAGAAAACCATCATGCTCACCGTGGACTACGCCCCGGGCCAGGCCACCGTGCCCCATAGCCACACCGGCACGGCCGTGGCCTATGTGCTGGAAGGTGCAATCACCTCGCGGGTCAACGATGAAAAGGCGATCACCTACACGGTCGGCCAGTCGTTCTATGAACCCGCCGGCTCGCGGCACTTTGAATCCAGCAATGCCAGCCAGACCCAACCGGCGAAATTGCTGGTGGTGATGGTGATGGATGACAAGGCCGACGTGCTCACGCCGCTGCCCCACTAACCCGCGCCACCGCGCGCTCCTGTGGGAGCTGGCTTGCCTGCTCCCACAGTTTTAACCGCGCACAGTCAGTGGCTCAGGGTCGTTTGAAGTGGTGGCGCAGGTGTTCGATTCGAGGCCGGCAGACGCACCCTTCAAGGTGGTCGTTGACCATGCCCATCGCCTGCATGAACGCATACATCGTGGTCGGGCCCACGTAGCTCCAGCCGCGTTTCTTCAGGGCCTTGGACAAACGCGTTGACGCGGCTGACGTGGGGTTGGCCGTCCAGTACGCGAGGTCGACCCGCGCCGGACGTTCATCGGCGCCCGGTTCAAATGACCACAGCCACGCCGCCAGCGAGCCGGTTTCATCCACCAGCTCACAAGCGCGCCGGGCGTTGTTGATGGTGGACACAATTTTGGCGCGATTGCGCACGATGCCCGGGTCAGCCATCAGTCGCTCGATGTCCTGCTCGGTGTACTGCGCCACCCGGCGAAAATCAAAGCCCTCGAACGCCCGGCGAAACGCCTCGCGCTTGCGCAGGATGGTGATCCACGCCATGCCCGCCTGAAAGCCTTCCAGGCAAATCTTCTCGTACAGCGCCATGTCGTCGGCCACCGGCACGCCCCACTCGTGGTCGTGGTAATGCGGGTACTCCGGCGCCGCCGTGCGCCACGTGCAGCTCGTGATACCCGCCGCGTCCGTAATCAATCCTGGAATATCCATAACTCACCTTGTGAACCGAGCCCGGGATGATAAGCGAAAAAAATTCCGGGCCGCCAACCGCTCAAGCTCCGACCTTGCGAACCAACTGGTCAGACCGGGACCCACCATCCCGGTAATATTTACTTGCAGCTGGGAAAAAACCGAGCGTAGACTGGCCCCGCACTGGACATACCGGTCAGACCACAACAATTAAGCCCTGGACCCACCAGGGCACCGAATAGAGATCCTTCCCATGCTCAGATGGTGCTCGCGTTCGATTTTCCTGCAAGTCGTGATTGGCCTGGTGATCGGCATAATCTGCGGCCTCGCCCTTCCCGAATTCTCCTCGCAACTCAAACCCCTGGGTGACGGCTTTATCAAGCTGATCAAGATGCTGATTGGCCTGATCGTGTTCTGCGTGGTGGTCAGCGGTATTTCCGGCGCCGGCGACTTGAAGAAAGTCGGGCGCATCGGCCTCAAGTCGGTGATCTACTTCGAAGCGCTGACCACCGTGGCCCTGGTGATTGGCCTGATCATGGCCTTCAGCACCGGGATCGGCACTGGCGCCAATATCCATCTGGAACAGCTCTCCTCCGCCGGTCTGAATGAACTGGCCGACAAAGGCCAGCACATCAAGGGCACCAGCCAGTTCCTGATGGACCTGATCCCCAACTCGGTGATCGGCGCCTTCGCTGACAACAACGTGCTGCAAGTGCTGTTGTTCTCCGTGTTGTTCGGCAGCGCCCTGAACCTGGTCGGCGAAGCCGCCTCCGGCATCTCGCGGTTGATCAACGAGCTGAGCCACGTGATCTTTCGCATCATGGGCATGATCGTGCGCCTGGCGCCCATCGGCGTGTTCGGCGCGATCGCCTTCACCACCAGCACCTACGGCCTGGACTCCCTGCAACACCTGGGCAGCCTGGTGGGCCTGTTCTACCTCACCTGCTTCCTGTTCGTCGCGGTGATTCTCGGCCTGGTGATGCGCCTGTCGGGCCTGCGGATGCTGCCGCTGCTCAAGTACCTGCGCGAAGAACTGTTGATCGTGATGGGCACGGCGTCCTCCGATGCGGTGTTGCCACAGATCATGCGTAAACTGGAGCACCTCGGCATCGGCAGCTCGACCGTGGGGCTGGTGATTCCGACGGGGTACTCGTTCAACCTCGACGGTTTCTCCATCTACCTGACCCTGGCCATCGTGTTTATCGCCAACGCCACCGGCACGCCACTGTCGATGACCGACCTGCTGACCATCCTGCTGGTGTCGCTGATCACCTCCAAGGGCGCCCACGGGATTCCCGGCTCGGCGCTGGTGATCCTGGCGGCGACACTGACCGCGATCCCGGCGATTCCGGTGGTGGGCCTGGTACTGGTGTTGGCAGTGGACTGGTTCATGGGGATTGGCCGGGCGCTGACCAACCTGATTGGCAACTGCGTCGCCACCGTGGCCATCGCCCGTTGGGAAAAAGACATCGATATCCAGCGCGCCAACAAGGTGCTGGAAGGGCAACACGGGTATGCATTTCAGGCCAAGAAACCGGTGCTGCCGGCGCACCAGGAGTTCTAGGACAACACACATCCAATGTGGGAGCTGGCTTGCCTGCGATGGCGGTGTATCAGTAGATGATGGGTTGGCTGACACATCGCCATCGCAGGCAAGCCAGCTCCCACAATAGATCTTCGCCGGATTCACTACCGTATTTGCAACTTCAAGGAGACGTAGACGTGATCAGCACCTCAACCGTCGTCAATTCAGTGGTAGAAAAACTGCGCGCCGCCCTGGCGAGGGGTCAGTGGCGGCGCGGCGAGATGCTGCCCGGCCAGCGTGAACTGGCGGAGCAACTGGGCATCAGCCGCCCGAGCCTGCGCGAAGCGGTGATCGTGCTCGAAACCCTCGGCCTGGTGCGCTCCATGCCCGGCAAGGGCGTGGTGGTGCTGGAAACCACCCTCAACGAATCCCAGGCCCAGGACAGCGGCGTGGCCGAGGCCAGCCTCGAAGACATCCTGCAACTGCGCTACACCCTCGAACCCTTTATCGTCGGCCTGGTGGCCCAATCCATCAGCAGCAAGGAAGTCGGGCAACTGCGCCTGACCCTGATGGACATGCGCGAAGCCCTCGATGCCGGCGACAGCGAAGCCGGGATGAACGCCTACATCGCGTTCCACGAAGAACTGTTCGCCCTGACCTCCAACCCGATCTTCCAGAACGTGGTGCAACAGACCAGCAACGCCCTCAAGCAAAGTGCCCAGGTACTTCGTAATTCCCCCGAACACCTGGCGGAACGCCTGCAGGAAAACGACGCCGTGGTGCGCGCGATCCGCAACAAGAACAGCGCCCTGGCCAGCGCCGAAATGCGCCGGCACATCCTGCAGGAAGGCTTGCGCATGGGCATTCGCTTGAACATCCCGGACGACCATCTGGGTAGCTGACTTTTTGGAGACCGCCCATGACCGCTCACGCCCTGCACACCCCGTTCCCATTCACGCCGTTGCGCCTGGTGGGCAAGCCGAAGCTCTCGGTGGACGACATCTACCCGGCCCTGTTCGACGCCATTCTCGAGCAACGCATCGCCCCCGCCAGCCGTTTTACCGAGGAGAGCCTCGGCCAGAGTTTTGGTGTCAGCCGCAGCGTTATTCGCCGGGTGCTGGCGCGGCTGTCGCATCAGCAAGTGATCATCCTGCGGCCCAATCATCGGGCGCAGGTGGCAGCGCCGGACGCACAACAAACCCGGCAAATTCTTGAGGCCCGACGCCTGACGGAAATCACCGTGGTGCAGTTGGCATGTGCCAATGCGAAACCAGCACAGGTGCGGCAGTTACGTGAGTTGATTGCGCGGGAGCGGGAATGCATCGAGCGGGACCAACGCGGGCCGGCGATTCGGCTTTCCGGAGAGTTTCACCTGCAACTGGCGGCGATTGCAGGTAACGCACCGCTGGCGCAGTTTCTCAACAGCCTGGTGCCGTTGACCTCGTTGGCGATTGCGCAGTTTGAGGCCAAGGCCTGCACGTATTGCGCGTGGCAGGAGCACATGGCAATTGTGGATGCGGTAGAGCAAGGCGACGCCGGTACCGCCGTCACCTTGATGACCCGACATCTGGACCATCTGGAAGCCAAGTTGCTACACAGCAATTGAGCCAACCACTCGATGATCAAGCACAAAAAAGCCCGGCATCTTTCGATACCGGGCTTTTTGTTTTACCGCTCAATCAGTCCCGTTACAGCACCGACTGACCGCTCAACGCCAAATCCAGCAACTCACGGTTGGCCACCGCGTACATGGCGTAGTCCGTGCCCACCGCAGCACGAATCTCCACCATCATCGCGCGCCAGCGCTCCACCATGCTCGCGTTCTGCTCAAGCCACAGGGCCACGCGGGCTTCCATGTTTTCTGGCGCATCGGCCATTTGCAGAACCTTGATGGTGATCGCCCGTTGCTGCCAGTCCACGTCATCGCGGAAGGCTTCACGCGCCTGGGCCTGCCAGTTGTTGCCCACCGGCAGATCGCTGATCTGCTGCAGGTACCACGGCAAGTCCAGGGCGCTACCGACGGCGAAGTACGCCTTGGCCACATCAGCAGCGCTCTGACCGGTGACGTCAGCCGCTTCGATGATCGGCAGCAAGGTGTACAGGTGCGTGGTGCCCGCCACCATGCGCGCCAACAGCTCCGGTACACCGGCTTCGACATACGCCTGATAACGGTTCTGCCAGCCTTCACGGGTCGGGCCTTCCAGCAGTTCGTCGAGCTTGAGGCCCAACGCCGCCAGGTGCGGACCGAAGTGCGCGACGTCACGGGCAGCATCCTGCTCGTTGCGACGGCTGCGCAGGAACCAGCGTGTGGCACGGCGGCCCAGGCGCATCAGTTCGTCCATCAATGCCAGCTGCACTTCAGCCGAGACCTGGTGATCCAGGGCTTCGATCTGACGGAACCAGTGCGGGAGGTGGAAGATGTCACGCACGATCACGTAGGCACCGGCCACGTTCGCCGGGCTCATGCCGGTGGACTCTTTGAGTCGCTGAACGAAGGTGATGCCCATGTGGTTGACCAGGTCGTTGGCGATCTGGGTGCTGACGATCTCGCGCTTCAGACGGTGGCGACGCATGGCTTCGGAGAACTTGGCCACCAGGCTCGGCGGGAACGCGGTCTCCATGTCACGGGTCAGGTAGTCGTCATCCGGTACCAGGGACTTGAGCAGCGCTTCCTTGAGGTCGATCTTGCTGTAGGAGATCAGTACCGACAGTTCCGGCCGGGTCAGGCCCTTACCGGTGGCGGCACGCTCGGTCAGTTGATCTTCCGAAGGCAGGTACTCGATGGCGCGGTCCAGCTTGCCACGGCCTTCCAGGTCGCTCATCAGGCGCTTGTACTCGGCTGCTCGCTCAAACGCTTTGCGGGCAGCCAGGGACAGGGCCTGGGTTTGCTTGTAGTTGTTGCCCAACACCAGGCTGCCGACTTCGTCGGTCATGCTCGCCAGCAACTGGTTGCGCTGCTTGTCGGTCATGTCACCGGCCTGCACCACTTCGTTGAGCAGGATCTTGATGTTCACTTCGTGGTCGGAGCAGTCCACACCGCCGGCGTTGTCGATGAAGTCGGTGTTCGAACCGCCGCCATTGAGGCCGAATTCCACACGACCCAATTGGGTCATGCCGAGGTTACCGCCCTCGCCCACCACCTTGCAGCGCAGCTCGTTGCCATTCACGCGCAGGGCGTCGTTGGCCTTGTCGCCCACGTCGGCGTGGCTCTCGGTGCTGGCCTTGACGTAGGTACCGATACCGCCGTTCCACAACAGGTCCACCGGCGCCTTGAGCAAGGCGTTCAGCAGTTCGGTCGGGGTCAGCTTGTCGGCCTGGATGTCAAAGCGTTCTTTCATCTGTGGCGAGATGGCAATGCTCTTCGCGCTGCGCGAGAAGATACCGCCGCCTTCCGACATGATGCTGGTGTCGTAGTCGGTCCAGGCCGAGCGCGGCAGGTCGAACAGGCGCTGACGCTCAGCGAAGCTGTTGGCCGGGGTCGGGTTTGGATCGATGAAGATGTGCAGGTGGTTGAAGGCCGCGACCAGTTGCAGCTTGTCGGACATCAACAGGCCGTTGCCGAACACGTCGCCGGCCATGTCGCCCACGCCCACCACGGTGATGCTGTCTTGCTGGACGTTGATGCCGCGCTCACGGAAGTGACGCTGCACGCCCACCCACGCGCCCTTGGCGGTGATGCCCATTTTCTTGTGGTCGTAACCGGCAGAACCACCGGACGCAAACGCGTCACCCAGCCAGAAGCCGTAGTCGATGGCGATGCCGTTGGCGATGTCGGAGAAGGTCGCAGTGCCCTTGTCCGCGGCCACCACCAGGTACGGGTCATCGTTGTCGTGGCGCACCACGTTCAACGGTGGCACCAGGGCGCCGTCTTTCAGGTTGTCGGTGATGTCCAGCAGGCCGGAAATGAAGATGCGGTAGCAGGCGATGCCCTCGGCCGCGATCTCGTCCCGGCTGCCGCCCAATGGCAGGCGACGCGGCAGGAAGCCGCCCTTGGCGCCCACCGGCACGATGACCGAGTTCTTCACCTGCTGGGCTTTTACCAGGCCCAGCACTTCGGTACGGAAGTCTTCTTCACGATCGGACCAGCGCAGGCCGCCGCGAGCGACGTTACCAAAGCGCAGGTGCACGCCTTCAACCCGTGGCGAGTAGACGAAGATTTCAAACTTCGGCACCGGCTTCGGCAATTCAGGAATCGCGTGCGGGTTGAACTTGAAGCTGAAGTACGACTTGTTCTGACCGTTGGCATCCGCCTGGTAGAAGTTGGTCCGCAGGGTGGCCTTGATCAGGTCCAGGTAGCGACGCAGGATGCGGTCTTCGTTGAGCACCTGAACGTCGTCCAGGGCCGTCAGAATGGCCTGTTCCAGGCGTTGCTGCTTGTCTTCCAGGTCTTCGGCGGTCAGCTTGCGCGCCAGGTAGAAACGGGTCTTGAACAACCGGGTCAACTCGCGGGCGATGTCGGTGTGGTTGTTCAGGGTGCTGGCGATGTAACCCAGGTCGAAGCCCAGGCGAATCTGCTTCAGGTAGCGAGCGTAGGCACGCAGCAACGCCACGTCGCGCCATGGCAGGCCGGCGGTCAGTACCAGGCGGTTGAACGCATCGTTCTCGGCATCGCCGTTGACGATGTGCACGAACGCGTCCTGCAGGGTGTCGTTGAGCTGCTGGATGTCGAGGTTCAGGCCTTCGGCGGCGGTGAACGCGAAATCGTGAATCCAGAACTCGCGGCCATTGGCATGACGCAGGCGGTACGGGAATTCACCCAGTACACGCAGGCCGAGGTTTTCCAGGATCGGCAGCACGTCGGACAGTGCCAGCGGGGTGTCGGCGTGATACAGCTTGCAGTGCAGCTCGCGCTGGCCGGAAACCTGGCCCAGCGGCTGGTAGAAGCTCATCACCAGCGGGTTGGCTTCGGTCAGGCTGAGCAAGTGCTGCATGTCGACCACAGCCGAATGCGCGGCGAAGCGCTCGCGGTAGCCGGCCGGGAAGCCTTTCGGGAAATCCGCCAGCACGTTGGTGCCATGGGCCTCGCCAAAGCTTTCCACCACCAGGCTGGAGTAGTCGTCCTGCCAGCTGCGGCAGGCCTGCACCACTTCTTTTTCCAGTTGCAGCGGGTCGATGTCCAGGCGGTTCTTCGGGTCTACCCGCAGAATCAGCTGGACGCGAGCCAGTACGGATTCGGAGAAGAAGGTCCAGAACTCGCAGTCCGAGGCTTTCAGGCGATCCATCAGCACTTGCTGGATCTTCTGGCGCACTTCGGTGGAATAGATGTCGCGTGGCACGTAGGCCAGGCAGTAGCAGAAGCGGCCGTACGGGTCTTTGCGCAGGAACACGCGGATCTTGTTGCGTTCCTGGATCTGCACGATCGACATCACGGTGCTGAACAGCTCGTCCACCGGGGTCTGGAACAGATCGTCACGGGGCAGAACCTCGACCACCTGGGCCAGTTCCTTGCCCAAATGCGCCTTGGCCTGGAAGCCCGAGCGACGCTCGATTTCCGTGACCTTGCGGCGGATATACGGGATCACCCGCACGCTTTCGCCGTACACCGAAGAGGTGTAGAGGCCCATGAAGCGGCATTCCTTGATGACCTTGCCGTCGGCATCGATCTGGCGGATCGACACGTAGTCCGGGTAGGCCGGGCGGTGCACGCGGCTTGGGTGAGCGGCCTTGGCGAACGACAGCACGGCCGGTTCACGCAGGTAGTTCACCGCGTAATCCTCGATGCGCAGGTCGTCGGCGGTGAGGCCTGGGCGCAGCAGTTTGGTCAGACCGAGGAACGAGTTGGCGTCATATTCGATATGACCGCCATCCGCCTCGTCACGTACCACAAACTCTTCATAGCCCAGGAAGGTGAAGTGGTTGCCCACCAGCCATTCCAGGAAGCTCTTGATCTCGGCTTTTTCTTCGCCGTCGATCACGTAGGAGCTGGCGTCGATACCGGCCAGCAGTTCCTGGACCTTGGCTTTCATCGGTTCGAAATCGGCGACAGCAACGCGCACTTCGCCCAGTACCTGCTCAAGTTCCTTGCTCAGGACATTCAGCTCGGCGGCGTTGGCGCAGCGGTCGATTTCCAGGTACATCAGCGATTCTTGCTGAACGTCTTCGCCCTGGGTGCCTTTGGGCAGGATTTCCAGCAGCTCGCCCTTCTTGCCACGACGCACGCTGAGCACAGTGGTTTGCAGGGTGTGGATGCTGTAGCCACGGCGATTCAGCTCGGTACGCACCGAGTCCACCAGGAAGGGCAGGTCGTGGTGCAGCACTTCGACCGCCGTGTGGGTCGATTGCCAGCCGTGACGTTCGTAATCGGGGTTGTAGACCCGCACTTGCGGTTGGGTGTGATCAAAGCGCTCAAGCAGGCGCCAGGCAGACAGGGTGCAACCGGCCAGGTCGGACAAGCGACGCTGGGTCAGTTCATCCAGGGAAATGATGCCGAAGAATTGTTCAGCGAACAGCGCCACTTGTGGCAGTGCCTGTTCACTGATGTGCTGCGCCAGTGCCGCTTGCAGTTGGTGCTGGAAGTCGGCTTTGCTGGCTGCGGTGAAGAACGCCATCTGTGGTACTCCGCTTGGGCTTGTTATTGATGGAAGCGTCGCGTGTTATCCCCTTGCGGGGAGACCGTCAGCTCTGTTCGCGGTCTACAGTAACGAATTCAGAGTGACAGGTGGGTGAAGCTGGACAAGACAATGAGGTCACATTCAACTTCCATAAGATGTGCTGCCAGCCAGGCGACGGTACGACGGGCAGGTCAGACTCCTGGCGAGGCACATCCGTTGCGCAGCTTAACGAGTGTAGGAAGCGTGCTGCTTGCGACGCTGCGACATATTCGGTCATCGGCACGCTGCTGGCGGGTTGCGACTTGGGCAACCGGGTGTTTTCGGAGAAATCCCGAGGCGCCGAGTACCGGAAATGACTGATATAGCCCGTCAGGTCATGCCACAAGGTCTGACACACGATGCAGCACAAAATTCGCCGCAATGGCACAATTGCCCTGCTTCGCCCTCCCCCAGACAGGATTAACCATGCCACTGCAACTGACCACCGCCCACCTGATCGTCAATCCGTGCGATGACGAAGAAGACAACATGGCCATGCTCTGCTGCCACGGCGACAAGGGCGAGATGTTCATGGTCACTCGTTATCCGGATGAGGACGAGGTGGAAATCACCTGGGATTACGAGCCGTCGACCCTGGACGGGCTGAAGATCACGCTGAGTGCCACGACGTTGTTGGTAGAGATTGGCGCAGCGGACGCCGATGCCTTGGGCGGCAGTGATCATCTGGAAATCACCCACGGCACGGCGGAGTCGGATCTGGCCGAAGTGGAAGAAACCTTGCAGAACATTCTCAAGGGCACCGGGACCTATATCCGGATCTAGAAGCCAAGACGGCTCAATGTGGCGAGGGAGCTTGCTCCCGCTGGGCTGCGAAGCGGCCCCAAACCAGTCAACTGCGCTCTGCCTGGAAAAACTCGGCCGCCTTATTGGGGCTGCTGCGCAACCCAGCGGGAGCAAGCTCCCTCGCCACAAAGGTAGGTGCCAGCCGGAAAAAACCTCGGACATTTCCCACAATTCCCAAAAAATACCCCCTGCGCCGTTAGTCGCCGCACCCTCTGATGCATTAAAGTAAGCCCCCCAGGCCCTGGCGTTTTTAACAACGCCCGGGGCTCACCTCTCCAGGAACCGTCATCGATGGAACATCGTGAAGCGCTGCTTGCGCTGCGAACCTTTCTTTCAACGCAGATTCTCGGCCAGGAAAAACTCATCGAGCGCTTGCTCATTGCCCTGCTCGCCGATGGTCATATGCTGGTTGAAGGCGCTCCCGGGCTGGCCAAGACCAAGGCCATCAAGGAGCTTGCCGAAGGGATCGAAGCACAGTTCCATCGCATCCAGTTCACTCCCGACCTGCTGCCCGCCGACATCACCGGCACCGAGATCTATCGTCCGGAAACCGGCAGCTTCGTGTTCCAGCAAGGCCCGATCTTCCACAACCTGGTGCTGGCGGACGAAATCAACCGTGCCCCGGCCAAGGTGCAGTCGGCCTTGCTTGAAGCCATGGCCGAGCGCCAGGTCAGCGTGGGGCGCAGTACCTATGAGCTGTCGCCACTGTTTCTGGTAATGGCCACGCAAAACCCGATCGAGCAGGAAGGCACCTACCCGTTGCCCGAAGCCCAGCTCGACCGCTTCCTGATGCACGTGAAAATCGGCTTCCCCGATGCCGCCGTCGAGCGCCGCATCCTGCAGCAGGCCCGTGGCGAAGCCCTCAATGGCGAAACCAAGCCCGAGCGCCGGGTCAGCCAGCAGGCGATCTTCGCCGCACGCAAGGAAATCCTAGGCCTGTACATGGCCGACGCGGTGGAGGAATACCTGGTGCAACTGGTCATGGCCACCCGCACCCCGGCCAAGTTCGACCCGGAAATGGCCGAGTGGATTGCCTACGGCGCCAGCCCCCGTGGCTCGATTGCGCTGGACCGCTGCGCCCGGGCCCACGCCTGGCTGGCCGGTCGCGACTTCGTCAGCCCGGAAGACATCCAGGCGGTGCTGTTCGACGTGCTGCGCCACCGCATCATTCTGTCGTTCGAGGCTGAAGCAGCGGGCATCGACCAGGACCGCGTGGTGCAGCGCATTCTCGACGTCGTTGCCGTCGCTTGACGCCCATGAACGCTGGCGATGGAACCCGTGTCACCCTGAGCGAATTGATCGAGATGCGCCATCGCGTGCGGGAAGTGCAGCTGTTTTCCACGCCAAGCCAGCGCAGCCCGCTGATCGGCCTGCACCACTCGAAACTGCGCGGGCGCGGGGTCGACTTCGACCAGGTGCGGGTTTACCAGGCCGGCGACGACGTACGCACCATCGACTGGCGCGTCACCGCACGCACCCAGGAACCCCATACCAAGCTGTTCCATGAAGAGCGCGAACGGCCGATCTTCATCATGGTGGAACAAAGCTGCCGGCTGTTTTTCGGCTCGGGCCAGATGTTCAAGTCGGTGCTGGCAGCCCAGGCGGCGAGCCTGATCGGTTGGGCAGCACTGGGTCACAACGACCGCGTCGGCGGCCTGGTGTTCGGCGACAGTGAGCACTATGAAATCAAACCCCGGCGCAGCAAACAAAGCCTGCTGCAATTGCTCAACCGTCTGGTGCGGGTCAACCAGAGCCTCAACACCGAGCGTCGCCCGGAAGCCGACGCCCTCGGCATGGCCTTGCGCCGGGCCCGGGAAGTCCTGCGCCCGGGCAGCCTGGTGATTGTGATCTGCGACGAACGCGCGTTGACCGAAGGCGCCGAGCAACAGCTGAGCCTGCTGTCGCGGCATTGCGACCTGCTGCTGTTGCCGGTCTCCGACCCGCTGGACCACGCCCTGCCCGCCGCCGGGCTGCTGCGCTTCGCCGAGCGCGGCGCACAGCTGGAACTGGACACCCTGAATTTCGACCTGCGCCAGGCCTACAAGGCCCAGGCCGAAGCCCGCAGCGCCCGCTGGGAACTGCTCGCGCAAAAGCTGCGAGTGCTGTTGATGCCCTTGAGCACACAGGGTGAAATGGTCGAGCAACTGCGCGAATACCTGAACCCGCAACGCCCGGTTAAAAAGCAATGAGCAGCCTCGACCAACTGCAACCCTTGATCGCCCCGCCGGTGATCGGCTTCTGGCCGCCGGCGCCGGGCTGGTGGCTGTTGCTGCTGATTCTCCCGCTGGCGGGCTGGGGCTTGTGGTCGCTGCGGCGTTTCCTGCCGGCCAAGCGCCCGCTGGCCCGCGCCGAACAACCCCTGGACCCGCTGCGCATCGCCGCCCTCGCCGAGCTGGCCCTGATGCCCAAACCCTACGACGGCGCGCCGGCCGGTGCCTGGCTGCAACAACTCAACGGCCTGCTCAAACGCCTGTGCCGCAACGACTACCCCTACAGCCAGAGCCACACCCTCAACGGCCGCAAATGGCTGGCGTTCCTCGACAACCGCTGCCCCGCCGCCGGCCTGACCCGCTGGATGGTGCTGGTGGAAGGCGCCTACAAGCCCGAATGCAAACTCGACGACAAGGCCATCGCCGGTCTGACCCAGGCCGTCGACACCTGGATTCGCAAACATGTTTGAGTTCGCCTGGCCGTGGATCTTTGCCCTGTTGCCATTGCCGTGGTTGCTGCGGCTCATCTTGCCGGTGGCCGACAGCGGCGAGCCGGCACTGAAAGTCAGTTTCCTCAGCGATCTCGAAGGCCTGGCCCGCCGTCGCGCGCGGGTCAACCTGCCGGGCTGGCGCCAGCAAGCGCCGTTCGTGTTCCTGTGGTTGTTGCTGCTCACCGCTGCCGCCCGCCCGGAATGGCTCGGCGAGCCGCTGCCCATTGCTGCCAGTGGCCGCGATTTGCTGGTGGCGGTGGACGTCTCCGGCTCGATGGACTTCCCCGACATGCAGTGGCAGGACGAGGACGTCAGCCGCCTGAGCCTGGTCAAGCACCTGCTGGGGGACTTCCTGGAAAGCCGCGAAGGTGATCGCGTAGGCTTGATCCTGTTCGGCAGCCAGGCTTATCTGCAAGCGCCGCTGACCTTCGACCGGCGCACCGTGCGCACCTGGCTCGATGAAGCAAAAATCGGCATTGCCGGGAAGAACACCGCGATTGGCGACGCCATCGGCCTGGCCCTCAAGCGCCTGCGTCAGCGCCCTGCGCAAAGCCGGGTGCTGATCCTGGTCACCGACGGCGCCAACAATGCCGGCGAAATCGACCCGCTGACCGCCGCCCGCCTGGCCGCCGAAGAAGGCGTGAAAATCTACCCGATCGGCATCGGTGCCGACCCCGAGCAAACCGGCTCCCTGGGCATACTCGGGGTCAACCCGAGCCTGGACCTCGACGAACCGGCGCTCAAGGCCATCGCCGAGGCCACCGGCGGCCGCTACTTCCGCGCCCGCGACGGCAACGAACTGCTGAAGATCAAGGAAACCCTCGACCAGCTCGAACCCGTGGCCCAGCAACCGACCCAGGCCCGCCCCGCCCAGGCGCTGTACAGCGCGCCGCTGGCGCTGGCACTGATCCTCAGCATGCTGCTGGTGATCCAGGAACGCTGGCCGGATAACGCCTTGCAACGGCTGTTCAACAAACTCTCGAGCAAGGGCCGTTTCCTGCAACCCAATCCGGAATGGCGCGAGCGCCTGAAACGCCTGCGTTTGCGGAGGCGTCGATGATCGCCCTGTGGCCGCACTGGTTCCGTCCCTGGTGGCTGTTGCTGCTGCCGCTGCTCGGCTGGTTGCTGTGGCAGTTGTGGCACCGCCAGAAACGCGCCGGGCGCTGGCAGATGATTCTGCCGCCAGCCTTCCATGCCGCGTTGCTCAGCGGCGGCAGTGGCCGCGAAAGCAAATCGCCGTGGGTGGTGCTCGGGATTGCCTGGCTGCTGGCCGTGCTGGCGTTGCTCGGCCCAAGCTGGGAGCGCGTGGAACAGTCCAGTCAGAAACCCGCCGACCCGCTGGTGGTGCTGCTGGAACTGACCCCGGAAATGCTCGCCACCGACAGCCCGCCCAGCCGCCTCGAACAGGCGCGGCGCAAGCTGTTCGACCTGCTCCAGGCCCGCAGCGATGCGCAGACCGCCATCGTGGTCTACGCCGGCAGCGCCCACACCCTGGTGCCGCTCTCGGACGATCTGGCCACCAGCCATAACCTGCTGGAGGCCCTGCGCCCCTCGATCATGCCCGAGCCCGGCCATCGCGCCGACCTGGCCGTGGAAAAAGCCCTGAGCCTGCTCAAGCATGGCGGCCTCGGCCAGGGCCGACTGCTGCTGATTGGCTCGTCGCTGTCCAAGCAGGAACGCCAGGGCATCCGCCTGCAGTTACAAGGTAGCCAGGCGCCGAGCCTGTCGATCCTCGGCATCGGCAGCCGCGAAGGCACGCCAGTGACCCAGGAGAGCGGCGAATTCCTCAAGGACGCCCAGGGCGCGATCCTCGTGCCGCGCCTCGACAGTCCGACCCTCAAGGCTTTCGCCAGCGAAATGGGCGGCCGTTACCGCCAGGCCCGCCTGGACGACAAGGACCTGCGCCACCTCGGCCTGCTGGACGGCCCGCAAAGCCTGCGCAATGACGGCCAACTGCTGCACCTCGACACCTGGGCCGACCAGGGTTATTGGCTGCTCTTGCCGCTGTTGCTGCTGGCCGCCTGCGCCGGGCGCCGCGGCTGGCTGTTCTTCCTGCCGTTACTGCTGTTGGGCGCGCCGCAGCCCAGCTATGCCTTTGACTTCCAGGACCTGTGGCTGCGCCCGGACCAACAAGGCCAATTGCTGCTGAAGAAAAAACGCCCGGCCGAGGCTGCCGAACATTTTGAAGACCCGCAATGGCAAGGCGTCGCGCTGTATGAAGCCGGCAACTACGCCGAAGCGGCCAAGCGTTTTGCCGAAGGCAGCGACGCCTATTCCCACTACAATCGAGGCAACGCCCTGGCCAAAAGCGGCGAGCTGGAAGCGGCGATCGACGCCTACGAGCAAGCCCTGGAAGCGCAGCCCGACTTGCAGCCGGCGCTGAAGAACAAAGCCCTGGTGGAAAGCCTGATGCAGCAGGAACCGGAAAAAACCGAGCCGGCCAAGCCTGCAAAAAACGAGGATGACGAAACCACGCAACCCGGCCAGACTGCGCAACCGGGCGCCAGCAGCCAGACCGCCACCGGTGGCGAGCAGACGTCCCAGGGCCAGGGCCAACCCGGTGCAACCGATACACAAACCGGCGCCACGCCCCACGCCGGCAGCAACGAGGTGCCCGGCAGCGAGTTGGGTGACGAGCAAACCACCACGCCGCCCCTGCGCCCCGCCAGCGGCACGATCGAAGGCGAACAGCGCCAGGCCCTGGAACAATGGCTGCGGCAGATCCCGGACAACCCCGGCGAGCTGCTGCGACGCAAATTCTGGTACGAACAGCAACAACATCAGGACAAGACTCGATGAACCGCTGCACCGCCCTTCTTCTCACCCTCGCGTTGTGGGCCAGCCAGGCCCAGGCCGCCGGCCTGGTGGCCAGTGTCGACCGCAGCCGCATCAATTCCGGGGAGACGGTGGAACTGACGGTGGAGTCCAACGACGTCACGCTGTTCGGCAAACCGGACCTGGCGCCACTGGACCCGCTGTTTGAAGTGAGCGGCACCCGCCAGATCAACCAGCTCACCACGCTGGCAGGCGACAACCACGCCACCACCCGCTGGATCATCACCCTGCTGCCCAAAGAGACCGGCACGGTTGTGATTCCGCCATTGCAGATCGGCGAACTCAAGACCCAACCGATCACCCTGCAAGTGGTGGAAACCGTCAGCCAGAACACCGAGACCCAGTTGGCGCCGGTATTTATCGAAACCAACCTCGACCAGGACAGCGTCTACGTCCAGGCCCAGGCGCTGCTGACCGTGCGCGTCTACCACTCGGTGTCGCTGTACGACGACAGCAGCCTGACGCCATTGCAGATCGCCGATACGCGCATCGAGCAACTGGGTGAATCACGCACCTACGAAAAAGTCATCAACGGCATCCGCCATGGTGTGATCGAGACGCGGTATGCGATTTACCCGCAGCACAGCGGCAGCTTGACCATCCCGGCGCAGATTTTCAGCGCCACCCTGGTGGAGCCTCGGCCCGCCCAGGACAATAACCCCCAAGGCTCCAAACCCGGCAAGCTGATCCACGTCAGCTCGCCGGAGCTGTCGCTGGCCGTCAAGGCCAAGCCGGCGGTGTACCCGGCAGACGCCCCCTGGCTACCGGCGCGCAGCCTGACCCTGACTGAAAGCTGGAACCCCGAGCCGGATCACGTGCAGGTCGGCGACTCCCTGACCCGCAGCCTGACCCTGAAAGCCGAAGGCCTGGCCGCCGCACAACTGCCGCCCCTGGCGCTGAGCGACATCCCTGGCCTGCGCCGCTACCCGGACCAACCGGTGCTGAGCAACCAGAACAACGACCGCGGCCTGATCGGCAGCCGTGAAGACCGCGAAGCCCTGGTGCCCAACCGCGTTGGCGCACTCGAACTGCCACCGGTGGAAGTGGTGTGGTGGAACACCCACGAAGACCACCTGGAACGCACCAGCCTGCCGGCCCGCACCCTGCAAGTGGCGACCAACCCGAGCCTGATCGTGGACACGCCGGCCAGCCCCACCGTGATCACTGCACCGGACAACGACAGCCTGTGGATCTGGCAACTGACCAGCCTGATCCTGGCCTGCACCACCCTGCTGGGCTTTGGTCTGTGGTGGCGTGCGCGCTGGCAGCCGGCGATCCTGCGTGCCGCGCAAACCGGCCCGAGCCCGCGTACCTTGCTGGACGACCTCAAGCGGGCGAGCCAGGCCAATGACCCGCAAGCCACACGCCAGGCACTGGATGCCTGGGCGCGGCAACAGCCGGAGACCCTGGCGGATATGGCGGCGCGGTTTGTGCCGTTGTCGGATGCGTTGGACGGGTTGAATGGCGCGCTGTACAGCGAAAGTGGCCAGTATTGGCAGGGTGAAGAATTGTGGCGGGCGGTGAAGGCGATTCCGATGGCGGAGCGCGAGCAGGACCCTGCGGGGGATAGCACCAGCTTGCCGCCGTTGTATCCCAAGTAGCCCCCTCTCAGAAACACCACGAAGCAAATGTGGGAACCGGGCTTATGTGGGAGCTGGCTTGCCTGCGATGGCATCACCGCGGTCTGACTGACAGACCGAGGTGCCTGCATCGCGGGCAAGCCCGGCTCCCACACAAACCTGGCTCCCACATTTTGATCTGCTGCGTCTGGATTACTTGCGCGCCGCCTCCCACGACTTCAGCAGCTCGTTATAGCTGACCGTCTCACCCTGCGGCTTCTCATTCGCCAGCTTCGGCTTCGGCGCACCCGGCTGGTCAAACCAGTACTGCGCGTCCCTTTCCTCGTTCATCTTCGGCCCGCAAATCGGCTGCACCTTGGAGCGTTCCAGGCGCGTCATGATCGCATCCTGGTCCTTGGCCAACCCATCCAGCGCCTGTTGCGGGGTTTTCTCGCCGCTGGCCGCTTCCGAAATATGGCTCCACCACAACTGCGCCAACCGTGGATAGTCCGGCACGTTGGTGCCGGTCGGGGTCCATTCCACCCGGGCCGGGCTGCGGTAGAACTCCACCAGGCCACCAAGTTTCGGCGCCAGGTCGGTCATGGCCTGGGAGTTGATGTCGGATTCACGAATCGGCGTCAGGCCCACGATGGTTTTCTTCAGCGACACGGTTTTCGAGGTCACGAACTGCGCGTACAGCCAGGCCGCCAGTTTCTGCTTCTCGGGCGTCGACTTGAGGAAGGTCCAGGAACCCACGTCCTGATAGCCCTTCTTCATGCCCTTTTCCCAATACGGCCCGACCGGCGATGGGGCCATGCGCCACTTTGGCGTGCCGTCGGCGTTCACCACCGGCAGGCCCGGCTTGGTCATGTCGGCGGTAAACGCGGTGTACCAGAAGATCTGCTGGGCGATGTTGCCCTGGGACGGCACCGGGCCGGATTCGGAGAAGGTCATGCCCGCCGCTTCCGGTGGCGCGTAGGCTTTCATCCAGTCCACGTACTTCTGCGTGGCATACACCGCCGCCGGGCCGTTGGTGTCGCCACCACGGGTCACACTGGAGCCCACCGGGTGGCAGTCCTCCACGCGAATGCCCCACTCGTCCACCGGCAAGCCGTTGGGCAGGCCCTTGTCGCCGCCACCGGCCATGGAGAACCAGGCATCGGTGAAACGCCAGCCCAGGGAGGGGTCTTTCTTGCCGTAGTCCATGTGCCCGTAGACGCGTTTGCCGTCGATTTCCTTGACGTCTTCGCTGAAGAATTTGGCGATGTCTTCATAGGCTGACCAGTTCACCGGCACGCCCAGTTCATAACCGTACTTCTCTTTGAACTTGGCTTTCAGGTCCGCCCGTTCGAACCAGTCGGCGCGGAACCAGTACAGGTTGGCAAACTGCTGGTCGGGCAACTGGTAGATCTTGCCGTCCGGTGCGGTGGTGAACGAGATCCCGATGAAGTCCTTGATGTCCAGGGTGGGCGACGTGAAGTTCTTGCCTTCGTTGGCCATCAGGTCGGTGATGGATTCGGTCTTGCCATAGCGAAAGTGCGTACCGATCAAGTCGGAATCGTTGACCCAGCCGTCATAGATATTCTTGTCGGACTGCATCTGGGTTTGCAGCTTTTCCACCACGTCGCCTTCCTGCAGCAGGTCGTGGGTCAGCTTGATCCCGGTGATTTCGCTGAAGGCCTTGGCCAGCACCTTGGACTCATACTCGTGGGTGGTGAGGGTTTCCGACACCACGTTGATCTTCATCCCGCGAAACGGCTCCGCGGCCTTGATAAACCACTTCAGTTCTTCGAGCTGTTGGGCTTCGGTAAGGGTCGACGGTTTGAACTCACTGCCGATCCATTTTTTTGCAGCGTCTTCATAGGCATCCGCCCAGGCCGCAGCACTGAGCCCGCTGAGCGCCAGCACGGCCGCCAATGAAATGCTATGTCGCAGCTTATTGTTTTTATCGAACATAGAGACCTCCTGGTTTTGGGGTTCAAAAGGGGCAACTAGCCCCAGCGCATCACAGACAACAGCCACACCAGAGACAGCGCGGACGCCACCCAGATGCTCCAGCCGGTTACGCCGATCACCAACAAATGCAGGTAGGCGCTGCCGAGAAGACCGATAAACAAGCGATCACCACGGGTGGTGCTGATCGGTAACAAGCCGCGCCGGGGGATACTCGGCGAGCGCAATTCCCAGGTCGTCATGCCCACCAGCAGCAGGCCGATCGCGGCGAAGAACAGTGCAGTCGGGGTGGTCCAGGCCATCCATTCCATCATCGACTCCTCAGACCCGGCCCAGGGCAAAGCCCTTGACCACGTGGTTGCGAACAAACCAGATCACCAGCATGCCCGGCAGGATGGTCAACACCCCCGCCGCCGCCAGCACGCCCCAGTCGATGCCGGACGCCGACACCGTGCGAGTCATCACTGCAGCGATGGGCTTGGCGTTCACCGACGTCAACGTGCGTGCCAGCAGGAGTTCGACCCAGGAAAACATGAAGCAGAAAAACGCCGTGACGCCGATCCCCGAGCCAATCAGCGGGATGAAAATCTTCACGAAAAACTTGGGGAAGCTGTACCCGTCGATGTAGGCGGTTTCGTCGATTTCCTTGGGCACACCCGACATGAAGCCTTCGAGAATCCACACCGCCAACGGCACGTTGAACAGGCAGTGGGCCAGGGCCACCGCGATATGCGTATCGAACAGGCCAATGGACGAATACAGCTGGAAAAACGGCAGTAAAAACACCGCTGGCGGCGCCATGCGGTTGGTCAGCAGCCAGAAGAACAGGTGCTTGTCGCCGAGGAAGCGGTAGCGCGAGAACGCGTAGGCCGCAGGCAGCGCCACACTCAGGGAAATCACCGTATTGAGGCTGACGTAGTACAGCGAGTTGAGGTAGCCGGTGTACCAGCTCGGGTCGGTGAAAATCACCTTGTAGTTGGCGAAGGTAAAGTCCTGGGGAAACAGGGTCAGGCCACCGAGGATTTCGGTGTTGCTCTTGAACGACATGTTCAGCAGCCAGTAGATCGGCACCAGCAGGAACAGGATGTAGACCAGCAGCGGGATAACCTTGCGCTTGCTCATGTTGGCGGCCTCAGCGGTTGGCGTCGGAGTGGGTCATGGCGGTGTAGAACAGCCAGGACACCAACAGGATGATCAGGAAGTACACCAGGGAAAATGCCGCCGCCGGGCCCAGGTCGAATTGGCCTACGGCCATTTGAGTAAGGGTCTGACTGAGGAAGGTGGTGGCATTTCCCGGCCCGCCCCCCGTCAGTACAAACGGCTCGGTGTAGATCATGAAACTGTCCATGAACCGCAGCATCACCGCGATCAACAGCACGCTTTTCAGCTTCGGCAGCTGGATATGTCGGAATACCGCCCAACTGGAAGCGCGATCAATCCGCGCCGCCTGGTAGTACACATCCGGGATCGCCCGCAGCCCCGAGAAACACAGGAGTGCCACCAGGGACGTCCAGTGCCATACGTCCATCACCAGCACGGTGACCCAGGCGTCCATGGTGTTGGCCGCATAGTTGTAGCTGATACCCATCGCGTTGAGCGTTGAACCCAGCAGGCCGATGTCGGCGCGGCCAAAAATCTGCCAGATGGTGCCCACCACGTTCCACGGAATCAGCAGCGGAATCGCCATCACGATCAACACCAACGAGGACCAGCGGCCCTTGGTGGGCATCGTCAGGGCGATGGCGATACCCAGGGGAATTTCGATCAGCAGCACGCACGCCGAATAGATGAACTGACGCAACAGCGAGTCGTGCAGGCGCGGGTCCAGCAGCACCTGCTTGTACCAATCGGCGCCGACAAAATAGCGGCTGGACTGATCGAAGATGTCCTGCACCGAATAGTTGACCACGGTCATCATCGGGATCACCGCACTGAAGGCCACCAGCAGGAACACCGGCAACACCAGCCACCATGCCTTGTTGTTCTGCACCTTGTTCATGGCTGCGCCTCCAGCAGGTAGTCGTCGGCATACACCATCAGCCATTGGCCCGGAAAGCTGATGGACGCGTGACCCTCGGGCACCGGTTTGTCTTCGGCCAGGCGCACCTTCAACAGGGCGCCGTCGAGGTTGAGGGTCATGATCTTGTAGGTGCCGAGGTCTTCCACATGAGTGACTTGGGCCTGTAGCGCGTCAGGATTGTGCTCATCCCACACATGGATAAATTCCGGGCGGATACCCACCTGCAGTTTCTTGTAGGGCGTTTCGCCAATGCGCTGCTGCAACGCCTCGGGCAACGCCAGATGCGTGCCGGCAAAACGCACACCGCCCGCCTCGGCCTGCACTTCAATCAGATTCATCCCCGGGCTGCCGATGAAATAGCCGACAAAGGTATGGCTAGGCCGCTCGAACAATTCCCGTGGCGTGCCGAACTGCACGATCTGCCCGCCGTACATCACCGCGATCTTGTCGGCGAAGGTCGAGGCCTCCAGTTGATCGTGGGTGACGTAGACCATGGTGATGTTGAACTGCTCGTGGATCTGCTTGAGCTTGCGCCGCAGCTTCCACTTCAGGTGCGGGTCGATCACCGTCAACGGTTCGTCGAACAGGATCGCCGACACGTCGTCACGCACCAGCCCGCGGCCCATGGAGACTTTCTGTTTTTCGTCGGCGGTGAGGTTGCGGGCTTTTTTGTCCAGCAGGTTTTGCAGGTCGAGCACCTCGGCAATTTCCTGCACCTTGCTGTGAATCTTCGCCTCGGCCATGCCCTGGTTTCGCAGTGGAAACGCCAGGTTATCGAACACCGTCATGGTGTCGTACACCACCGGGAACTGGAACACCTGGGCGATGTTGCGTTTTTCCGGGGTCAGCTCGTTGACCACCTTGGTGTCGAACAACACCTGGCCTTCGGAAGGGCTGAGCAGGCCGGAGATGATATTCAGCAACGTCGACTTGCCGCAGCCCGAGGGGCCAAGCAACGCGTAGGCGCCGCCCTGCTCCCAGACGTGGTTCATTTCGCGAATCGCGTAGTCCTCGGGGCCGGCGGGCTTTGCGCTGTAGCTGTGGGCCAGGTTCTGCAAATGGATCTCGGCCATCAGGCAACCCTCGCGACACGTCGGCCCGGGGCCTGGACCAGACGTCCCTGGCCATCGAACACAAACAATTTGTGGGTAGGGATATAGATGCGGATCGGCGCGTCGACGTCGTACTCATGCACGCCGGGCAAATGCAACACCAGCAGGAAGTGCTCGCTGCGCACGTGCAGGAAGGTTTCCGAGCCGCTGATTTCGGCGACTTCCACGGTCACCGCCAGCTCCAGGTCGTCATCGTTGCTGGGCACCAGGCTGATATGGCTGGGCCGCACGCCAAAGCGGAACTCGCCTTCGCCGATGGGCCGCAGGTCGACGTTCAGCGGGAAGTGCACAAAGTTGGCAAAGCTCACTTCATTGCCGCTGATGCGTCCGGGCATCAGGTTGATCGGCGGCTCGGAAAACAGCTCGGCCGCCAGCACGGTTTGCGGCTGGTGATAGACCTCGGCGGCCTTGCCGCTCTGGATCACCCGGCCCTCATGGAGAATGGTAGTGGTGCCGCCCAGGGCCAGGGCTTCGTTGGGTTCGGTGGTGGCGTAGATGGCGATGGTGTGGCGGGCCTTGAACAGCTCGCGCATTTCCTGACGCAGTTCTTCGCGCAGCTTGTAGTCCAGGTTCACCAGGGGCTCGTCGAACAGGATCAGCTCGGCGTCCTTGACCAGCGCCCGGGCCATGGCGGTGCGCTGCTGCTGGCCGCCGGAAAGCTCCAGCGGGTGACGCTGGAGGAATTTCTCGATGCGCAGCATTTTCGCGGTTTCGAGGACCTTGCTCTGGATCTGCTCGGCCGACACACCGGCCTGGCGCAGCGGCGAGGCGATGTTCTCGAACACGGTCATGGTCGGGTAATTGATGAACTGCTGATAGACCATCGACACGTTGCGCAAACGCACCGGCTTGTGGGTGACGTCGACGCCGTTCATCAGGATGCGCCCGCTGTCGGGCTTGTCCAGGCCGGCCATCAGGCGCATCAGGCTGGTCTTGCCGGACAGCGTGCGGCCCAGCAACACATTGAAGGAACCGGCTTCGAAACGCAGGTTGGCGTCGTCGATCCAGGTCTGGCCTTCAACAACGCGAGTGACGTGCTCCAGGGTCAATGACATGACACGACCTTTTTATTATTGGAATGGTTCTGGCAAGCACACAGAGCGAGTTCCGTGCCAAAAACCCAAAATCCAGGCCGGTCAACGGGTTAGGCAAAACGGCCGTTCACCTCTGAACAGAAATGAACAGACCGGCCTGAACAACTGAACACCTGGCGGGTTGACAATGAACAGTTCTGAACAACACTGAATGAGCCTTTCGAACCCAGAACAACAATAAAACAAGGGTCACCGCCATGAGCACACCGCTGGCGCACGATGCCATCATCCAGGACTCCTGGCGCCGCTGCCGTGCCTATGGCCTGGATCACCAGAGCACGCCGAGTTTCGATCAACTGCCTGCAGACGGCGTGCGCCAATTGCTGGAGAGCCAGCATTCCCTCGTGCAAACCACCCACCAGGAAGTGCTGCCCTACTACGAAAACATCCTGAGCAATTCCAACTGCCTGATCATGCTCGCCGACAACCAGGGCCAGGTGCTGACCTCCTGGGGCACCCAGCGTTTTATCGAACCGACATTGGCCCGTGGCTTCAGCGCCGGCGCCAGCTGGATGGAGCGCGCAAGCGGCACCAACGCCATCGGCACAGCCCTGGCCTGTGCCCAGGCGGTGCACATCGAGCACGACGAGCACTTCCTCAAGGCCAACCGTTTCATGACCGGCTCGGCGGCGCCGATCTTCGATGCCCAGCGGGAAATCATCGCGGTGCTGGATGTGTCCAGCGACAGCTACCTGCCGCCCTCCCACACCCTCGGCATGGTCAAGATGATGAGCCAGACGGTAGAGAACCGGCTGATCCTCAACCTGTTTCGCGGCGAACATTTCCAGCTGACGTTCAACACCGGGTTGAACAACCTTGATAGCCAGTGGGCCGGGTTACTGATTTTTGATGAAAGTGGCCAGGTGCTGTCGGCCAACCGCCGGGCAGACAACCTGCTGGGCATCAGCCTGTCGCGGGTGCTGATCGACAGCCTGTTCAAGGTCTCGCTGCTGGAATTGCTCAACCAGCCCGAAGGCCTGCCCTTCTCGCTGCAAGCCGCCGGGCGCAACCGTTTCCAATGCCTGTTGAAACGCCCGAAGCAGGCGCCTGTGCAGG
This sequence comes from Pseudomonas sp. 1912-s, assembly GCF_029269205.1. Taxonomy (NCBI): domain Bacteria; kingdom Pseudomonadati; phylum Pseudomonadota; class Gammaproteobacteria; order Pseudomonadales; family Pseudomonadaceae; genus Pseudomonas; species Pseudomonas sp. 1912-s. Next base: position 192,807 of record NZ_JARIXR010000005.1, on the reverse strand, counting down.
CTCGCGTGTTTGTCGAGACAAAGAAACCCAGCGAGCCTGCGCCCACGGCCATCAACCTCAAGACCCTGCACTTTGGCGACGCCCGGGTGGAAAAGGCAGTACGCCAGGCCGAGCGCTTGCTGGAAAAGGACATCCCATTGCTGATCCATGGTGAAACCGGTGTGGGCAAGGAAGTCTTCGTCAAAGCCCTGCACCAGGCCAGCTCCCGCAGCCAACAGGCGTTTATCGCAGTCAACTGCGCGGCGATCCCCGCCGAACTGGTGGAATCGGAACTGTTCGGCTACGAAAAAGGCGCGTTTACCGGCGCCAACCAGAAAGGCAGCATCGGGCTGATCCGCAAGGCAGACAAAGGCACCTTGTTCCTCGACGAGATCGGCGACATGCCGCTGCCGACCCAGGCCCGGCTGCTGCGGGTGTTGCAGGAACGCTGTGTGCAGCCGGTGGGCAGCAGCGAGTTGTTCCCGGTGGATTTGCGGATCATCTCCGCCACCAACCGCTCGCTGCGGGAACAGGTGCAGCTCGGACGTTTTCGCGAAGACCTGTATTACCGCATCGGTGGCCTGACCCTGGAGCTGCCGCCGCTACGGGAGCGCACCGATAAACAGGCGCTGTTCAAGCAACTGTGGCAACAGCATCGGGAACCGACGCAGTGGGCCGGGTTGAGTAACGAGGTGCTGGCGCTGTTTGAGCAGCACCCATGGCCGGGGAATTTGCGCCAGGTGAGCAGCGTGTTGCAGGTGGCGCTGGCAATGGCGGAAGAGCAGCCAATCCGGGCGGAGCATTTGCCGGATGATTTTTTTGTGGATTTGAATGGGATGGTGCCGGAGCCAAGCAGTGAACGGTTGGATGACAGCATGGACCTGGCCCAACGGCTGAAAGCCGCGGGCGGCAATATCTCGCACCTGGCGCGGGAACTGGGGGTTAGCCGCAATACCCTGTACAAGCGCCTTAAGCAAAACGGGGATTCTGGTCAGGGACACGGTTAAACCTGTGGGAGCTGGCTTGCCTGCGATGGCGGAGTGTCAGTCAACATCTCTGTCACTGATACACCGCTATCGCAGGCAAGCCAGCTCCCACACTTGAACTACGTCGGGTTTGAAATTTGGGCTCAGTTCAGAACCGGCGTCGCCCCCATTGGCACTTTGCGACCCGGTGCTGCCATCTCGAACAGCTGCTCAACCCGGGCACTTTCTTCCGCACTCGGCTTGATCGCCCACGCACACACCACAAAAATCCCCGCATTGACCACCAACCCGACGATCCCGCTGGTCAACGACCCCAGCCCGGGGATGTCATCCGGATACATCGTCGTCAGCACAATCGCCACCACAATCCCGGCCAGCATCCCGGCAATCGCGCCTTCCTTGTTGCCGCGACGGCTGAAGATTCCGAAAAACAGCGGCACCGCCAACTGGATAATCCCCTGGTAGGAAATCTGCGCCAGCAATTGCAGCCGCGCGTAATCGAAGGTCAGGTACGCCAGCACCGAGGCGGCGACGATAAACACCACCATCCCGGACTTGGCCAGCAGCGTCAGTTGGCGATCGGTACGCGGGGTGCTCCAGGTGGCCAGGTCATTGGCGAACTGCGTACCGCAGACCTGCACGCAACCGTCCACGTGGCCGATGCTCGCCGCCAGCACGATGACGATCGCCAGCGCCAGCATCCAAGGCCCGCCGATGTCGAACAGCGACAGGAACCAGCCTTGTTGCGGGTGCGCGATGACGTTCGGGTCCTGGCTGATAGCGGCGGCAAACAGCATCAGGATGCCGTAGAAACCACCCACCAACAGGATCGTGTACAGCGTGCCTTTCTTCACCGCCTTGACGCCGCTGGCGGTGTAGATGCGCTGAAAACTCATGGGCCAGCACATCGAGCCGATCACCCCGGTAAAAATCAGGCTGAACATGTACAGCGGGCCATAACCGGTGCCGCTGGCGCCAGGGATCAGCAGCATCTTGGCCGGCAAATGCGACAGGTTGGAGAACGACGCCTGGTCGCCAAACAACAGGAACACACACAGCGCCGCACACAACACGTAGGCAATCAGGCCCTGGAACATGTCAGTCATGATCAGCCCGCGCATGCCCATGCTCACGGTCCAGTACTGGCGCACCAGCACCACTACCACGCCGGCAATCAGGCAGGTGGTGACGCCCCAGCGGCCAAAACTGGCGAACTGGAACAGCATCGCCAAGGCCTGGATGCCCATCACCACCCACGGGAATACCGAGATGATGCCGATGATCGAGGCCACCCGCTTGACCACCGGGCTGTTGAAGCGCATGCCGAGCAAGTCTGGCTGGGTGCGCAGGTTGAAGCGCTGGCCCCAGGTCCAGGCGCGGCGCGCCATCAGGTACATCGCGGTCACGCCCAGGGTGGCGTAGACCATGCCGTAGAAGCCCAGGGCGCCGCCAATGGTCAGGGCAAAAAACGCGGTAAAGGTCGAGCCCGGCCACCACGAGTTGGTGTAACACATGGCGATGTACCACGGCCCGTAGGAACGCCCGCCTACGGCGTAATCGGAAAAGCTCGTGCTCTCGCGGTTGGTGGCGTACAGCACGGCAATCATCCCGGCCAGGAACAGGCCGATCACGCCGAAGGTGATAAAGAGGTGGGCATCGCTGGTGGTGCTGATCATGGCGCATCCCCCTCTTCGGGAATTTCACCGGCTTTCAGCTCGGCGACATACAGCGCCCACAGGCCCAGGCCGGCGAGAACCGCGATGGCGATCCAGTAGAAGATCGGCAACGGAATGCCCAGTACCAATGCGGTACTGCCGCTCACGCTCAAATAGAACGGCGGGAATAAAGCGAGCATCAGCAACAGGAAGAAGTACACGCCGAAGAGTTGGCTCTTCAGGCGTCCGGGTGGTGCGGTATCGGATTTCATGAGTCGGGTGCTCCTTGAATTTCTGGATCGGTTTGTTATGTGATCAAACAAAAAATCAAGCAGTGAAACGTCAGCGCAAACCAGCGCCAAAGGCGGAACTCGAGGTGTCGTCGTTATTGTTATGGCGCAGGCTCAAGCCTGTCTTAGCCAGGTTTCCCATTGCGAATCGTTGATGATGCTGCGGGCGCGCATGTGCTTCCACGTGCCGTATTTGTAGAAGTCGAAATCCAGCTGCGACACCGCGTGCTGCACCATCGCCCAGGTCGACCATTTGATGTCCGCCAGGGCCTTGTGCAACTTGATGCGCGCCAGGTTCTGCGGGGTGACTTGGCCGAAGTAGTCTTCGATCAGGGCCAGCTCCATCTCGTCGGTAAAAAACATCTCGCCGAACCACAGCGCCAGCTCGTAATGCCGGTCGTTGTTGGAGGCGTATTCGAAGTCCACCAGGCGAATCTGCCGACGGTCGTTGAGCATGAAATTACCCGCCAGGGTGTCGTTCATGCACGGCGCCAGGTCGATACCGGAAGCTTGCAGCACACCCCGCGCGCGATCGCATTGGCGGCGCAGCCAGGCGTCGTCGGCGGGTTTGCAGCCGTTGAGTTGCTCCACCTGGCGCTGGTGCTCGGCGATCATGTCGAACACGGTTTTGGTCTGCACCAGCGGCGGCTGGTCGTTGAAGGCCTTGAGGGCGTGCAACGCGTTGTGGCGCACGTCGCGGTCAAGAAAATCGTGGTTGGACGAGGCGCGCCAACCTTCCATGAACTCGAAGACTTCCACGCCGAATTCCTCAAGGAAGGCAAACACCGGCGCGCCGTAGCCGGTTTGCGCCGCCTTGAGGCTGGCGTCGTGGGCGGTGCGGCGGTCGATAAACATTTCGGTGCCCACACCGGGCACCTTGAAGAAATAAGCCGTATCGATGCCGGCCACTTCCACCCGCCAGTTTGTGTTGGAAATCCCGCCGCTGACCGGCTCATAACGAATTCCGCTGCCGCCCCAACTGGCGACCCCGCGAACCGCCGCTTCCAGCTGACACTCTTGTGGCGTACACGCCTCACCTAACGCTTTCATGCCTGCCCCTCCTGTACCTGACGTAGCCAACTTTCAAACCGTGGGTCTTGCAGGCTCTGGCGGCAGCGCAGCAACGTCCACTGCCCGACTTTGGAGAACTCCAGCGGCCGCGCCGAGGTGGCGCCGACCCACAGGCCCCAAAGGGTCCAGTACCAATCGTTGATCAGGGCGTACAAACGGCAGCGGGCGTAGTCGCTTTCGCGGCATTGGCCGGCCCAGGCAGTGATGCCTTCACGCCAGTCGCTTTCGAAGACATACAACTCGTTAAGGCTGATGGCCACGTCGTACCAGGGGTCACCGCAGCCGCCGTAGTCGAAGTCGATCAGTTGCAAGGCGCCCTCCGGGCCAATCATCACGTTGCTGGCCACGCCGTCGCCGTGCAGCGGCACCGACGCGCTGGTGTTCAGTTGCAGGGAAGTCCAGGCCAGGTCAATGCAGGTACTGATCCAGGCGTGGTCGAGGGGCAAGGCCACGCTGTAGCGCACGCACAACTCGCGCACGTGCTGGATGTCTTGCAGCGGCGAGCGGGTGAAACCCGGGGAAGTGCCGGCGTGCAGTTGTTTCTTCAGTGCCCAGAGCGCCTGCAAGCGCTGGGGCTGCATCAATTCGTCGAGGCGGGCCCAGCGCCATTCACTGGCGGGCAACGCATCCAGCAGCAACACCCCCGCCGCTGCATCCACCAGGCGCACACCCGGCGTCACGTCGCAATCGGCCGCCAGTTGGGTGGCGCGGGCGGTGCGTTCGATGTCGATCAGCGCGCGCATGTCGTCATGCAAGACCTTGGCGTAACACTGGCCCCACGGCGCGGTGACGGTATAACCGGTCCATTCGGTGGCCAGCCGCACCGGCGAGGCAATCCCGGCGGTGCCCTCTTCGACCACCACATGGGCGGACAGGCCGGCGGCCTCAAGGGCGCCCAGCAGCCGCGACTTAGCTTGCAAACGACTCGACATGGCAGACCTCAGCGGTAGGCGTTGGGGGTGGAACAGGCGCGGTGCAGCAACGCGGTCAGCATGTGCAAACCGTTGCGCATGTCCTTCTCGCTGGTGAACTCCGCTTCGTTATGGGACACGCCATTGCTGCTCGGAATAAACAGCAGGCACACCGGGTAATGCCGGCTCAGGCTGATGGCGTCGTGGCCTGAAACGGTGACGCTGTTGCCGATGGGCAAGCCCAGTTGCTGGCCGACGCTGTAGGCCAACTCGGAAAAGCCGTGGTGCAGGTGAGTCGGCTCACGCAGGGCGCGGCTTTCGATGGTGTAGTCCGTCGCCGTGGCAGCGGCGGTGGCCTTGAGCGTGGCGTCCAGGCGCGCGCCGGCGGCGGCCAGCAACTCGGTGTCTGGCGAACGGTACTCGACGTGCAGTGTCACGCTGGAGGGCACCACGTTCGGAGAGTTGGGGTAGATCTCCAGGCGCCCCACCGAGCTGTGCAGTTGCGTGCCGTGCAGGTCGGCCTCAGCCCGCACGGCGGTGATCGCATGGGCGGCGGCCAGCAAGGCGTCCTTGCGCGCGGCCATGGGCGTGGGGCCAGTGTGGTTCTGTTCGCCGATGAACCGAATCCTTTGTTTGAGGGCGGCCCAAGTGTCACGCACGACGCCGATGGCCAGGCCGTCGCGCTCAAGGCCGTCACCTTGCTCAACGTGGATTTCCACATAACCGGCCACGTCCAGTTCGACCCGGCCCTCCCCCAGATAACCAATCTGTTGCAGCGCATGCTTGAGGCTGATGCCGTCGCCATCGCGGCACGCCCAGGCGTCTTGCAGGGCAAGGTCGCCGGTGAATACGCTGCTGCCGATCAGGCTGGGCTGGAAGCGTGCGCCCTCCTCGTTGGTCCAGTTCACCACCGCCAGATTGCACGCCGGCACTTCGCCACGTTCACGCAGTTGGCGGGCCAGGCTGGCCACCGCGACCGCGCCGGCCAGCACGCCGTAGACACCATCGAAACGCCCGGCACTGGGCTGGCTGTCCAGGTGCGAGCCGCACAGCACGTAGGGGGCGTCTGGGTTAAAGGTGATCAACCCGAACAGATTACCCACCGCATCCACCCGCACTTCAAAGCCGCGCTCGGTCAGCCAGGCGGCGAACAGGTCGCGCACGGCGCCATCCTCGGCCGAGGCTGCCAGGCGGTGCAGCCCGCCGGCCCGGGTCGCGCCGATGGCTGAAGAGTCGCGGAACAGCGCCTCGAAGGTTTCAAGGTCCTGGTCACTGGGCGCCAGCAACTCAGGGGTAAAGGATGTCGACATGGGCTTGCTCCAGGCGGGTCGCAAAATCGTCGGACGGCGCACGATTGGTGACCAGGGTCGTGATGGCGCTGAATGGCAGCGTATTGATGAACGTGCGGTGGCCGAACTTGGCGTCGTCGGCCAGGATCACGCTGCGCAGGCTGTGTTTGGTCAGTTCCCGGCGCAGCAGCGCCTCGGGCTCCTGGTAGTCCATGAACCCCAGTTCCAGGTCGACGGCGCCGATGCCCATGAAGGCAATGTCGTAATGGAACTGTCGGACGAATTCCAGGGTGTGGGCGCCAATCAGCGCGTTGTCGTTGCGGCGTACATCGCCGGGCACCACCAGCACCTGATTGGCGCTTTGCTCGGTGATCAGGCGGGCGATGTCCAGGGAGTTGGTGATGATGCGCAACTGGCTGAACCCGATCAGTTGCTGGGCCAGGGCCAGGGTCGAGGTACCGGTGTCGAGAAACAGCACCATGCCTTCGCTCACCAGCTTCGCCGCACACACTGCAATGCGTGTCTTGGCCTGGGGCTTGATGCGGCTGCGCACTTGCAGCGGCTGTTCTTCGTTGAGCCGAGGCAATATCGCGCCACCGTGGATGCGCCGCAGCTTGCCGGCTTCTTCCAGGTACTTGAAGTCGCGGCGGATGGTTTCTTCGGAGACGAACAACGCCTGCGCCAGGTCCGAGGCCTTGACGCGCTGGTGTTGGGTGAGCAGGAGCATGATTTCGTCGAGACGTGGCTGATTCAGCATAAAAGAGGTATTCCAGGGCAGGTTCAGGCGGCCGGTATTGCGCGGCCCACGGCGAGACGCGGCGCGAGCCAGTCCAGCAGGGAGCATAGAGCGTAATACGGCCATGGACAGGGTCACGGGTACCTCTCACTCATCAGGGTGTGAAAGGGCAGGACAACACAAAGCGTTTATCACGGGCGGACTTCTGGCGAGCCCACTCCGGGTGCAATCAATCAGGGCATCAGCATCGGGGGAAGGTGCTGATCCCAAGGGGCGATGGCTTCCACGGCTGCGCAGAACTGCAGCACCTGGGCGTCGGCAAACCGTGGGCCGATCACCTGCAAGCCAATCGGCAAACCGCTCGGGCTGAAGCCACAGGGCAGGCTGGCCGCGGGGTTGCCGGTGATATTGAACGGGTAGGTAAACGGCGTCCAGCGCGCCCATGGCACTGCGCCCTCCTCGCCTGGCCAGCCCTCGGGGGCCACGCGGTCGGCGGCGAACGGCAGGATCGGCATCGTCGGCATCAGCAACACGTCGTAGTCGTTAAACAAGGCGTGTACCTGATTGGCGAACAGTGCACGTTGCTGCACGGCCTTGAGGTAAGCCGCCAGATCGTAATCGGCGGAACGCTTGATCAGCGCGGCGAAGCCGGGGTCCAGTTGGTCGAGGCGATCGGCCAGGGATTTACCGTAGGCAATCCCGCGCCCGCCGACCCACAGGGTTTCGAAGGTGGAGAGCGGATCTTGCCAGTCCAGGGTCAGGGTGGTAACGGTGACCGGCAGCTCTTCCGCGAGGTAATGCACCGCCGCTTCGACGGTGGCGGCGATGACCGGGTCCACCGGCGTTTCGAACAAGGTCGGGCAGTACGCCACGCGCAACGGGCCCAACGGCCGGTCGCAGCGCGCCAGGTAGGATTCGGTGGGCGCGGGCAAGGCCTGGTGGTCCAGCGGGTCGGGGCCGGAGAGGATATCGAACAACAACGCGCTGTCGCGCACGGTGCGGGTGATCGGGCCGGCGTGGCTGAGCATCTCAGTGGCGGACCACGGCCAGGTGGGGATTCGCCCCAGGGAGCCTTTAAGGGCGAATGCACCGCAGAAGGCGCCCGGGATACGCACCGAGCCGCCGCCGTCGGAGCCCAGCGTGGCCGGCACCATCCGCGCCGCCACCGCAATGGCCGAGCCGGAGCTGGAACCGCCGCTGGTGAGTTGCGGGTTCCACGGGTTGCGGCCATTGCCGAAGACGCGGGAGGTGCTGGCGCCGGTCCAGCCGAATTCAGTGGTGGCGGTCTTGCCGAGGAGGATCGCGCCGGCGTCTTTGAGACGGCGGATGATCGGCGCGTCTTGTGTGGGGACGTTGTCCAGCCCAGTGAGCGAGCCGCGGGTGGTGCGCAGGTTGGCGGTGGAGAACAGGTCTTTGATGCCGAAGGGGATGCCGTGGAGCGGGCCTTTTATCTGCCCGGCCTCGGCGGCCACCGTCATGGCATGCGCCTGCTCAAGCGCGGCCTCGGTGTAGACGTCGCCAAACGCATTCAGTGTGGAATTGTGGGTTTTGATGGATTCGAGGCTTTGCTCCACCAGTTGCACGGGGGTGAGTGTGCCTTGGCGGATGCTTTCGGCTGCGTGCAGGACGCTGGGCATATCGGTCAGTGAGGTATCAGTCTTCATTGAGCATCCTGGGACATCTGCGAAATGGTCCAGCGGGTACGTCAATAGACGCCAAGGGAATGGCGGCTGTCAAGTTGGATTTGTTGTGTATGTGGGTTTTGTGGGTTTTATTTTTGTCGGAGATTTGGCTTACGAAAACGGGCCGCTTTAGCCGGGGATTTGGCGAAACGTCCTATCAGTAGCAGTGGATAGCTCTGACTTCTTTCTCTCACAAACCGCTGCAAAGTCCCTCGCCTGATCACACAGCGCGAGGGAACGCCGATGCTTTTTCCGATTAATGCCATGCCCGAATGGGCTGCCTCTTGAATCCCGCCATTGGCAGATTGGCCCTGGCTCCCATGGATGTGGAGACGAAGGACGTCGAAGCGGTCTTTCGTAACTTCAGGCAGTGCCTTAACACCTTTGACGATTGGGCTGAGAGCTTCTGGAGCTTTTCGGCACTGGAAGTCGAGCAAGTGTTCAAGGTCGGGGATGAGGTGGCGCTGATCGCACCTGTTTCCTCGAAAGCCCCAAGTACCACGGTTGCAATGTGCAAATCGAACGGCGCACTCACCTTGGTGCATCTGTTTGAGAGCAGGCGGTTTGTGCCGATCGGCAACACGCCGGTCATGCTCCAGGCCATCGCCGAGGACGGCAGTCCGATCGGTCCTCCTGTCCATAAAACCATCGGCCCCAGCGGCATTCTCGAAGTCACCGACTGCACCCGCGACCAGCAGTATCAGGTCAGCTTTTATCCCAATGTTTCCAACGATCACGTCAAGGCGCTCTACGCCTCCTATCAGTCGGTAATCAGCTCGCTGGAAAGCAGCTTGCGCAGCGAATGGACGAACACGTTCGAAGCGCAGTGGAACCATTATTCAAATGCCAGCCCCCTCGACCGTCGCAAGTTGATGGACGCAGCGTTTGTGCGAGGGATTGCGAACACGCTGTACAGCCTTTGGGACGGAATTCCCAACCTGTACGACTTGCTGGCGGACATCAAGCCCAATAGCGAAAAGTTGCTGCACTACATCTCCCAAGGCGAACTTGAAGAGCTGTTGAAGCTTAGCAATGAGGCCATTGCCAACGGTCTTTTGATACTGAGTGACGAACCTCTGTTGTTCATCTATTTGTCGGCGATGTTCAGTTGGGCGCAATTGCTTCCGCCGCCGGATATGAACGAGCTGCTGGGAGAAATAACGCTCGAGGTGCTGCTCAACCTGTTGTTGCTGTGGGCCACCGGCGGGATGGGTGTGGCGGTGCGCTTGGGGGCGCAGGTGCTGGGAAAGGTCAGGTCCGGCCGAGCGCGGGACTGGCTGGAGCAGATGGCCAAGTTGGGCGGTACCCTGCGGATGGATGGGCATGCCGAGGCGGTCAAGCCGATGTTGCTGGCGAGCCAGGCGGTAACGGCCAAGGCGGCGGCGGTGCCGTTGAAAGCCGGACAGCATGAAGTGCCAAATCCGATGCCGCTGGCCAGGGATAAGAGGCAGCCGACGACCGCGTTGGTCAGGCAAGACCCTGTCGACGATGTGCCCTCCTCTGCCAAGAACCCCGGCGGTGATGCGGCCGCTCCCGCAGACAAGACCGCAACCAATGGCTGCCCGGTGTCGATGGTTACTGGTGAGGAGTTGCTGACCCTCACCGACGGCTCGTTGGATGGGGTGTTGCCCTTTGCCTGGACGCGGTTGTATCGCAGCAGTGCGGTGGAAGTGGATTGCGGGTTGGGGCTTGGCTGGAGTCATGCGCTGGCTCAGCGGTTGGTGGTTAGCGGCGAGTCGGTGATCTGGACCGACCATGAAAACCGCAGTACGACCTTTCCCCTTCCCTCTGCTACGCGGCCAGCCATCACCAATAGCCTGGCGGAAGCGGCGATTTATCTGGGCGCTTTGCCTGATGAGTGGGTACTGGCTCAAACCTCCCTTTTCTATCACTTCCGCGACGGTGTGCTGACGTCGATCAGCGACGCGTATGACAACCGGCTGCGTATTTCCCGAGRCTACTCCGGGCGGATTCAGCGGATTGATAACGGCGTTGGTCAAGGATTGCTGCTGCGGTATGACCGTGGACATATCGTTGCCGTCGACTATCAGGTGCAGCGGGARCTGGACTGGGTTACCGAGCAGAACGTTGTTTCCTACCGGTACGACGAAGCGTGGGGGTTGGTTGAGGCGACCAACGCTGTCGGCGAAAGCGAGCGTTATCGGTACGACGATCAGCAGGTGATCCTGGAGCGGCAACTGGCCGGTGGGGCGAGTTTCTTCTGGGAGTGGGAACGGTCCGGTAAATCTGCAAGGTGTATCCGCCACTGGGCCAGTTTTTCCCAGATGGACACGCGGTACGCCTGGGACGACAACGGCAGCGTCACCGTGCACAACGCCGATGGCAGCCACGAAGTCTACGTCCACGACCAGCGCGCACGACTGGTGCAACGGATTGATCCGGACGGCGCCGAGCACTTCAAATCCTACGATGAAAAAGGTCGGCTGACCGTCGAGCAGGATCCACTCGGGGCGGTGACGGCGTATCAGTACGACGAAGCCGGTCGGTTGATTGCGCTGTTTCCCGGGGACGATGCACCCACATCCTACGAGCATGACAACGGTTTCGTAAGGGTTGTGCGCCGTGGTGAGGCGGTCTGGAAATACCAGCGTAACGATCAAGGCGATATCACCCGCAAGACTGATCCGGACGGCAACTACACCGAATACACCTACACCAAACACGGAAAACTCTCCGGCGTCTGGCACCCGGACAACAGCAGTCAGCGATTTATCTGGAACGAGCGTGGCCAGCTCACCGAAGAGAAATTGGCGAATGGCGGCGTGCGACGCTATCGCTATGACGACCTCGGACGACAGGTGGTTTGCGAGGATGAGCACGGTGCGCTGACCCAGTATCAGTGGGACGCCGTAGGACGCTTGCTGAAGGTGACTCAGCCCGGCGGTGCCTCTCGCGAATTCAGCTACAACCCGTACGGAAAAATCACCGCCGAGCGCGACGAACTGGGGCGGGTTACTCGCTACGAGTATGCCGACGGCCTGCACCTGATCAGCCGTCGGATTAATCCCGACGGCACACAGCTCAAATACCGTTACGACAATGTCCGGTTGCTACTGACCGAGATTGAAAACGAAGTCGGGGAAACCTATCGGCTCGACTATCACGCCAATGGATTTATCCAGCAGGAAACCGGCTTTGATGGGCGCCGCACCGCCTATGTTTATGACCTCGCCGGGCATCTGCTGGAAAAGACCGAGTACGGCGACGATGGCAGTCAGCTGGTTACCGGTTATCAGCGAGACAGCGCCGGTCGCCTGGTAAGAAAAACCCTGCCCGACCGCAGCATTGTCGATTACACCTACGATCGCCTCGGCAATCTCCTCAGCGTCGACGACGGTAATTGGCCGCTCCACTACGAATACGACCTGCAAAACCGCCTCACCGCCGAACATCAAGGCTGGGGCACCTTGCGCTACCGCTACGACGAATGCGGCCAACTCAACTACCTGCGACTGCCCGACAACAACCGCCTGGCCTTCCACCACGACAAAGGCGGCGACCTCGCCACCATCGAACTGAATGGCAACCCGCTCACCTCACACCTGTTCAAATCCGGCCGAGAGCACCAGCGCCAGCAGGGACAACTCCTCAGCCACTACCACTACGACGACCAGGGCCGCCTGCACGCCCACGCCATCACCCAACAGGAACAACGCCACCAACGCCGCCAATACGACTACGACCAACGCGGCAACCTGACCCGCATCCTCGATACCCGCAAAGGCCAGCACGACTACCACTACGACCCACTCGACCGCCTGACCCGCGCCAACCACTCGCACGACCTGCAGGAACGCTTCTTCCACGACCCCGCCGGCAACCTGCTGATGCAGGACCGCGTAGGGCCGAGTGTGATCAAAGGCAACCGCCTGCTGATGCAAGGCGATCGCCATTACGACTATGACGCCTTCGGCAACCTCCTGCGCGAACGCCGGGGCCGTGCCCAGCAGTTGGTCACCGAATACCGCTACGACTGCCAACACCGCCTGACCAGCGTCACCCAACCCGACGGCAGCCAGGCCAGCTATCGCTACGATCCGTTTGGGCGGCGCGTCGCCAAAGTCGTCAACAGCCAGACCACCGAGTTTTTCTGGCAAGGCGACATGTTGGTCGCCGAGCACAGCGCCGATCACCACCAAAGCTACCTCTACGAAACCAACAGCTTCCGACCGTTAGCGCTGCTGAAAGGCTACGGCCCGGAAGACGTAAAACCCTTCCACTACCAACTCGACCACCTCGGCACCCCACAAGAACTCACAGCACCCGACGGCGAAACCGTCTGGTCCGCGCACTACCGCGCCTACGGCCAAATCGCGAAACTGGACGTCAATACCGTCACCAACCCACTGCGCTTCCAGGGCCAATACTTCGACCCGGAAAGCGGGCTGCACTACAACCGCCATCGCTACTACAATCCGGATGTTGGCCGCTATCTAACGCCAGATCCGGTGAAACTGGCGGGCGGGCTGAACGGATACCAGTACGTGCCCAACCCTACGGGGTGGGTGGATCCGTTAGGATTGAGCGCCAATTGCCCACCCGGAGGACGAAGTAACCCGAACTGCGGTGTTCCGGTTGAACCCGACGCTCCTGAGGTCTCTCGCAAAGGAGCTTTCAGACAAGCAAAAAGAGCTGCCAAGATACCGATGCGCCAAGACCCAGATATGGTAGTGGACCCAAGGACTGGAGCTGTAAAACAATATGAAATAGTAAAAATGACAGACAAAAATGGTGAAAGTATTTTGAATGACGCGGGCAAACCGATAAAGACCAGGGTATATAAATATACAAAGAGCGATGGTTCTGAAGTACTGATTCAAGACCATTCTGCCGGGCACCGATTCGGCAGCAAAGGCGGAACAGGTGACCAAGGCGCACATTTCAACTTACGGCCCATAGAAAAACCAAGGAACGGTAACGTACCAGGCGCGAAGGAACATTACTTTTTCAAGGAGAAAAAATGAAATATTGGAATGAATTAGATGAAAGCATATTTTTCTGTAAGCTTTTTAGTCACCCAATCGAAATTGGCCGAATTTCTCTTTTTTCATTACAAATAGAGAACGACCAGCCCTCGCTAGGGCTGGGATTTGACATACCGGAATTCCCAGATAACTTACCAGAGAAATGGCAAAACAAAGGGTTCAACACTTGCAGACTCGGGCTTACCTGCTCGAACATCAGCGATTTGAAAATCACCAACATCCCAACCAAAGAAATTTTTTCCGCAACTATCGCGGAAGAAAACGGAATTCTTATATTCCAAGCCGCCGCAAAAAAATCCTCAATCGAATTCAAAGCACAATTCATATCTCTGAATGGTCCTTCGGTTTACATAAACGGCCCTGAGGATGATAAATTTTTAGCTAATCCCAAGCACACCTAATTTGGATTATCCAATTTACGTAAAGATCGGCCACATTTCCTGAGAACAAATACTCGCCCCCCTTAACTGAAGAAAATGTGATCATAAAAAAACCAATATATATTCAGAGAATCACGATTTGCAGGTGAATTGACGTGAGTTTTCACTGACTCTCCAAGAAAAAGACAAAACACAAATTGATTTACTTAACTCGTTATTCAAAACTAAAAATCTGGATGGGGACGATTTACCGAGCTTATGCCCACAAACTACTTCCTAAGCCCTTGATTTTTGAGGGCCACCTTACGTTCTATCACCAAGAGGGCTTGTAGTTTATACAGCGCAAGCCTCACTCTATTCCGGCAATCGCTCCCCTCAACTCCACGCCACCACCAACAACCCCGCCCCCAACACCAGACACAGCGGCGAGTAAAAAAACGTATCCAGCCGCGCAAACCGCGACCCACCGACCTTCTTGAAAAACCCCACCAGCTCCGAATCCCCAATCGCCCGGGCAAACATCACCAGCGCCACCGCACTGATCCCCCATTGCAAGGCATGGTTGGACACCGGCTCGAAATACAGCCCGGCCCGCAAACACACCAGCACCGCAATCGCCACCAATCCCACGCCCACCAGCAACGTGCCCAGCGCCGAAGGCTTGAACGCCGGCCGTGGCCCACTGGCGAATTCACCCGGCAGCTGCGGAATCGCCGCGGCAACCCCCAATTTGCCACCGGCCGCCCAGTACAAATGCACCAGGCTGATAAAGCCAAACACCCCGACGATCCATCGCGCGACTAAAAAGCTCATGGCTGGATATCCTTGGAAAAGTCCGAAAGAGGATAGACCTCTTGAGATTTTTTGCAGGCAATTCGTCGGCGGCTGATGGTAAAGTGCCGCCCCATGAAACTCGCCCGTACCGACCGCTCGCTCATTGCCTGGATGCTCTATTGCTGCGTCCTGTTCAATGTGTTCGCCTGCAGCATTGGCCACGGGCAAATGGTCGGGATGCAGCTCAACGGCATCGGCGGCCAGTTCTGTACGGTGGACCCGCGCACCCAGGCGCCAGCGCCTTACACGTCCACCGATGAATCCCTGCCCACGCTCTCGAAAGCCTTCGGTTGCCCGCTGTGCTCAACCGGCGGCATGGGCCCGGCGCTCAGCTCCAGCCTCAACGTAGTCGTCCTGCCACAACCCCATGCGCCGCCGCCGGCCATCGTTGCCAGCGCCGACATTCCTGCCCGCTTCACCTGGCCTGCGGCTAATCCGCGCGCCCCACCCGCCTTCGCCTGATACCTGCGCTTTTTTGATTGGCACGTGTTGCCGTCTCCCTCGGGAGTACGGGTGGCTGTGCGTTGTTTTCAAGCCATGTTTTTCAGGATTCAACCATGAAACATCTACCTCTTTTGGCGGGCCTGTTCGGCTGCCTCCCTGTCAGCACCTGGGCGATTGAGCTGGCACCGACCACCATTGATGGCGAACAAACCGGCGAGCCCGGCCTGGCTCTGGACCAATCCAGTGGCATGGCCTCGCGCCTCGGGCTGAGCGTGCGGGAAACCCCGGCGTCCATCGCCATTGCCAATCGCAACGACATCGAACGTCGAGGCGCCAAGACGTTCCGGGACGCGGCCAATACCTTGCCCGGGGTCAACGCCAGCGCGCCGCCGGGGTTTGGCGGATTTATTTCCTATCGGGGTTTTACCAGCAGCCAGATTACCCAGATGTTCAATGGCGTCGCCGTGTCGGGCGGCCTGGCGCGGCCGGTGGATGCGTGGATCTATGATCGGGTCGAACTGGTGGGCGGCCCCTCCTCGCTGATCAACGGCGCCGGTTCCGTCGGCGGTTCGCTGAACTACGTGACCAAACTGGCCACCCGCGAAGAACAGGCCGCCGAAGGGCAACTGACGTATGGCAGCTACGACACCGCCGGGATGGCCTTCGGCCTCAACCATGCGCTGACCGAACCGGGTGCCGAGGTGCAGCATTACGCACGCCTGGACGTGAGCCGCAACACCAACCACACCTATATCGATCGTCAACAGCGCGATGCCTGGAGCGTTGCATTTTCCCTGTTGAGTGATTTCACGCCGAACCTGTCCCACACCCTGGCGCTGGAATACCAGGACGAGCACGAAGACAGCCCCTATTGGGGCACGCCGGTGCTCAACCCGAAGTCAGGCGAGTTGAAGATCGACAAGCACAACCGCTTCAACAACTACAACGTGGCCGACGGCCGTTATGAGCAACGCACGATCTGGGTCCGGTCGATCATCGACTACCGGATCAACGACAGCACTACCCTGAAAAACACCCTCTATCACCTCGACAGCCAGCGCGACTATCGCAACCTGGAAACCTACCAGTACAACGCCGACAACAGCGCGGTGAATCGCTCCACGGCCTATCAGGTACGCCATCAGGGCGAGCAGAACGGCAACCAGTTCGAGCTGCGCCATGACGACACATTCTTCGGCTTGAGCACCACGTGGTCGGGTGGCTTTGAGTACAAGGTCAACAGCACCACCAACAACCCACTTAACGTGGCGGGTAAAAGTACGGTGGATCCGAACAACTACGATCCGGGGCACTTCTATGACATCCCCGGCACCAGGCCCGGCTTCGATCCGGACAAGACCAACGCCGTCACCACCCAGGCATTGTTCGTCGAAAACCGCCTGGGGCTGACGGACAAACTGTCACTGCTCACCGGCCTGCGCTATGACGCGATCGACCTTGAGGTCACCAATCACCGAGACATCACCGCCAGCAATCCGCGGCACGTCAAGCGCAGCTGGGAGCCGGTCACCGGGCGTATTGGCCTGACGTATCAGTTCATTCCGCAAGCCAATGTCTACGTGCAATACAGCACCGCCGCCGAACAGCCGAGCACCACCACCCAGGTGTTCGACGTGTCTACCGGCAAGCAGTGGGAAGTGGGCAGCAAGTTCGACTACCTGGACGGTCGTGGCTCGGCCACCGTCGCCGCCTATAAAATTGAGCGCAAGGACTTCGCCGTGACCGACCCGCAGGACCCGACCAACAGCATTCCCGTGGGCGCGCAGTCGTCCAAGGGTATCGAGTTGGCCAGTTCGTTGCGGGTTACGCCCAAATTATTGGTGGAGGGTAACTACGCCTGGGTCGATGCCGAGTACGAGGACTTCAATGAGAAAATCGCCAGTGGGGCCGTGGTGTCGCGCAACGGCAACACGCCGACCAACGTGCCCAGGCAGGTGGGTAATCTGTGGCTGACCTATGACTTTGCCGAAGATTGGCAAGGTGGCGTGGATGCGCGGTATGTGGCGTCGGTGTATGCCGATAACGCCAACACCCTGACGGTGCCGGCGTATACCTTGTTCGGCACGTTTTTGACTTACAAGGTGGATCAGCACACCTCTGTGACGGGTCGGGTACGCAACCTGACCAATGAGGTGTATGCCGAATTTGCCCATGTGTCGCCGGCGTATTACCTCGGGTCGCCGAGGACGTTTGAGCTGGCGGTGCAGACGAAGTTCTGACACAAACCCTGTAGGAGCCCGGCTTGCCGGCGATGGCAGCCTCAAGGGCGCCATCGCCGGCAAGCCGGGCTCCTACAGGTATCTTCTATTTCAGGCTAGTCTCCACCTTCTGCGCCACATCCTCAGTCAACCATGCCTTCCAGATCTGCGGATGATCCTTGAGGAACGCCTGGGCGACTTCACGTGGCGAGCTGTGCTTCTCGCTCATCTCGGCCAGCGCCTTGTTCAACGGCTCGATAGGAAAGTCGACCTTGCCAAAGAACTCAGCGATCTGCGGATGCTCCTTCTGGAACGGCGTGGACACACCGATGCTCAGCTTGGAGGCCAGGGAACGCGTGGGTTTCGGGTCAGGATTGTCTGCATCGGTCAGCGTCTTCCAGGCCTCGGCGTCAAACGGTGGCTCTTCGAGCTGGATCAGCTTGTAGCGCCCCATCAGCGGGGTGGGTGACCAGTAATAGAACAGCACCGGCTTGCCCCGGCGGATCGACGAGGCAATCTCGGCGTCCAGCGCGGCACCCGAGCCACTGCGGAAATTCACGTAGCTGTCGTCAAGCCCATACGCCTTGAGTTTTTGCTTGTTGACCACTTCCGAGGTCCAGCCAATCGGGCTGTTGAGGAAACGGCCCTTGCCCGGTGCTTCGGGGTCCTTGAACACGTCCTTGTAGCGCGCCAGGTCTTTCACGCTGCGCAGTTCCGGCGCCAGGGGCTTGATGCCTTTGGCGGGGTCGCCCTTGACCACGTATTCCGGCACCCACCAGCCTTCGGTGGCACCCTTGACGATATCTCCCAGGCCCACCACTTTGCCCTCAGCCTCGGCCTTGACCCACACCGGACTGCGGCCGGCCCATTCTTCACCGATCACCTGGATATCGTTTTTCGCCAGGGCGGTTTCCAGGGTAATGGTGGTGCCGGGCAACGTGTCGGTGGGCAAGTCATAGCCCTTTTCGACAATCACCCGCAGCACCTCGGTGATCAGGCTGCCACTTTCCCAGTTCAGGTCCGCAAAATGAATCGGCGCCTGGGCGGCCGATACCGGCAGCGACACCACCGACAGACTCAGGGTCGTCAGTGACGCGGCCAACAGTGCTCGAATTCCTTTCATGCTTTGCACCTCATGCCTACAGCAATAGCGAACGGCTTTGCTGTAACACCGCGAAGCCTCTGAATACTTAAGTCAACTCAACTGTAGTAGAGGTTCCGGGGAACACGGCATGTAACGGCGTTACTCGCTGGCCTTGAAGGTCACGAGTTCACCCTTGCGCCATTTGGCGGCCTTGCCGGTGACGGCCTTCAGGGTCTTGGTCAGGCCCTCTACCAGTTGCTCATTGGCGGCGAATACCAACATCACGCTGTGGCCTTCCTTGAACACGATGCCCTGGCCTTCGGCCGAGGAAACAAAGGCGTAGTCGCCCAGTCCATACACCGTCAACTTGATATCGCGAAACTTCAGTTCGAACTTGCCGCCTTCGCGACTGGGCAATACAGCGGCCCGGAAATGATCACCGACCTTGAGTTCCAGTCGCGGCTTGTCATCCACCACCAGCGCCGTTTCGGTATCGATCTCGGCGATGTAGACACCTTCAGGTGTCTGCTCAGTGATGTAGACGAAACGGGACTGAAACTGCTTGACCAACTTTGCGCGCAAATCACCCAGCACGAACAACGCGTGCATATCCAGATTACTGACTGCCAAGGAAACGCCCCCACATCAAAAAGGTGCTGACCGCCAGGCGGGCAGCACAAAAAAACGGCCGAAACGGCACGATCACACGACAAATCCACTGAAAAAACTGAAGAAGGCCCACGCTGCAAAGCCATAAGACTAGTACAGGCGTGCCCGACGTACCTTACGCAAGGTCGCCGAGCGTTGCAGGAAATCACAGGTTTAATGGCCGGAGAATACTGGCCGCCCTACTTCAGACAATAACCCTTAAAAAAATGCAGTTTTCCGACATCCAACACAGAAACTAATGCTTTGGATGGAACCGGACGCCGGATGCTGACAACAATACTAAAACAGCAACACGGGTCAAAACCACCCGAAATATTGCAAGCGGGTCCGCAGGATCGATCGACAGGAGCTGATTATGCAACGACCTCAACCGATTGCCACACCCTCGAACACAGGTTCATCTTATATGGATGACGGCCAATTCTACTCCCTATACACCCAGGGCAGTTGCCTGCATTCGGTTCTCTATCGCGTAGTACCCGCCGGAAGAAACTTCTTTCATATCCTTGAAGTGCCCAGCGGGCGGATCAAAGGTTTTCGCAGCGGCCATCGCCAGGCGTGCGAACTGGCCAAACAACTTGAAGCCATCCTGCAAGCGCCCCACGGCTGAACCTCGGCGCTGTCGTTTCGTCATCTGGTTGACTTTACTGCGCCGCCCGCGCGTAACAACTGCCATACTGGTCCGTCCATTGAGATTTGTCCCCTTGCGGTTCAGGTTTCATCAGCGCAATTACCTCCAAGGGAAGGCTATACGTGACGGAATTTGATATAGGCGAATTTTTCATCCATGGCGAAGCTAGGGAAGTAGACGGTGAATTTCAAGCCGTGATCGTGATGCGGGCCAAGGCGCCCCTGACCACCGTGACGATCCATCAGGTAGAAAAGGACCGCTGGTTCAAAACCGTAGACGCCGCCCACACAGCAGCAAAGGAAGCCGCCAAAGCGCTTAAAGCCGCCGTCGACTCAGGCGCACTGACCTCCTGATTACCCGGCGCGACAATCCGATCGAACTCTGCCCCGCTACAACCCTCCCATGCATACGATGATCAGCCTGCATGGAGAACGATATGGAAGCGCCGACTTACACCCTCGAAGACCTGTTTGAACAACTTGGACTGGAATCGTCCCCCGAGGCGATTGACGCCTTCATCGGCGAACATACCCTGGCCAATGACGTAAAGCTGATCGATGCGGACTTCTGGTCACCGCAACAAGCCCAGTTCCTGAAAGATGAACTGCGTGAAGACGCGGTGTGGGCCATCGCGGTCGACGAACTGAACCAGCGCCTGCACCAGCCACGCTGATTCCCTCAATGCAGGCTGTCTGACTGTTCCAGGCGCAGCAGCGCCTCCCAGGCAGCCCTGCACTCCTCAGCTTCATCGCGACTGGCGAAGGCTGTGCCACGCTGCTCGCCGTTAAGCAGTACCACCCAACAGGCCTTGCGCCCCAGCGCACGCAGGGTTGGCGGTACGCCACTGCCAATCATCACGGCGACATCGACTTTGGTTTGCATGGGGAGCCTCCAGAGAATTAGTTAGCTGGCTAACAATGTTCGCCATGCTACGGTTTTCCTCCAGTTGGAAAAAGCTATCCCCGGAATAGCTCCCTTGCATAACCTGCAACAATCGACCCGCTGGGTTAACGTCCCTCGGGTTTATAGCCCAGCCGCAAACCACCCCAGTGCCTGCCATTCACCGTGATCGGCACCGAAAGGTCGTGCATCAACTCGCCGGTATCGCGGGTGTAGGTTTGCAGCAACACTGCCTGCTGGTGGCTGCCACAGCGGATCCCGGTGCGGTCTTCAAATTTGCGTTTGGTGCGGTTCTGTAGCGCGTCCACCTGGGCATCGCCGGTCAATGTCTGGGAAAACGCCTTGTTGTGGGTCGGTACATAACCCTGTGGCGTGCAGGCAATTGCAAACACCAGGCCCTCGTGCCGAGGCAACAAGGCCTCCTGGATCGCCGGCAGCACCTGGTCGGTGTAGCTGTCGAAACGGGTGTGGTACTTGCTTGGCCGGGTGTTGGGAATCGGGGTGTAACTGCGGTCGAACAGGTCGTCCAGGCTGATGCGGTTTTGCAGCACGTCGGCTTCAAACTGCGCGGCGATCCGGCTCGCGCCTTCGCGGGCGAGGTCGTAGATGCGTTGGTGGTAGTCGTCCAGGCCGACCTCGGCGAGGCGCTCGCTGATGGTTTCGGCCTGCCCTTCCATTTGCACCGCAGCGGCGGCCAGTTGTTGGGTCTGCTGGTCGCTGACGGTCAAATCGCTGCGCATCTGCTCCACCGCATGGAACAGGCTGTCGAGTTGGGCGCGGTTGGTGTCGGTGCCCTGGGCGATTTCATTGACCTGGCCTTCCACATCCGCTGCCAGGGTAGCAATGCTGTCCAGTTGCTCGCCGGCGTGCTCCACCTGTTCGACACCGGATTGCAAATCCGCCGACAATTGCCGGATCTGCTCCACCACCTGGGCGGTACGCTGCTGGATATCCGCCACCATCACCCCGACTTCATCCGTCGCGGTGGCGGTTCGCCCGGCCAGGCCGCGTACTTCGTCGGCGACCACCGCAAAGCCGCGACCATGCTCACCGGCCCGGGCGGCTTCAATCGCCGCGTTCAGCGCCAACAGGTTGGTCTGGCTGGCGATCGACTGGATCACCAGGGTAACGCGCTGGATTTCTTCGCTGCGCTGGCTCAAGGCCTCGATCAACTGGCGGCTGTCGTTGGCGCGCTGGCTGAGCTGATGCATGCGGGTGATGGATTGCGCCAGCACTTCGCGCCCTTCGGTGCTGCGCTGATGAGCCTGGCTGGCCGCGCCGAGCGCCTGGCGACTTAGCGCCGAGGTGACCTTCTCGGTGCCAATCATCACTTCGGCACTGCTGACAATCTGCCTGGCCGCGCCCAATTGCGATTGCAGCCTGGCCGCCAGTTGCTTGACCGAATAGGCCACGCCCGCCGCAGACAGCGCGTTATGACTGGTGGTGTAGGACAGGTCGCGGGTCAGCTCGCCGATTCCATCGGTGGCTTCGGACGGTGCAGCGCTGGGGGTGCGATGTTTCAGGCGGGGCAGCCAGATCAGCAACAGGGCCACCGGCACGCACAGGTAAATCGAGAGTTGGGCAAACGCGAGGCCCAGCAGCAACAGCACCAGGGCGGTACTTTGCAGGAGCGGCGTCAACCAGCCCGGCAACTGACGCACCACCGCGGGTGATGACGCTGCCGCGCCCATGAGAGATCCGTCTCCAGCCATGTTCGTTACCCCACTGCTTGTCGTTATTGTGACTGCATTAGACGCCACTATGTGGCCATTATCCATGGGCCTTTAGTGGGGGGCTTGCAGCAGATCAATA
The DNA here is from genome assembly GCF_029269205.1 of Pseudomonas sp. 1912-s. Lineage (NCBI taxonomy): Bacteria > Pseudomonadati > Pseudomonadota > Gammaproteobacteria > Pseudomonadales > Pseudomonadaceae > Pseudomonas > Pseudomonas sp. 1912-s. Next base: position 170,229 of record NZ_JARIXR010000005.1, on the reverse strand, counting down.
AACGGGGGGTACAGGCTGTTTTCTGCTGGGAACCGGGCAACCCGGCTCCAGCAGTTCACCGCATCAGGCTTGACGCTGGTGCTTGTCGATTTGCTCGTGGCGCTCTTGCGCTTCGATGCAGTACTTGGTGGTAGGGCTGATCAGCAGGCGCTTGAGGCCGATAGGCTCGCCGCTGTCGTCACACCAGCCGAAGGAATCTTCCTTGATACGGCCCAGGGCCTGCTCAAGTTGCGGCAGCATGCGCTGGTCGCGGTCAATGGCATTCACCAGCCAGGTGCGCTCTTCTTCGACAGAAGCAGCGTCAGCCGGGTCAGCCGGGGTGTCCAGGCTTTCGATGGCGATGCGGTTCTGTTCAATGCGCTCGTGGTGTTCCACTTTCATGTCTTGCAACAACTGCTCAAAAAAAGCGTGCTGCTCGGCATTCATGTAGTCATCCGCCGGCATGGCCAGCAACTTTTCCTTTGTCATTGATTTCTCTATAAAAAATACGTGCATCAAGGCGAATAAGGGAGCGTTCCGGCAGGCCTCTGCAGGTCTCGGAAAGGCGCCATCCATTTCAAGCGCCACCCGGCACTCAATTTACGAGGGGCGGCAGTCTAAGGCCGACTTGAGGGCTCAGCAACTGAAATGACAGGCATTTTTTCCAAGATAACCCGCAAAGGCACCAGGACGGGCTCGGCGAACGGTCATCGGAGTGCGTTTATAGCAAGAAATTCAGTGTTGTGGAGCTATATAGAAGACAAACGGTTAAATGTGGGAGCGGGCTTGCTTGCGAAGGCAGTGTGTCAGTCACTGAATGTTTAACTGATACACCGTCTTCGCGAGCAAGCCCGCTCCCACATTTTGACCGATGCGGCCCTGAGGACCGTGTTAGCGCTTGAGCTTGCGCTTGTTGCGATACTGGTCGATCACCACCGCCACCACGATGATCAGGCCTTTGATGATGTCCTGGATGTACGCATCCACGCCGACGAAGGTAAACCCGCTGGCCATCACCCCGAGGATCAGCGCGCCGATCACGGTGCCGGTGATGCGCCCTACCCCGCCCGCCAGGCTGGTGCCGCCGATCACTGCGGCGGCAATCGCGTCCAGCTCATACGACATGCCCATGCCCGCTTGCCCGGTGGCGGCCCGTGCCGAGGCCACCACACCGGCCAGGCCTGCCAGCAAGCCGGCGATGCTGTAGACGATGATCAAGTGGCGCTTGACGTTGATCCCCGAGGTGCGCGCCGCCTGCATGTTGCCGCCGATGGCGTAGGTGTATTTGCCGTACTTGGTGTAGCGCAGCGCGATATGGAAGATCACCGCCACCACCAGGAAGATCACCACCGGCATCGCGCCATGGCCGATCGCGGTGTAGGAATCCGAGAGCATGCTCACCGGCTGGCCTTCAGTGTAGTAACGCGCCAGGCCACGGGCCGAAACCATCATGCCGAGGGTCGCAATAAACGGCGGGATCCCGGTAACCGCAATGATGCTGCCGTTGATAGCCCCCGCCAGCAACCCCACGCCCAGGCCCATCGCCACCGGTATCCACACCGGCAGGTCCGTCAGGGAGGGAAACACCGCCCGGGAAAAGTCGGAAGTCTGCGCCAGACTGGCGGCGATCATCGCCGACAACGCCAGCACGGAGCCCGACGACAGATCGATACCCGTGGTGATGATCACCTGGGTGACGCCAATCGCCAGCAGGCCGATGATCGACACTTGCAGGATCATCAACACCAGGCGCTGGGAGTTCATCAGGAAGCTCTGGTCGCGCACGATCCAGCCAAACAGCTCGAACACCAGGCCGATGCCAATCAGCACCAGCAGGATGCTCAGCTCGGTGGGCATGCGTCGACGGTGCTTGACCGGCGCCGCAGCGGGCTTCTTTTCCTCGGGTTTGCTTTCCAGTATCGCGTTCATAACCACTCACCTTTTTTTATCGCATTGCGCCGGCCGCAACGGGCCGGCGCCGTCTGTTCGTTAGTGGACCGCCGTCATACCGGAAGCCAGTTGCATGACTTTTTCCTGGGTCGCTTCGCTGCGGTCCAGGGTGCCCATCAGGTCGCCTTCGTGCATCACCATCACCCGGTCGCTCATGCCCAGCACTTCCGGCAACTCCGAAGAAATCATGATCACCGCCATGCCTTCGCTGGCCAGGTAGGAAATCAGCCGGTAGATCTCGGCCTTGGCGCCGACGTCGATACCGCGGGTGGGCTCGTCGAGGATCAGCAACCGCGGGTTGGTCATCAGCCAGCGGGCCAGCAGGGCTTTTTGCTGGTTGCCGCCGGACAAGGTGTCGATGCACTGCTCCAGCGACGGGGTTTTCACCCGCAACTTGGTGCACATGTCCTCACACAGGGCCCGCAGGGCTTTCTGCTGGATAAACCCGTTGCCGGTGTAATGCGGCAGCACGGCCATTTCCATGTTTTCGAGCACCGACAGGCAGGGGAACAGGCCACTGAGCTTGCGGTCTTCGGTCAGCAGCGCGAAGCCCTTCTCGATGGCCATGTGCGGGTCGGTGATGCGTACGGTCTTGCCGTCCAGCTGGATCTCGCCGCCGGAGCTTGGGGTAATGCCAAAAATGGTTTCGGCCACGTTGGTACGGCCAGAGCCCATCAACCCGGCGATGCCCAGAATCTCCCCGGCGTGCAGGTCAAACGAGACGCCCTGGAATACCCCGTCCAGGCGCAGGTCACGCACCGACAGCAGCAGCTTGCCAATGGGTTTGTCGCGCACCGGGAACAGCTGGCTCAGCTCACGCCCCACCATCATCGAGATCAGGCTGTCGCTGTCCATGCTGTCGGCCCGCTGCAGGCCGATATAGGCGCCGTCGCGGAACACCGCCACTTCATCGGCGATGGCGAACACTTCGTTCATTTTATGGGTGATGTAGATGATGCCTTTGCCCTGGGACTTGAGGTCGGCAATGATCGAAAACAGGTGGGCCACTTCCTTGTCGGTAATGGCTGACGTCGGTTCATCCATGATCAGGATGTCGGAGTCATAGGACACCGCCTTGGCAATCTCGACCATCTGCCGCTCGGCGATGCTCAGGTTGCCGACGTGTTCTTCCGGGTCGAGGTTGATCCGCAGCCGCTCCAGCAATTGCGCGGTGCAGCGGTGCATTTCCCGGTGGTTGACCATGTGCAGGCCGTTGAGCTGCTCACGGCCGATCCAGATGTTCTCGGCGATGCTCATGTGCGGCATCAGGTTGAGTTCCTGGTGGATCATCGCGATCCCGGCCTTTTGCGCCGCCAACGGCGTTTCGAATTTGATCGGCTTGCCACGCAAGCGGATTTCACCCGCGTCGGGCTGATAGATACCGGCGATGATTTTCATCAGCGTCGACTTGCCCGCGCCGTTTTCGCCCATCAGCGCCAACACCGAGCCCGGGCGCACCCGCAGCTGCACATCGGCCAGGGCCACGACGCCGGGAAAGCCTTTGCTGATGTTGGAAATTTCCAGCAGGTAGGGCTCGCTCGGCCCGTCGGGCTGAGGGCCCGGCAGCGGGGCTTGCGAAGCAGTGGCTTGAGCAAACATATCGGGTACTCCGTCAGCAGGGCCGCCGTGGCTGCCCTGCCGGTTTATTGTTGTTATTAAGGGCTACTTGAAGTCTTTGACGTTGTCCGGGGTGATCAGCTTGAACGGGATCACCACGTTCTGCTCGACCGGCTCGTGCCTGGCCATCTTGCGTGCGGCTTCCACCGAACCCACGGCCTGGCCGTTGGCGTCCTGGAAGGCGGACGCGGCCATGTCACCCTTGGTGATCGCGTTCAGACCGTCCGGCGTGCCATCAACCCCGGCAATCAGGACGGTGCCCGGCTTGGTACCGGCCGATTTCAACGCCATGGACGCGCCAATCGCCATCTCGTCGTTGTTGGCCAGCACCGCGTTGAATTCGCGGCCTTGGGTCAGCCAGTCGTTGACCAGGGTCATGCCCTTGTCACGCAGCCAGATGCCGGTCTGCTCCTGCTCGATCTTGATGTCCGGGTATTTGGCCAGGACTTCCTTGACGCCCTTGGTGCGGTTGGTGGTGGAGTTGTTCGCCAGGTCACCCAGCAGGATCACGATCTTGCCCTTGCCGCCGAGCTTTTCGGCGATGTACTGCATTTGCAGCCGGCCGGCCTCGACATCGTTGGAAGTCACCGCCACGATGCCCTTGGGCAAATCTGTCTGGTCGGGACGGCGGTTGACGTACACCAGCGGAATGCCTGCCGCGAGCGCCGCTTTACTGATATTGGCGGTAGACGCGGTGTCGACCGGGTTGACGATGATGGCGTCGACTTTCTGGCTGATAAAGTTCTCGACCTGGCTCAGTTGCTTGACCACGTCGGCGCGGGCGTCTTCGAACTGCAGCTGTACGCCGTCACCCTTGGGGTAGGACTTGGCTTGCTTGTCCATGTCCTCACGCAGGTAGGTCAGGAAGGTGTCGTCGAATGCCGACATGCTCACGCCCACCTTGATATCGGCGGCCGTGGCGAAACCACTGGCGAGCATCATGGACAGGGCCAGTGCGGTAAAACGGATCGGGGTCTTCATGAACGGTCTGTCTCCAATTTCTTGTTGGTTTTGTGGACGTTGCGTTTTTCAGAGCGAAGCTGTCGGCAGTCGAACGATCGGCGCCCCCGGAATGCAGCACACCAGGGAACCCTTGCTTTCGACGCACAGGACATTCAGGAGGGAGAAGTAAAACGGCCGGGCGCGGGGCAGACCGCGTGGCGTGAGGGCAGGACGTAAAACTCGCAGTACAGCGTTGAAGATTTTCATCTGACGGTACCTGGTTGTTTTGATCTTGTTTTTGTCGAGTCGCCCGAATCGAGTCCGAACGTACTTTATGCAACCTGGAAATGACTTTATTGGAAAATAATTTCCATATCAACTTATTTTAGAATTTTATTCTATTTTTCATTTATGGCTTTCCAAAGCGGCCATTTCCACCACCTGTTGGCGTTCGGAACTGAGGCGTGCCGCGTCCAGTACACGGGTGGTTTCCAGTGCATCCCGGGCATCCACCGGCAGCGGGCCATGACCTTCCACCGCGCTTTGCAGCTGGCTATAGAACTGATTCCAGCGACCCTTTTCCGACGGGACACGCTCGCGCTCCTCGCCTTGCTCGAACCAGCCCCAGCGTCGATGCTCCTCGGCGCCCCAGTGCTCGCCTTCGGTTTTGGGCGTCTTGCCCGCCATCAGCAACGCTTCCTGACCGTCCAGCCCTTCCACGGTGTAGCAACCGGCGGTGCCATTCACCCGGAAACGCGGCGCCTGGCTGTTCTGCAAGGCACTGCCCCACAGGTGGGAAATCACCCCGTTGGCATGGGTCATGGACACGAAGAAACCGTGATCCACAGTGGGCTCCTGTCCGGTGTAGTGCAATTGCGCGAACACCCGGTCCACCGGGCCGAACAGTTGCAGGGCCTGGTCCACCAGATGGCTGCCCAGGTCCCGCAGGAATCCGCCGCCGCTGGCATTGCCCACGGAGCCCGGGTTGTAGCGTTCCACCCGGGATTCGAAGCGGGTGACGGTGCCCAATGCGCCGGCGTCGATCAGCTTGCGCAGGGTCAGGAAGTCCGAGTCCCAGCGCCGGTTCTGGTAGACGCTGAGCAACACGCCCTGGCGCTCGGCGGCGGTAATCAACGCCTGGGCTTGTTCGGCATTGCTGGCAAACGGTTTGTCACTGACCACCGCCACGCCGTGCTCGATGGCTTCCAGCACCAACGCGGGGCGGCCCTTGAGGGTGGTGGAGATCACCAGCGCATCGACGCCCGCCTCGACGATCTGGCCGATGCTATCGAAGGCTTTTACGCCGGGATGCTCTTTCGCCAACTGTTGGCGGCGTTCAGGTGAACGGGTGACCACGCCGACAAAGGTCGCCCCCGGCAGGCTGGCAATCAGCGGTGCGTGAAAAAAGCGGCCACCGTGGCCGTATCCAACCAGTCCGATTCGCATACAAATACTCCTTGGTTAATGGTGGCGAGGGAGCTTGCTCCCAGGCCACAGAGCAAGCCACAACGGTCTAACCGCACAGCTCTCGGGTGACCCGCTCCAGCATCATCCGGTTGGACTCATCCGGCCGGTCTTCCCAGGCAAACACCGACACCGTGGCGATGCCGTCGAACTTGATTTCCCGCAGGGTGCCGAAAAACGCCTCCCAGTTGACCTCGCCCTGGCCGATGTCCAGGTGCTGATGCACGGTGGCCGTGACGCCCGGCGGGTTGACGATGTAGCGCAGGTTGGAGGACGCCCGGTGGTTGTAGGTGTCGGCGATGATCAAGTGGCTGAGCTTGGCGCCTGCGTACTTGAGCATCGAGGCGATATCGCCCTTGCCGTCGTCATAGAAGAAGGTGTGGGGCGCGGCGTAGAGGTAGTTGATCCAGTCGCGGTCGAGGCCGCGAATGATGTCCACCGACTCGTTGTTGCGCTCGCAGAAGTCGTACGGGTGCGCCTGGATATCCAGCTTCACGCCTTCGCGCTCGAACTCCGGCATCAGCTCGTCCATGGAGCGCATGAACTGGTTTTCGCACACCAGCGGGTTGTCGGACTGGCCGGTGAATTCGGTGTTGACCAGCTCGCAGTCCATTTCCACCGCGATCTGGATCGCGCGCTTCCAGTTGCGTACGGCGGCAACCCGCAGGCCTTCGTCGGCGGCGGCCCAGTGGTACATGGGCAACAGGGACGAGAGCTGCACACCGGCGTCGCTCAGGGCCTTGCGAAATTCCTTGATGCGCGCCCGGTCGACCCGGGCGGCCTTGTAGAACGGCAGGAAGTCTTCCCGGGGCGAGAGTTCGATGTGCTGGTAGCCGAGCTCGGCGACCTTGTCGACCATTTGGCCGAGGGGCAGGTGGCGGTACATGTAGGGGTCTAATGCGATGCGCATGTTAGAAACGCTCCCAAATCTGATGTTGGAACCCGATCAAATGTGGGAGCTGGCTTGCCTGCGATAGCGGTGTATCAGGCGACAGTCTTGTTGAATGTGCCGCCGTCATCGCAGGCAAGCCAGCTCCCACACTGATCGGGTTCCTCCAGTGGAATAGGTGTCAGCCGTAAAAACGTGGACGCTCTGGCAGCCCCACTTTCACAATCTGCCCACTGTTCTGCGCCTCGATGCACGCATCCGCCGCCACCGCCGCCGCAAAACCATCCCACGCCGACGGCCCACCCACCTGCCCGGCCCGTACACCGTCGATAAACGCCTGCAGCTCAACGTCATAAGCCGCGATGAACCGGTCTTTCCAATCCATCAGAATCGCGTTCGACAGTTTGGCCCCGCTGCGCATCTGCACCTGGGACGGTTCCGGCAATTTCGCAATGCCGGTCTCCCCCACCACTTCACACTGAATGTCATAGCCGTACTGGCAGTTCACAAACACTTCCACATCGATGCGCGTGCCCTTGGCGGTTTCCAGCAGCACGATCTGCGGGTCACGCAAGTGTGCCAGCGCCTTGCTCGATTTACGCGGGAACACCACCTGCACCGACACATAGTCATCGGCCAGCAACCAGCGCAACACATCCAGCTCGTGGATCAGGGTGTCGGTGATCGCCATGTCGGTCTTGTAGTTCTCACCCACCCTCGGGTTGCGGTGAGCACAGTGCAGCATCAACGGCTCGCCGATCTGGCCGCTGTCGATCACGGTTTTGAGGGCGCGATAGCCGTGGTCATAAGGGCGCATGAAGCCCACTTGCACCAGGCGCTTGCCGTGGGCCACTTCGGCTTCGACGATCTTGCGGCAGCCTTCGGCGGTCACGGCCAACGGCTTCTCGCAGAACACCGGTTTGCCGGCAGCAATCGCCGCCAGCACGAATTCTTCGTGGCTCGGGCCCCAGGAGGTCACCAGGATCGCTTCGACTTGCGGCGAGTTGATCAGCGCATGGCCGTCCGGGTAAACCTCGGCGGTGAGTTTCAGGTCAGCGACGACCTTGGCAGCTTGCTCAAGGTTGATGTCCGTCACGGCGACTACCTGGCTGTTGAGCAAGGTCTGGCTGCAACGACGAATATGGTCCTGGCCGATGGCGCCAGTACCGATAACACCCAACTTCAAAGACATGAAAACACTCCTCTTGTTATTAGTACTGCCGGGCCTTGGCCAGGCGTTCATTGAGTTGTTTGGCCACCGCATCGGTGCGCGCGCTGGTGGACACTTGCGCCACACCGACCCGCCACCACGACAGGTACTTGTGGATCATGGTCTTGGGCAGAACCTTGATATCAATCAGCGTCGACACCGTTTGCGTGCGCGCATCGGCCAGCGCCGCCTGCAGCTGCTCCACGGTGTTGACCTTGTAGGTCTTGCAGCCATAGGCCGCCGCGCTCATGGCGAAGTCCACCGGCACAAAACCGCCGTCGAGCTTGCCGGTTTCAGGGTTACGGAACCGGAACTCGGTGCCGAAGCTGTCCATGCCGTGTTCCATCTGCAGGTTGTTGATGCAGCCGAAGGTCATGTTGTCCAGCAGCACCACGTTGATCTTGCGCCGCTCCTGGATCGAGGTCGCCAGCTCCGAGTGCAGCATCATGTAGGAGCCGTCACCCAGCAGCGCGTACACCTCGCGCTCAGGCTCGGCCAGCTTGACGCCCAGGGCCGCATTGACCTCATAACCCATGCACGAATAACCGTACTCGACGTGGTAGGTGTTGACGCCCTTGCTGCGCCAGCTGCGCTGCAAGTCACCGGGCAGGCTGCCGGCGGCGGCGACGATGATCGCGTCGTCGGCCAGGGTTTCATTGAGCACGCCGAGCACGCGGCTTTGGGTCAGGCAGGAGCCGGTCAATTCGATGAATTCACGCAGCACCGCCGGGTCCATGTGGTCGTTGATTTCCGGCACGAAGTTTTCAGTCTGGTAGTCGGCCTGGTAGATGCGGTCGACTTCGGCGTCCAACTGTACCTTGGCGTCCCGTGGTTGATCGCCCCAGCTGGAGCGGTAGTCACCCAGGGCCTCGGCCAGCGCTTCCAGGCCCACCTTGGCATCCGCCAGCAATTGCACGGCGTCCAGTTTCAGCACATCGCACGGGCTGATATTGAGGTTGAGAAACCGCACCTCGGGATGCTTGAACAGGGATTTGGATGAGGTGGTGAAGTCGGTATAACGCGTGCCGATACCAATGATCAGATCAGCCTCCGGCGCCAGCAGGTTCGCCGCCAGGCAGCCGGTTTCACCGAGGCCGCCGAGGTTCAGCGGATGGCTGGACACCACCGCGCTCTTGCCCGCCTGGGTTTCCGCGAAAGGAATGTCGAAGCGTTCGGCAAAGGCTTGCAGCGCGGCATTCGCGCCGGAGTATTTGACCCCGCCGCCACACACGATCAGCGGTTTGCGCTTGCCTTTGAACGCCGCCACGGCATCGCCCAGCATCGCTTCGGTCGTCGGGCGGCGGTCGATACGGTGCACGCGTTTTTGCAGGAAGTAATCCGGGTAATCCCACGCCTCGCCCTGCACATCCTGCGGCAAAGCCAGGGTCACCGCGCCGGTTTCGGCGGGGTCGGTGAGCACGCGCATGGCGTGGATCGCCGCCGTCATCAGCTGTTCCGGGCGATTGATACGGTCCCAGTATTTGCTCACCGCACGAAAGGCGTCGTTGGTGCTGATGCTCAAATCGTGAAACTGCTCGATCTGCTGCAGCACCGGGTCCGGCTGGCGGCTGGCGTAGACATCGCCGGGCAACAGCAGCAACGGAATGCGGTTGGCGGTCGCGGTCGCCGCAGCGGTCAACATGTTCGCCGCGCCCGGCCCGACCGAAGAGGTGCAGGCGTAGATCTTGCGGCGCAGGTGCTGCTTGGCAAAACCAATCGCCGCGTGGGCCATGCCTTGTTCGTTGCGGCCCTGATGCACCACCAGGTCGCCGCTGTCCTGCTCCAGGGCCTGCCCCAGGCCCAGCACATTGCCGTGGCCGAAAATCGTGAAGATGCCCGCGACAAATTTGCTCTGCACACCGTCGACTTCGATGTACTGGTTATCCAGAAACTTCACCAGGGCCTGGGCCATGGTCAATCGGGTTGTGGTCATGGGGTGCCCCTTATCGTTTTTGCAGGTGGGCGATGCTCGCCCCCAGCGCCTGCTTGATGTCGGCCAGGCCGTGCACGCTTTCGGCGAACGGCTCGAACGACAGGTAGCCGCTGTAGCCGGTGCTGAGCAAGGTATCGATCTGCGCGGCGTTGCCGAGGATGTCCGCCTCGCCCACCAGCACGCGGTGGCCGTCGCGGATCGAGTTCAGCGGCGCGTCGGCGTCTTCCACACCGGAGATGTGCACCAGCCCGGTCAGCTCCGGGAAGAACTCATGTTCGCTGGCCAGGTGGTGGTGGAAGGTGTCGTGCACCACGCGGAATACATCCAGCCCGCCAATGGCCTTGATCGCGTCCACCGCCACGCGTTTGCGGCGCAGGGAGCATTCTTCAAAGCCCAGGGGCTCGACAAACCCGAGAATTCCGTACTCCCGCAGGATCGGCGCCAGCTCGCTCAAGGCCGTGCGCAAACCGGCGGCACGCTGGGCTTCGTTGCGCGGGTCGGCGCGGTCGTTCAACGGGCACATGACCAACGCCTGCGCGCCGCTTTCGCGGGCATAGGCGGCCAGCTTGATCGCCTGGGCACGGCGCTCGTCATTCCACACGTCGAACGGGTACAGCGCGTTGATCGACAGCACGGTGATGCCGTGCACCGCGCACAATTCGCGCACGCGGCTGGCGGGGGTGCCGTCTTCAATCTCGATGCCCTTGAGGTCGTTGCGGATCTCGATGGCATCGCATTTGAGAGTCACCGCCAGCTGGATGAAATCCGGCAGGGAAAGGCTGGGGGCGACCATGCGGTTGAGGGCAAAACGTAGAGGCGACTTCATTATTGTTGTGCTCCACACTCGAAAAAATTACTTGGCGGTTGGCATGCTGAATTCAGGGCCCTTGGCAATGCTGTCGGGCCAGCGTTGCATGACGCTTTTGTAGCGGCTGTAGAAACGAATGCCTTCTTCGCCGTAGGCATGGTGGTCGCCGAACAGCGAGCGCTTCCAGCCACCAAACGAATGCCAGGCCATGGGCACCGGAATCGGCACGTTGATGCCGACCATGCCGACCTTGATGGTGCGGGCAAACGCGCGGGCAATGCCGCCGTCGCTGGTAAAGCACGACACGCCGTTGCCGAACTCGTGGGCATTGATCAAGGCCACCGCACTGGCAAAATCCGCCACCCGCACGATGCCCAGCACCGGCCCGAAGATCTCTTGCTGGTAGATGCTCATCTCGGTCGTGACGTTATCGAACAAGGTCGCGCCGACGAAGAAACCACCCTCCGCCCCCGGCACCTTGAAGCCACGGCCATCGACGATCAGCTTCGCGCCCTGGGCCACGCCCTGGTCGATAAAGCCCTCGACCTTGGCCTTGTGTTCGGCGGTGACCAACGGGCCCATCTCGCTGTCTTTCTGCATGCCGTTGCCGACCTTCAACTGGTCAATGCGCGGCAGCAGTTTTTCGATCAGCTTGTCGCCGACATCACCGACAACCACCGCAATCGAGATCGCCATGCAACGCTCACCGGCAGAGCCGTAGGCCGCACCGATCAAGGCGTCGGCCGCCTGGTCGAGGTCGGCATCGGGCATTACGATCATATGGTTCTTCGCCCCGCCCAACGCCTGCACACGCTTGCCGCGCTGGGTGGCCTGCTGGTGGATGTACTCGGCAATCGGCGTGGAACCGACAAATGAAATCGCTTCGATGTCCGGGTGCTGCAACAGGCCGTCCACCGCGCTCTTGTCGCCCTGCACCACGTTGAACACACCGACGGGCAGCCCGGCTTCGGTCAGCAGGCGGGCCATCAGCAAACTGGCGGACGGGTCACGCTCGGACGGTTTGAGGATGAAGCAGTTACCGGTGGCCAGGGCCAGCGGGATCATCCACAGCGGCACCATCACCGGAAAGTTGAACGGGGTGATGCCGGCGCACACGCCCAGGGGCTGGCGCAGGTTCCAGTTGTCGATGCCGCCGCCGATGTTGTCGCTGAAATCGGTTTTCAGCAGGTTGGGCGCGCCACAGGCGTACTCGACGATCTCGATGCCGCGGGTGACTTCGCCCTTGGCGTCGGAGAACACCTTGCCGTGCTCGCGGCTGATGATTTCGGCCAGTTCATCGTGGTGCTGGTCGAGCAATTCCTTGAATTTGAACAGCACCCGCGAACGGCGCAGGGACGATTGTTCGGACCACGCCGGGAAGGCGTTCAGTGCCGAGGCCACGGCTTCATCGACGGTCTTCTGGCTGGCCAGCCCGACGCGGGCCTGGACTTCGCCGGTGGCTGGGTTGAACACAGGGCTGAAACGCTCACTGTCGCTGTCCTGCACCTGGCCGTTGATGTAATGGCCGATTACCGGGGCGTTGCTCATTGTTCTTGTTCTCCGTCGAAAGTGCTTAAAGATCCAGCAGCCAGCTGTGCTGCGGGTCGTTATGGAAATGCCAGGCGCGCTTGGGGCCGGCCATCACGTTCAGGTAGTAGGACTCGTAGCCATACGGCACGCTGACCGGGTGATACCCCTTGGGCACCACCACCAGGTCGCTGTTTTCCACGGCCATGGCCTGGTCGATGCTGCGGTCGTCGGTGTAGACGCGCTGGAACACAAAGCCCTGGGGCGGGTTGATCTGGTGGTAATAGGTTTCTTCAAGAAAGCTCTGGTGCGGCAAATCGTCAGTGTCGTGCTTGTGGGGCGGGTAGCTCGACGAGTGACCGGACGGCGTGCGCACCTCCACCACCAGCAGCGAATGGGCGGGCTCGCTGTCGGGCAGGATGTCGCACACGTAGCGGGTGTTGGCGCCCTTGCCGCGTACGCTGCGTTTGCATTGCTCGGGGCGGATCAATCGAGGCGCAAGGCCTGCGTCAGTCGAACCGGGAGCCGCGCAGACCGCGATTTGCACGTCGCTCAGCGCGGTGACCTGGGCGTCGGTGCCCGGTGGCAGGTAGGCAGCAAAGGGGGATTTGTCTTCGAACACCGAGTGGCGATCGCCGAGGTTTTCCCAGTTGAAGCCTTCGCCCTGAATGGTCACCCGGCCGCTGAGCAGCACCAGGCACAGTTCTTTATCACCGGCGGTGACCGGCAAGCTTTCACCCAGGCTCAGGCGGTAGGCAGCGAAGCCCACGTATTCCAGGCGCCCTTCTTCCAGCGCGACCATGGTCTGCCCGCGTTTGCTGCTTTTGACCAACAGGCTCATTGTCCAGTCCTCTCGCTCAACAGTGCGCGCAGGGTGTCGTAACCCTTCTTCGCGTAGATGTAGCTGGGCGCCACTGCCGGATCCTGCTCGGCTTCCACCACCAGCCAGCCGTGGTAGTCGGCGGCCAGCAGCACGTCCAGCAGCGCGGCGAAGTCGATATCACCGTCGCCGGGCACAGTGAAGGTGCCGTTGACGATGCAGTCCGGGAAGCTCCACATCTGGTTGCGCGCCAGTTGCACCACCGGTTTGCGCACGTCCTTGAAGTGCACGTGGCAGATGCGGTCGATGTGTTTGCGCAGCACCTCGATAGGTTCGCCGCCGCCCATGTAGCAGTGGCCCGAATCGAACAGCAGGCCGACTTCCGGGCCGGTGCGGCGCATCAGTTGGTCAATGTCTTCCGGGGATTCGACGTAGGCACCCATATGGTGGTGGTACGCCAGGCGCACGCCCTGGGACAGGGTGAAGCGTGCCAGCTCGGTGAGTTTGTCGGCGTATGCCTGCCAGGCCTGTTCGCTGTGGAAACGCGGGCGTTCCATCAGGCGCACCGGCGAACCCTGGATCGAGTCGGCGACTTCGCCGTACACCAGCACGCTGGCGCCGTTCTCGCGCAGCAGTTCGAGGTGACCGGCGATGGCCTCGATCTCTTCCGCCACCGAGCGCCGGGCCAGGCGGCTGGAGTACCAGCCGGAGACCAGCGCCAGGTCATACGGGCGCAGTACATCGCCTACGCCTTTGGCGTCCTTGGGGAACTTGCCGTTGAGTTCGAAGCCTTCGTAGCCGATGTCCTTGCCTTCACTGAGGGCTGTGCTCAACGGCGTTTCGCCGCCCAGGGCCGGCAGGTCGTCGTTGCTCCAGGAGATCGGGTTGATGCCAATTCGGATAGCGGGCATGGCTGCACCTATTATTGTTTTTTCAGAGTTGCCTGAGATCTGCTTTATGTGGGAGCTGGCTTGCCTGCGATGCGGGCGACTCGGTCTAACAGGTGTACCGAGGTGATGCCATCGCAGGCAAGCCAGCTCCCACATTTGATTGCATTCCAATTCAACGACCGGTGTTTAACTTCGGGCGCTGCGCCAGGCATTGATCAATTGTTCAAAGATGCCCTGGGCTTGTTGAATCAACCCCTCATCGTCAATCTCCCCGGCCAGCCAGGCACGGCTTGGCTCCTGGAAGATCGTGCGGCCCACGGCGAAACCACGGCAGGTCTGGCTCTGGCTGGCTTGCCGGAAGCCATCGGCCAGGCATTCGGCCGAGGCGTTCAGCCCCAGCAGCACCACGCCACGGCAATAGGGATCACGCTCCTGGATCAGTTCGTCGAGCTTCTTCCAGTCTTCGGCCGACTGCGCTTCAATCTTCCACCACGCCGGGTAGATACCCAGGTTGTACAGGCGTTTGAGGCTGCGATAGAGCACATCGGGATAGGTGGACGGGTGATCCTTGGGCGGCACCACTTCCAGCAACAGCTCATGGCCGCTGACCAGGGACGCCTGGTACAGGCTCTTGAGTTGCGCTTCCTGTTCCAGGCGCAGCAGCGGTTCGTCGTCGGGGTGAAATTGCACCAGGCACTTGATGATCTGTTCCTGAGGCCAGGCAATCAGGTTGCTGCCCACCGAGCGACCGTGCTCAAAGACCAATGGCCGGGAGTTCTGGACTTCCACGGGGCGGGCGATCCACCAGCCGCGACCGCTGGCGGCGTTCAGTGCGTCCTGGCCGAAGCGCTGGTCGGCCAGAATCCCCACATCGGCCTCGACGCCCTGCTCCGCCAGTTTGTTTTCAACCCGTTCCACAGCCTGGATAAACAGCTGCTTGAGGGCGCTGATGCGCGCCGGGTCCTGGCCGCCCTTTTGTGCCAGTTCCACTAATTGCCAGCGATGGTCGAAGGCAAACACAAAGAGCTGCTTCCAGACTTTGCGCGGCACGCTGACCTGGTGCAGGCGTTGCAGCACCGCGTCCTGGTCCGGGCGGGTAATCGGCACCGGGCTGTTGAACAGGTAATCGAGTTCGGCACGGGTCGGCATGGCCGGGGCGCAGGCATGGCGGGACACCACCAGGCCGCCACAGGCATTGGCCAACTGGCAGCAGCGCTCGTCGCTGGCGTCATCAAGCCAGCCGCTGAGGAAGCCGGACATGAACGCGTCACCGGCGCCCAATACGTTGAGGACTTCCACCCGCACGCCGGGGTAGATCGCGCCGTCTTCGAGGCGGGCCGGGATGTCGCCGTGGATTACCGTGCAGCCTTGCGGGCCGAGCTTGACCACCAGGGTGGCCGAGGTCAGGCCGCGCACGGTACGCAAAGCCGTCAGCAAGTCTTCGCTGCCGCCGGCAATCAGGAATTCTTCTTCGGTGCCGACGATCAGGTCAAACCGCGGGAGGATTTTTTGCACGTGCTGGCTGACATTCTGGTTGGCCACAAACCGGGTTTCACCGTCGGCCTTGCCGGCCAGGCCCCAGAGCACCGGGCGGTAGTCGATGTCGAGCACGCGCTTGACGTTGTGCTTCTCGGCATAGTCCAGCGCCTGGATGCTGGCCTTGTACACGCCGTCGGTGGAGAAGTGAGTGCCGGTGATCAGCAGCGCCTTGCTGGAAGCAATGAACGCTTCGCTGATGTCTTCGGCGCGCAGGGCCATGTCGGCGCAATTCTCGCGGTAGAACACCAGCGGGAAGGTCTCACGGTCCTTGAGGCCCAGCAGCACCATGGCGGTGAGGCGTTCCGGGTCGACCTTGATGCCGCTGACGTCGCAGCCTTCGCGGGCCAGGGACTCCAGCAGGAAACGCCCCATATGGTCGTCACCCACCCGGCTCAACATCGCCGACTTGAGCCCCAGCCGCGCGGTGCCGAACGCGATGTTGGCGGAAGAACCGCCGAGGTACTTGGCGAAGCTTGAGACATCCTCCAGCCGTGCACCCACTTGTTGTGCGTAAAGGTCGACGCCCAGGCGTCCCAGGCAAATCAGATCCAATTGACGCCCACTGGCAAAACGAGTCTGGCCCATGCTGGCTCCTGTTATTTTTATCAGCCTGCGTCTGCCGTCGTGGTGGCGGCATACGCTCTTGGTGCAAGCAGACTAGAACGTCTGGGGGCGCCAATCAATATTTATTCTATAAATATTTTTTGTGGAATATATTTTCCAATACGCCATCATCGGTGTGTTCCAGCCACGGTGCATCGTTTCAGCCGCACCGGGTGGCGGGATGCCGAGGTATTTTTTTGCGCCTACCCTGTAGACTTGCGCACATCGACTTATTGTCAGGGGCGGCTCACCGCGCCCTATAAGAACAAGCCAGAAGGATTCCCTATGTCCCAGAGCGCCCCGGAAGACGCACTCGCCAGCCCGCCGATCAACGCCGAGCGGCTGTTGCAGCTGATCACCGACGAATACGAGAGCCTGCCGCGCCAGCTCAAGCGCATCGCCAGCTACATGAGCCAGCAGAGCGACCGGATCATGGTCGACCGCATCAGCGACATCGCCCGTGAATGCGAAGTGCACCCGTCGGCCATCGTGCGGTTTTCCCAGCGTTTCGGTTTCAGTGGTTTCAGTGAGATGCAGGCGTTGTTCCGCGAGGCCTACACCCACAAGACCACGCCGGTGCAGAACTACCAGCAGCGCATCCGCAGCATGATCGCCAACAAGTCGCAGAAAGCCAGCGGCGGCGACCTGGCGCGTGAGTGCGTGAATGCCACGCTGTCCGGGATCGAGCGCCTGGGGCTGGAGCTGGACGACGTAGCCTTCGACAAGGCCGTGGACTTGGTGGTGAATGCCGACAATATCTACGTGGTGGGCGTGCGCCGCTCGTTCGCCGTGGCGGATTACCTGGTGTACAACCTGCAGCACACCAACAAGCGCATTCACCTGGTCTCGGGGTTGGGCGGCAGCTACCGCGAGCAGATGCGCAGTGTGCGGGCGAATGATTTGGTGATCGCCATCAGCTTCACGCCGTACGGCAAGGAAACCCAGCACTGCCTGCGGATTGCCCAGCATCATCAGGCCAAGACGTTGATCATTACCGACAGCAACCTGTCGCCCCTGGCCAAGCGGGCGAGCACGGTGTTGCTGGTGAATGAAGGCTCGTCGTTTGCGTTCAGGTCACTGAGTGCGACGCTGTGCCTGTGCCAGGCGTTGTTTATTGCCGTGGCGTATCGGCTGGAGTTGAAGGTTGATGAGATTCATGAACAGGTGGGTTTCGACGACTGACTAATAACTTTCAGCCATCAGATATCCAATGTGGGAGCTGGCTTGCCTGCGATGGCGGTGTGTCAGCTAGCTCATCTGGTACTGATCCACCGCCATCGCAGGCAAGCCAGCTCCCACATTTTTGACCGCGTTCACTCGGGGTTAGCGCAGTGCCCGGCGCAACACCTTGCCCACCGTCGTCTTGGGCAACTCCTCGGTACGAAACTCCACAAACCGCGGCACTTTGTATCCCGTCAGGTATTCCCGGCAATGCGCCAGAATCTGCTCCTGGGTCAGACCCGGGTCCTTGCGCACCACGATGATTTTCACCCGCTCGCCGGTCACGCCATCCTCCACCCCAATCGCCGCCACTTCCGCCACGCCGGGGTGCAGCGCCACCACGTCTTCGATCTCGTTGGGGTACACGTTGAACCCCGACACCAGGATCATGTCCTTCTTGCGGTCCACCAGGCGAATGAAGCCCTGCTCATTCATCACCCCGATATCCCCGGTCGACAGCCAGCCTTCGGCATCCAGCACCTCGGCCGTTTCCGCCGGGCGTTTCCAGTAACCCTGCATCACCTGCGGCCCGCGCACTTGCAGTTCGCCCTGCTCGCCCAGCTCCGCCAGCTCTCCGTCCTCGCGAATAAACCGCACCCAGGTCGACGGCAGCGGCACGCCGATGCTGCCGGTGAATTCCATTTCGCGCATGCGTGAGATGTCGATGGGGCTGATGCTGACTACCGGCGAGCACTCGGTGAGGCCGTAGCCTTCAATGATCGGCAAGCCGGTGACCTCCTTCCAGCGCTTGGCCACGGCGGTGTGGGTGGCCATGCCGCCGGCGATCACCATGCGCAGGTCGGAGAAATCCCGGGCGCAGAACTCCTTGTTTTCCAGCAAGCCGTTGAACAGCGTATTCACCCCGGCAATCCCGTTGAAACGCTCCTTGCGCAGGATCATCTGCACCCGTTTCACGTCCCGCGGGTTGGCGATCAGGATGTTGCGCCCGCCCAGGCACATGAACATCAGGCAGTTCACCGTCAGGGAAAAGATGTGGTACAGCGGCAGCAAGGTGACGTTGGTTTCCTGCTGGTTCTGATCCAGTTGATCACCGACCCACGCCTTGGCCTGCAACAGGTTGGCAATGATATTGCGATGGCTGAGCATCACGCCTTTGGCATCGCCGGTGGTGCCGCCGGTGTATTGCAGGAAGGCCAGGTCTTCGCGGTTCATCGGCACGGCCAGATGGGTTTGCCCACGTCCCTGTTTCAACACCTGGTTGAAACGCACGGCCCCCGGCAAATTGAAACGCGGCACCTGCTTCTGCACGCTGCGCAGGATGAAGTTCATCGCCGCGCCCTTGAAGGTGCCGAGCAAGTCGCCGATGGCCGCAATCACCACGCGTTTGACGGTACTGGCAGCAACCACCTTCTCCAGGGTGTGGGCGAAGTTTTCGAAGATCACGAGGGTCTCCGCTCCGCTGTCCTTGAGCAAATGCTGCAGCTCCCGGGCGGTGTACAACGGGTTGACGTTGACCACCACCGCGCCCGCCAGGATCGTGCCCAGCAGGCAGATCGGGTACTGCAAGCAGTTGGGCATCATCAACGCCACCCGGTCGCCCTTCTTCACGCCCTGGGCTTGCAGCCAGGCGGCAAAGGCAATGCCCTGAATCTCCCAGTCGGCGTAGGTCATTTCGGTGCCGATGCTGACGTAGGCCACGCGGTCGCGGAACTTGTGCAGGTGCTCCAGGAACACCTCGCGCAACGACGGGTAATCCTCGATGCCGGCGTCGATGTCGGCCGGCACGCCGGGCAGGTAAGCGTTCAACCAGAGGCGTTCGGTCTGTTCCAGGCTTACAGCGTTCATGGCAGTCTCCTTGTTGTTTTTATGGCGGGAACTACTTTTCGACGATAGCGGTAATGCCCAGCCCACCGGCCGCGCAAATCGAAATCAAGCCACGCCCGCCGCCCCGCTGGTGGATGGCCTTGGCCAGCGCCGCCAGTTGCCGGCCACCGGTGGCGGCGAACGGGTGACCGCAGCCGAGGGAACCACCGTTGACGTTCATTTTGGCGCGGTCGATGCTGCCCAGCGGCGCATCGAGGCCCAGGCGGTCGCTGCAGTAAGCCGGGTCTTCCCAGGCCTTGAGGGTGCACAGCACCTGGGCGGCGAAGGCTTCATGGATTTCGAACAGATCGAAGTCGGCGAACGTCAGGCCTTCGCGCTGAAGCATGCGCGGCACGGCGTAGGCCGGGGCCATCAGCAGGCCTTCGGTGCCGTCGACGAAATTTACCGCCGCGGTTTCGCCGGTTCTTAAATAGGCCAATACGGGCAGGCCACGTTCGGCGGCCCACGCTTCGCTGGCCAGCAGCACCACTGAAGCGCCATCGGTCAGGGGCGTGGAGTTGCCGGCGGTGAGCGTGCCGTTCTGGCGATCGTAGGCCGGCGACAGGCCGGCGAGTTTCTCCAGGCTGGCGTCGGGCCGCAGGTTGTTGTCGCGGGCCAGGCCACGATACGGGCTGATCAAATCGTCGAAGAATCCCCGCTTGTACGCCGCGTCCAGCCGCTGGTGGCTGGTGAGGGTGAGTTCGTCCTGGGCCAGGCGCTTGATCTGCCAACGCTTGGCCATTTCTTCGCAGTGTTCGCCCATGGACAAGCCGGTGCGCGGCTCACCATTGCGCGGCAGCAGCGGCTTGAAAAACATCGACGGGCGCACGCCCATCAAGGCTTTTAACTTTGCGCCGGTGCCCTTGGCGCGGTTGGCTGACAGCAAGGTTCGACGCAGGGATTCGTTAATGCCAATGGGCGCGTCGGACGTGGTGTCGGCGCCACCGGCAATGCCCACTTCAATTTGCCCGAGGGCGATTTTATTCGCCACCAGCAGCGCCGCTTCAAGGCCGGTGCCGCAGGCTTGTTGCAGGTCGTAGGCCGGGGTTTCGGGCGACAGCGTGGTGGACAGCAGGCTTTCCCGGGCCAGGTTGAAATCCCGGGAATGCTTGATCACCGCACCGGCGGCAAACTCCCCCAGGCGCAGGCCGTGGAGATTGTAGCGGTCCACTAAACCTTGCAAGGCAGCGACCAGCAAATCCTGATTACTGTCATGGGCGTACACGGTGTTGGAGCGGGCGAACGGAATGCGGTTGCCGCCGATAATCGCCACGCGGCGGGTCGGTGCCGGGCTAAAACTGTAGTCACTCATCAATGGCTCTCTTTCCAGATAAACAGCCCACGCATATGGGGTTTGTCACCGGTGACATTGCGCACTTCAAACTCACGGCGCGGGCCGGTTGGCGGGGCGTTCCACAGGGCGACCTGGCCGGGCAGGAAGATCGGCAGCTTGAAGTCGCAATGGGCTTCGGCCTGGTCGAGTCCGCCGGGCGGTTGCTGGGCCGCCAGGGCGCGGCCAAGGGTCCACATGCCGTGGGCGATGGCCCGGCGAAAACCGAACAATCTGGCGCCAATCATCGAGGTGTGAATCGGGTTGAAATCCCCCGAGACCTTGGCGAAACGCCGCCCCAGATCCGCCGGCAGCACCCAGCGCTGGGTACGCAGCAAACCGTCTTCCTGCAACGGCAGCACGTCGCTCCAGGGCTCGCCGACCGGGGCGTTTACGTCACGGCGCAGGTACAGGCTGTCGCTCTCCCACACCAGGGTGCCGGCGCTGTAGGCCCGGGTGGCGATGCTCAGGGCCTGGCCCTTGGGATGGGCCACCCAGCGCTCGCAATACACCTCCAGGCGCAGGGCCTGGCCCTCCTCCAGGCGTCGATGCTGACGGATGCGATTGGCCAAATGCACCATGCCGCTGGCCGGGTACGGGAAACTCGGGCGCGTCAGCAACATCAGGTGCAAGGGGAACGCCAGCACATGAGGATAAGACAGTGGTACGCCTTGCTCACGGCGAAAACCACAGGCCCGGCCGTAGGCGGCGATACCTTGGGCAGACAGCTCCACGGCCAAACGCACCAGACGTTCTTTGGGCAACGTGGGTGCGCCTTCTGGCTTGGGTTTGCGCAGGCCCAACACGCCATCCAGCAACAGCCGCCTACGTGAGAGCGGCGGGTCAATAATCTGCATCACATAGTCCATGTGTCAGGCTCCCAACAGGCTTTGGCCACAGACCCGCACCACCTGGCCATTGACCCCGCCGGACGCCGGATGGGCCAGCCAGGCGATGGTTTCCGCCACGTCCACGGGCTGCCCGCCCTGGGACATGGAATTCATCCGTCGCCCCGCTTCGCGAATCATCAGCGGGATCTTTGCGGTCATCTGGGTTTCGATAAAGCCCGGTGCCACCGCATTCACCGTCACCTGCTGCGCCGCCGCCTGCGGTGCCAGGCCTTGTACCAGGCCGATTACCCCGGCCTTGGAGGTGGCGTAATTGCTTTGGCCGAGGTTGCCGGCGATGCCGGAAATCGACGAGACACACACAATCCGCCCACCCGGCTTCAGGCCCTGGTTTTCCAGCAACGCGGTGCTCAGGTGCAACGGCGCTTCCAGATTCACCGCCAGTACGCTGCGCCATGCGGCTTCGGTCATCTTGGCGATGGTTTTGTCGCGGGTGATCCCGGCGTTGTGCACCACCACATCGAAGGCACCGTGTTGACTGATATGGGCTTGCAACTGTTGCGCGGCATCAGTGGCGGTGATGTCCAGGGCCAGTGCAGTGCCGCCGACACTGCTGGCGGCTTGTTGCAACGAGTTCTGGGCCTGGGGCACATCCACGCAGACCACTTGCGCACCGTCGCGGGCCAGCACCTGAGCGATCGCCAGCCCGATGCCACGGGAAGCGCCGGTGACCAGGGCGCGGCGACCGCTGAGGGGGTTGTCCCAGTTGATCTCGGCTTGGGTGTCCACCGGGTTTTCCAGGCGCACCACCTGCCCCGAGACATAGGCCGAGCGCCGCGACAGGAAGAACCGCAGGCTGCTCTCCAGCGCGCCTTCGGCACCCGGTGCGACGTAGATCAACTGCACCGTGATCGCCCGGCGCAGTTCCTTGGCCAGTGAGCGCACCAAACCTTCAAGGGCGCGCTGGGCGATGGCCTGGGGCAGGTCCTTGCACAACTCCGGCGCGGTGCCGAGCACCACCACCCGGGCGTGTTGCCCCAGACGCTTGGCATTGATGTGGAAGAACTCGTAGAGCTCGTCCAGTTGCTTGAGGTCGGCGACGTCGCTGGCGTCGAACACCGCGCCCTGGACCTTGACCGTGGAAGGCGCCTTGAGGGTCGCAGCGGTGGCGGTCACTGTATCGGTGGCGGTGAAGATGCGCTGGATTTCCGCCCCCAGGCGCCCTGCCCCGGCGACGATTACCGGGTTGGCCAGGCCTTGTTGGCCGCTTCGGTGGCGTTGCAGTGCCAGGGGTTGGGGCAACCCGGCAGTGCGGGCCAGCCAGGCTCCCCAAGGGGAATTGACGAAAGAAAGGTAGCTGTCACTCATGGGTAAACTCACTCACAACACGGTGTTGCCATGGAAACCCGACCCCCTGTGGGAGCTGGCTTGCCTGCTCCCACATTGACCGTGTTCCTCCAGTTCCAGTCAGTTGACCGGCGCGTTTTCGCCTTGGCTGGCGCGGCGTCTTGCGCTCGGTTTGGCGGCCTGTTCCAGCGCCTGCTGGCGCTGTTGCAAGGCTTCCAGCAAACCGAAGTCCTGTGGGAAGTCGTCCACCTGAATCGCGTGATCGCCGTATTCCACGTAGCGCGCCAGCAAGCTGTCGTCGTCCTCGCTGATCAGGTCCAGCGCCCGCGCCTTGACCCGCCACGGAGTAAACGCCGCGCCGGAAATCGGCATCGGTTCGATCAGGCCTTGCTTGATCGCGCCCTTGAGCCGCGCCTCGATCAGCTCCACCTGCGGCAGCAGGCGCAAAGCCAATTCACCATAGGCGAGCTTGTCGATTTCCGGCCGCGGGATATAGGAGTTGCCCAGCAATCGGTCGCGAGTCTCGCCCGGGATCTGCACCAGTTCCGCCACTTGGGCCAGCAGGCGATCCGATGGTTTGCGCTGCGGGATACCGAACGGGAACGTCAGGCCACGCACCACGGCCGAGGCGGCTTTCGACGGGTAGTTATCGAGCACTTCAGCCAGGGCTTCATGAGCGCGCAACAACGCGTCCTGCGCCGCCCAGTGCACCAGCGGCAAATCGGCCTGGGGCCGGCCATCATCCTCAAAACGCTTGAGCACGCAGGACAGGATGTACAGCTGGGACAGAATGTCCCCCAACCGCCCGGTGATACTTTCCTTGCGCTTGAGGGCACCGCCCAGCACGCCCATGGAAATGTCCGAGATCAGGGCCAGCACCACCGACAGCCGATTGGCCTGGCGGTAGTAGGACGCCAGCGCCGGGTCGGTCTTGCCCGGCACGGAAATCAGCCGTCCGCCCGTCAGCGAATGCACCGCTGCACGTACGGTATTGGCCAGCACAAAGCTCAGGTGACCGAACATCGCGCTGTCGAAGTCCACCAGGGCCTTGCGCCGGTCCGTGTTGCGCGCCGCTTCCATCTCGCGGAACACATAGGGATGGCAACGGATCAGGCCCTGGCCGTAGATGATCAGGCAGCGGGTCATGATGTTCGCACCCTCCACCGTGATCGCGATGGGGCTTTGCTGGTAGGCCCGGGCGAGGAAATTGTTGGGCCCCATGCAGATGCCCTTGCCGGCCACAATGTCCATACCGTCGTTGACGATGATGCGTGCCCGCTCGGTGACGTGATATTTGGCAATGGCCGAAATCACCGACGGTTTTTCACCGGCATCCAGTGAAGCCACCGAGACCTTGCGCACTGCGTCGCAGGCATACAGATGCCCGGCCATGCGCGCCAGGGGCGCCTGCACGCCTTCGAACTTGCCGATCGGCAGGCCGAACTGCTTGCGCATTGCCGCATACGCCGTAGTGCCGCGCACGGCCACCTTGCCCAGGCCGACGTTGGCCGATGGCAGGGAAATCGCCCGGCCGGCTGCCAGGCATTCCATCAGCATGCGCCAGCCGTTGCCGACTTGCTTGCGGCCACCAATCACCCATTCCAGCGGGATAAACACGTCCTTGCCGGTGGTCGGGCCGTTCTGGAACACGGCGTTGAGTGGCCAGTGACGCCGGCCGCTGTTTACCCCCGGATGGGACGTGGGGATCAACGCACAGGTGATGCCCAGGGAGCCAGGCTGGCCGAGCAAACCGTCCGGGTCTTCGGCGCGGAAGGCCAAGCCGAGCACCGTGGCAATCGGGCCGAGGGTGATGTAGCGCTTGTCCCAGGTCACGCGAAAACCCAGCACTTCCTCGCCTTCATGCTGGCCTTTGCAGACGATGCCCAGGTCCGGAATCGCCCCCGCATCGGAGCCGGCATACGGGCTGGTCAGGGCGAAGCACGGGATGTCTTCGCCACGAGCCAGGCGTGGCAGGTAGTAGTTGCGCTGGGCGTCGGTGCCGTAGTGCAGCAACAGTTCGGCCGGGCCGAGGGAGTTGGGGACCATCACCGAAATCGCCGCCGCCGAGCAACGGGTCGAGAGCTTCATCACCACCTGGGAATGGGCATAGTGGGAGAAGCTTTTGCCGCCGTATTCCTTGGGAATGATCATGCCGAGGAAACCGGCGTCCTTGGTGTACTGCCAGCCTTCGGGGGACATGTCTTGCCAGATCTGGGTGGTTTCCCAGTCGTTTGACATGTCGCACAAGGTCTCGACTTCATTGTCGAGGAACGCCTGTTCTTCAGCGCTGAGGCTTGCCGGCGCAGCTTGCAGCAGGCGTTCCCAGCGCGGTTTGCCGCTGAACAGCTCGGCGTCCCACCACACGGTGCCGGATTCGATCGCGGCGCGCTCGGTGTCGGACATCGCCGGCATGATGCTGCGGAAAAGGCCCAGGGCCTTGCTGGTCAACAGGGCGCGGCGCAGGGGTTTGATCGTCAGCAGCAGCGTGGGCAACAGCACCAGCACCGCCACCACACTGGCGCCGAAACCGGCGACCACGTTGAACAGGTAACCGACCGCCAGCCACACCAGGCCGGCACCCAGCCAGAGGGTGCCGGCGGCTTGTCGATACGCCAGGGCAATCGCTGCTGCGAGTCCCGCCAATAACCAGATAACCATGGGGATACCTCTACTCAATTCAGGGTACGGCCAACGCCCAAGCAGATCGGAATGACCTGTGACGTAAAGCCACACTACAAACTTGAAAAGATAAATTCAAATTTTGTTTTGAAATTTTTATTTAATGCTTGGGCGAAAAAATCAACGGCTGAGGAAGTCAGCCTGATGGATCAAAGGGAAAGCGGGAGAAATGCCGGAAGAGCAGCAAGATGCGCTTGCCGCCCTCCTTTATCGGCTAGTCAATACACTTCACTACACGCGATCAGAACGCGTAAGTCGCTGATAGGCTGACCACCTCCCCTTTGCTGTCGACCTTGCCATCCAGGCGTGCGCCGCCGAGACGATCGACGTTCTGCGTCTTCAATTTGACCTCTTCCACAAACTGCCGGGAGTACGCACCGTCCAGGGTCAGCCCCGGAATAGCTCTTACGGCGTAGCTCAGGCCCAGGGAAGCAAACCAGCGGTCACCGTCAGGAATACGTGGGTCACGTGTGGAGTTACGGGTTGGAGTCTGGTCATTGGCGACACCGGCACGCACGGTCCAGTCGTCGGTGAGCTTGTAGTCACCGCCCACCGACAGCATCCAGACGTCACGGTACTTGTAAGGAATCGACACAATGGTGCTGCCGTCGGACTTCAGGGTCAGGTCCTTGAACGAAGACCATTGCGTCCACATGGCGCTGACACCCAGGGTGAAGCGGTCGTTGAACACGTGCACCCAATCAATCGCGGCATTGGCCGGGATATCCAGCTGGGTTGAGGCGTTGGCGCCATCAGGGTACAGATGCAGGCCCGGGTACGCCTGCTCTACCAGGGTTTTGCCGAAAGCAGGGTTGATATCGGTCATCAGGCTTCTGGAGCCGTCATCGGCATAGATATTGTAGTTGCCCTCCAGCTTGTTCTTGATCTTGGCGTGGTAGTTCAGGCCAACAGTATCCTGCAGCGTTGGCTTCCAAACCACG
Organism: Pseudomonas sp. 1912-s; assembly: GCF_029269205.1. Lineage (NCBI taxonomy): Bacteria > Pseudomonadati > Pseudomonadota > Gammaproteobacteria > Pseudomonadales > Pseudomonadaceae > Pseudomonas > Pseudomonas sp. 1912-s. Next base: position 143,868 of record NZ_JARIXR010000005.1, on the reverse strand, counting down.
CCGGCGAACCAGCCGACAGAGGTGTTATCTACCTTGACCCGCATCAAGGCATGCCCAACCCCCGAAGGAAAGGGTGCACCGCCCAATCCTGGCGACAAGGCCGCCGCTGCCAGCAGGTCGACGTTCTGGCTGACGAAGCCACTACTGTGCTGCACGATGGCGCCACCACCAATGGAGAACTGGTCGTTGACCTTGAACGACAGAGAGCCCGTCACACCCACCGTTTCGATCTTGGTGTCGACGGCGAAGTCGCGACCCTTCCAGTCCGGGTCCCAGGTACTTTTCATGCCTTGAGGGACAACAGCGCTCAAGCCGAGCGCAAAACGGTCATTGAGCGGAATCACTGCGAAGCCGGTAGGCAGCCAAGCGGTGAAGCCTGCTTCACCGCCGTTGCCTGTGCGCGGGGTTGAGGTAGGTATACCTGTCAAGGGATCAATGACGCTGGAACTGCTCGGATCTCCCTTGTAGTCGTAAGCATTGCCCTTGTACTTGATATTGACGCGGGCATAGTCGACGGTTTGCTGCACGATGGTGTGATCAATAAATGCCATGGCAGCCGGGTTGTTATACGCAGCTGAAGGGTCATCCTTGAACAGCGAACCACCACCAAAGGCACGGCCCCAGCCCTGCGCGCCATAGGTCGGGGTAGCAAAACCACCTGCCTGCGCCGGAGCGGTAATCATCAGCCCCCCCAGTAATGCGAGCCCCAATACAGCCTGCACCTGTTGTTTTTTATTATTCATGCGGCACTCCTTATTGTTATCAAACTGAACCTGCTCGAGCCGGCTCGTCTTGCTGCTTCGTTTGCCCGTTCAGGGGCATATTTCAACCTTTGATCTGACGATCAAGTTCAAGGGCTAATCGTGAGGACTGGCGAAGGCTTGAAACTGAATGCCGTGATTCGGCAGCTGTCGCTTACGGTGTGAGGGCTAAGGAGGCTAAAGGTGTTATCAGCAGAACTCCATTGCGTGGTCAACGTACTTGGAGACGCGCAAGTGTCGGAGAAGAACTTCTCGGCGAAACCTGAAAGTGTTGCGGTGTTGGCATTCGTCGGTACGAGCGTCCACGGCAGATTAAGCGGCGCGGAAACTCCGCACAGTGCGTTACCCGTAAAAGTGGCACCGGTGATGGTCGCACTCGAACCGTCGGAAGCGACCTGTCCGGTCAGCGCGACAGTGCAGGGGACGGGTGTCCATACCAAAAGCTTTACTGCGGTAGATATCGAGCCAGTGGCAGTAAATGCGGCGCCCGCTTGGGCAAACGATGCCGCGTGGGTCATTGAGGATGTGAATGCCAGGCCAAGCAGCAGCGCAGTTAGAGAAACACGTGTGGTAAGGCTTTGCATTGTCTTAGTCCCCAGACTTTTTATTTTTATCCACCGGCTCCGCCGGCATCAGTTACATGGCCAAACACCTCGCCTGAGGCGCAAGCCGATCAAAATGCGTTTATCAAGGATTAATCATCAGGTATGGAATTGCGAAGCGCATCGACACAACCTCACAGCTACCGGGAAGTACCTGATTTATTGCATTAAGATTTAAGCCATCGGTGTTATTGAAGAGAGAAACGCTAATAGTTGCAGGACCGCAGTTAGTAACAGGAGTGATTGGCGGAAGGCCCGCCACAGTGAAACTGACATTAGATAATGCCCCGAAAGCACCGGCTGTTGGATTCAATACCCATGGCAAGTTACTGACACGATACATGGCACACAGGGCGTTGCTGCCGGCGATATAAACACTGGTCAGACTTGCAGTGGAACCATCGTGGGATACCCGCCCAACAAACTGGATATTACACGTTACAGGTGCCCTCATCGAAGACGGCGACTTCAGCGTCAGGGCGCCGTTAACGGTGGTAAATGATTGGTCGGCAGGAATGAAAGACGCCGCGTTGGCCATCGAAGCCGTACAAATGCACATTGCAAAAGCAGTAGCACCCACGAACGTTTTCAAGCTTTCCATGTTTTTCCACCTATCTGGTGACGTATTCACCAAGCGCAATGAACGGTGTTGTCAGCCGATCCGTTGGCTATCCATCCCTGAACAAGCGCCTCTCGCGAGGCGCCTGCCTTCCATCGGGGTGATCAACCCTTTTTACGGAGTACGCCTATCAAGGAATTACCACGGCCCCCGGTGCGGTGAGGCTCAGCGACACCACGGTGCAACTGCCGGTCAGCGTCTGGTTGGTTGCAGTGATCGTGCTGGAAGCTGGGCTAGCAGTTGACGCCAGGCCCACGGCAATAGTGGTCGGGCCGCAGTTGGTGGCAGGAATGATTGGCGGTGCACCTGCGATGGTGTAGCCAACGTTGGTCACGGTACCCGCAGTAACGGAGGTAGCCGACAGTTTCCATGGCAGGTTAGTCATCTTGGGCAATGCGCACAGGCTGTTGGAGCCCGATACGGTGGCGCTATTGATATTGGCAGTACCATCGGAGTTAACAACACCCTGGAAAAGGATATTGCAAGTCACTGGCTGCTGAAACGACGACGGCGATTTGACCGTAATGCTGCCGTTAGCGGTGATGCTTGCACCAATAGGGCTGAAAGACGCCGCACTGGCCATCGAAGCAGCACCCATGCAAACAGTCAAAGCAGTCAAAGACACGAGGGTTTTCAAGCTTTTCATTATTTTTCCTCACATGTTATGGCGAGTCATTTCGCCAGGGGTAATGGCCATGATCGAGAGGTCACGGTGAATCTGCAGAACTTCCCTTTCCAGCCAAATTTCAATTCAATTACCGCTACAACATCCAACTGTTACTCAACAACTTTGAAACTTGGCGGCATCTTGATCGACACCGTCTTGATCTTGCAGTCTTCGCCGATCGGCACATTGACAGCTTCCAACTTGCCGGTGGCGTTATCCCAGGTACCGTCGGCGGTAGAGGGCCCGCATTTGCCGCCCAGGCCAAAGGCGTGCACATCCACGGCAATCTTCGACATCGAGCCGCTCTTGGTGTCTTTGGCCACTAATACCCACGGCAAGTTGATCGCTTCCACCCGGCTGCACTTGAGGCCGCCGTCGAATTCAACTTTGTCGACATTCACCGACGAGCCATCCGCCGCCACCTTGCCGGCGACCTTGATGGTGCAGTCCGCGCTGATCAGCGCGCCCTTGGAAAAGCTGATGGGCCCCTGGGCAGTAAACGCACTGCCGGCGGGTTCGATACGGGCAGCCTGGGCCTGGTGGTAAACGATCAGGCCCAGGGCGGCCAATACAATATGCGTCGTAAACTTGGCAGGGGTTTGCATGGTGTACGTCCTTCCCTTAATTTTATTTTTGTTCGGGTCAAACAAAATTTTTGCAACTAAGCCGTACTCGAAACCGGTTATTCAGGGCGATAAAAACCTGCGCGACACACAGATCCCGAGTACGCCTTACAACTGACTGCTTTACATTAGAAGGGTCTGGCGGTGTTGCTGTACTTCTCCAGATACTTCAAACGCTGTGAAGGTTGAAGATTGGTCAGGGTGATATCCCCGGCATAATGATTAAGTACCCGATGGTCCATGCGTCGTCGCCACAAGTAAGGTACATACGCCCAGACAATCATGCTGGCATAACCGTATGGCAGTTGCGGCGATTCATCAAAGTGACGCAGGGACTGATAACTTCTGGTTGGATTGGCGTGATGGTCGGAATGACGCTGTAGTTGGAACAGAAAGATATTGGTCACAATCCGATTACTGTTCCAGGAATGGCGTGGCGAGCAGCGTTCATAACGACCGTTGGGCAACTTCTGGCGCTTCAGGCCGTAATGTTCGACGTAGTTCACCACTTCCAGCAGCGAGAAGCCGTAGATGCCCTGGATGATCAGGAACGGAATCACGGCCGCCCCCAGCCAGGCAATCATCGCGCCCCACAACACCACGCTGTACATCCACGCGCTGAGTACGGCGTTCTTCCAGTGCCAGGCCGGCAGGCCGAGTTTGCGCAGGCGTTCACGTTCCAGGTTCCACGCCGAGCGGGCGCTGAACCACACCGAGCGTGGCAGAAAGGCCCAGAAGCTCTCCCCCAACCGCGAGCTGGCCGGGTCCTCCGGGGTGGCGACGCGTACGTGGTGGCCCCGGTTGTGTTCGGTGTAGAAGTGCCCGTAGAAGGTCGGCGCCAGGGTGATCTTGGCCAGGACGACTTCCAGCAGGCGCGGCTTGTGCCCCAGTTCATGAGCGGTGTTGATGGCGATACCGGTGGCGGCGCCGGTGGACATTGCCATGCCCAGGTAGGTGAACCAGCTGATCTCGCCATGCAGCTGGGTACGGGCGGTGATGAAGGCAGCGGTTTTCGCCAGCCAGCTCGATGGGTCCAGGGTGGCGGTGGCATTCAACAGGCCGCCGCTGATGATCCAGTCGATGCCGCCTGCGGCCAGCCACCCGGTGATCACCACCGAGGAGATGACGAACAGCACGCCGGTGTAGACGATCCAGCGGTAGTAGCTTTGGGATTCGAGGTTGCTGACGGCGGATTCCGGCGGGTTGCTGACGTCTTCACCCAGCAGGCCGTCGATCAAAGGGATCAGGCCGAAGATCACCAGTACGCCGACCCACCACAGTTGTTGTACGCCCGTGGTGATGGCCAGGGCGCCGGAAAGCAATGGGGTTGCCAGGGGCATGATGCCGAGCCACCACAGGTGGCGCTTGCCGTCGGTCCAGACATTCGGGGCAGCCAGGGTCTGATTCATGGCAGCCTCCGCACGAGGCAGGTGGGCAGGGAGCAAAAATCAACACTGAACAGGTACACGGAGCGGTGACTGCTCCGAGAATTCAACCATGCGATAAAAGGCGTTTTTTTCATTATTTTATTCGCTCTTAGGCATTTCAAAAATTATTTCAAATTAGACATTGAAATATTTTTTTAAATAAATAGCGCGGAATCGTTAGGTCGTCAACTAAATTTTTGAACCCTTTTGAACGTGACCGGGCAGTCTGTTTTTCAGCCGTTTGGTCAGGTGTCTAGGGCAAGCATTGACGGGGTCGAACCGCGAGTTCGGTAGCACAATTATTTGCTCGCCAACGCAAACGGCGGATGCAAAACCGTGGCGCTTTCGGGAGGCCGGACGCGCTTGGCCACCTGCTCGACCACCGCTGCGACACGCTCGGCGGCGGTAATCGGCAACATGTGCCCGCGCCCTTCCACCAACTGCAGCTTCAGGCCCGGCACCCGGCTGGCCAGGGCCTGGCCGTGTTTGCGGAAGTCCAGCACCTTGTCCTGCGCGCCATAGATCAGCCCGATCGGCAAGGTCAGCTGCGGGTAGCGCTTGACCATGTCCGGCAGGAAATCGTTGACCAGGTTGATCTCGGTGGAGGCGGCATAGAAGTTATCGGGCCGCATGCCCAGCAACCCGCCACCGCGGGTGGCAAAGTCTGCGGGGGCCAGGTCGGGGGCGAACACGCCTTTGACGGTCGCCTCCTTGGTCAACATCCCAAGGGGCATGGTCAGGGTGTGCGAGATGAAGCGCCGCAACCATCCGGGGCGTATCGCCAACGACATAAACACCAAAGGCAGCATGCGCTGGGGATGGGTGAGCGGCGCCACCAGGATCAATCCGGACACCGCGTGGGGATGGTCCAGTGCCAACGCCAGGGAAATCGCCCCGCCGAGGGAATGTCCCAGCACCAGCGGCTTATCCAGGTCCAGCGTCTTGATAAAGCTGGCGACTTGCCGGGCCTGGCTAGGCAGGTCGGCGGCGGTGCCAGCATGCCGGGTGGAATAACCCGAACCCGGACGATCCAGGGTGATCACCCGAAAGTGCTCACGCAATTGGGCAGACAAGGCATAGGTCAGGTTACGACTGCTGCCCATCAGTCCGTGGATCATCACCAGCGGCGGACCCTTGCCCTCGTCTACATAATGAAAGCGCTCGCCATTGATCTCCAGAAAGCGCCCGTTGATCGGAACAGCAGCTTCTATACGCCGTGTCATCCGGGCACTGAAGCCCCACAACACTACGCTCAGCCCTACACACACACCCGCAGCGACAACCCACTCGACAGCCATAGCTCGGTCCTCTGCATCCCTGCGTTGCTGGCGGCCCGACCGGTATTGGTCAAGACCTCAGCCATCGTCCACCCCTGGACCTTAACTGCGTGCGTAAAGCTCTCGTCCGTCGGATAAGTCGCACTTGAGGAACTGGGTCGTAGCCTAGACGATATTTTCAGGTAGATTATTTAAAATCTTTTTTAAAATAAATAATTCAATTTTTCTTTGCAATGGTGTTCTATCTAAAAAGACAAAACAAAAACAAGGAGCACATCCGATGTCGAAACCCGTAAGGCGCCAGCGGCCCACGAGGGACAGCCTATGAATGCCCATGACACCGTCGACATCGCCATCATCGGTTCCGGATTTGCCGGGCTGTGCATGGCGATCAAACTCAAGGAAGCCGGCTTCAGCGACTTCTTTATTGCCGAGCAGGCCGATTCCCTCGGCGGCACCTGGCGGGACAACCACTACCCCGGTTGCGCCTGCGACGTGCAATCCCATGTCTATTCGTTTTCCTTTGCGCCCAACCCGGACTGGACGCGGCAATTCGCGCCCCAGGCGGAGATTCGCGCCTACCTGGAACAGTGCGCGCAGCGCTTCGGGCTGGCGCCGTTCCTGCGCTTTGGCTTGGGCCTGCAGAAGGCCGTGTTTGATGAGGCGCAGCAGCGCTGGAGCCTGAGTTTCAGCAATGGCCGCCAGGTCAGCGCGCGGGTGTTGGTGTCGGGGATGGGCGGCCTGTCACGCCCGGCGCTGCCGGACATTCCCGGCCTGGACAGCTTCAAGGGCAAACGCTTCCACTCCCAGCAGTGGGACCACGAGTACTCGTTGAAAGGCAAACGCGTGGCGGTGATCGGCACCGGCGCCAGTGCCATTCAGTTCGTGCCGCAGATCGCGCCGCAGGTGGCCCACCTGGACCTGTTCCAACGCACGCCCCCGTGGATCATGCCCAAGCCCGACCGGCCGATTTCACGCCTCGAACGCTGGGCCTTCAAGCACCTGCCCTTCACCCAGCGCCTGGTGCGCGGGGCGTTCTACTGGGCATTGGAAGGTCGCGTGGTGGGCTTTGCCCGGCACCCGGGCCTGATGAAAATGGTGCAGAAAATCGCCGTGCGCCACCTGCACAAACAAGTGGCCCGCCCTTCCCTGCGCGCGACCCTGACGCCCGACTACACCATCGGCTGCAAGCGTGTGCTGATCTCCAACGACTACTACCCGGCGCTGTCGCGCAGCAACGTGCAGGTGGTGACCGACAACGTGCTGCGCATCGAGGCCGATGGGGTGATCACCGCCGACGGCATCAAGCACCCGGCCGACTGCATCATTTTCGGCACCGGCTTCCAGGCCACCGATCCCCTGCCCCGCAACTGCATCGTCGGCCGGCATGGCATCGACCTGATGGACACCTGGCAAGACGGCGCCCACGCCTACCTGGGCACCACAGTGCCGGGCTATCCGAACCTGTTCCTGATCGTCGGGCCCAACACCGGGCTGGGGCATAACTCGATGATTCTGATGATCGAGGCCCAGGTCACCTACATCCTCGACGCCCTGCAGCACATGCAGCGCCATCGCATCGCCACGGTCGACGTCAAGCCGACGGTGGAGCTGGCCTACAACGCCAGGCTGCAGGACAGACTCAAGGGCACCATCTGGTCCACCGGCGGCTGCAAGAGCTGGTACCTCGACCCGCGCACCGGCAAGAACACCACGCTGTGGCCCGGCTCGACCTGGCGCTTCAAGCAGGTCACCCGGCATTTCGCCCTCAAGGACTACGTCGCCAGCCTGGCGCCGCTGCCGTCCACACCGCGCCCTGCTGAGGCGCCGCCCCACACCACCCCTGAAGGGAGCCTGTCATGAAGTCATTCAACGGCCGCGTGGCGGCGATTACCGGTGCGGCCTCGGGCATGGGCCGCGCGTTGGCACTGGCGTTGGCGCGTGAAGGCTGCCACTTGGCGCTGGCCGATAAAAACAGCCAGGGCCTGGAGCAGACGGTCGAGTTGATCAAGGCCCAGGTGCTTGCGCCGGTGCTGGTCACCTCGCAGGTGCTGGACGTCTCCGACCGCCAGGCCATGGAGGACTGGGCCGCCCGGTGCGCCATCGACCATGGCCAAATCAATCTGATCTTCAACAACGCCGGGGTGGCCCTGTCGAGCACCGTCGAGGGCGTGGACTACGCCGACCTGGAGTGGATCGTCGGGATCAATTTTTGGGGCGTGGTGTACGGCACCAAAGCCTTTTTGCCGTACCTCAAGGCCAGCGGCGACGGCCATGTGGTCAACACCTCCAGCGTATTCGGCCTGTTCGCCCAGCCCGGCATGAGCGGCTACAACGCCACCAAGTTCGCCGTGCGCGGCTTTACCGAATCCCTGCGCCAGGAACTCGACCTGCAAAAAAGCGGGGTCTCGGCCACTTGCGTGCACCCCGGCGGGATCCGTACCGACATCTGCCGCAGCAGCCGGATCGACGCGAACATGACCGGCTTCCTGATCCACAGCGAACAGCAGGCCCGGGCCGACTTTGAAAAGCTGTTCATCACCGACGCCGACCAGGCCGCCAAGGTCATTCTGCACGGCGTACGCAACAACAAACGCCGCGTGCTGATTGGCCGCGATGCTTACTTTCTGGACCTGCTCGCCCGCTGCCTGCCGGCGGCCTATCAAGCGCTGGTGGTGTTCGCCAGCAAACGCATGGCGCCCAAGCAACGCAGCGCGCCGTCCCCCGTCCTTGAAACCAACGAAGAGCACCGTCTCTGACCTGGAGTACCGATCATGTTGCCGATTCGCCGCGATATTCGTTTTGCCCTGCCGGCCGAACGCATCAAGAACTGGCATGAACAAGGCCCGTTCATCACCCACTTTTTCAACGCGTTGTCGTTGCTGTTTCCCCAGGGCGAACTGTTCTTCATGGACAGCGTGCGCCATTACCGCCAGCGCATCGAAGAGCCGGAACTGAAGAAAGAAATCCAGGGGTTCATCGGCCAGGAGGCCATGCACAGCCGCGAGCACGTGGCCTACAACGACCTGCTGCAAGCCGCCGGGCTGCCGGCGCATACCCTGGATCGTCGGCTGAAGATGATCCTCGACGCGCAAAAAAAGTACATGCCCGCCTCGTTCAACCTGGCGGTGACCATTGCCCTGGAGCATTACACCGCGATGCTCGCGGAAATCCTCCTCAGCGACCCGTCACGGTTTGGTGATTCGGTCAAGGGATACCAACAGATGTGGTACTGGCATGCCCTGGAGGAAACCGAGCACAAGGCCGTGGCGTTTGATGTGTGGAACCGTGTGATCAAGCCTGGGCCCAAGCGGTATTTGCTGCGCACCGGGACCATGCTCGTCACCACGCTGCTCTTCTGGCTGGTGATCTTTGATTTCCACCTGCGCCTGCTGTTTGCCGACCGCCGTTCGGGCGGGCATTTGAAGGGCTTCTGGCGGATGCTCAAGTTTCTCTACGGACCCAAGGGCGTGTTCCCGCGCATGGCGTTGCCCTGGTTGCATTACTTCAAGCCAGGGTTTCATCCCTGGAACCATGACAACCGGGCGCGCCTGGCGGGCATTGACCGATTGGTGGAGGAAATCGAGCAGACCCATAACGGTTATGGGTCCGCGTGAATCCGCTCAGCGTTGGGTCGGGATACGAATCTCGCCGTCCCGGCACTGGCTCTTGACGCTGCGCGGGCAGCCGGCAAACGCCAGGTCCTTGGTCAGGCAGACTCGCACCTCGGTCAACACCGCGCCCTTGCAGATCACGGCCAGCCCGTGGTTGCCCATGGCCGGGTTGCTCTCGCGAAACAGCGCTTCGATGTCCCGCGCAGCCAGGCCGCCACGGACATTGAAGGGCTCAAGCTGCTGCGGGATCTTGACCACGCCCAGCGCGGCATCGGTCTTGTCCAGATAGGCTGACGCCTCAAGCCCGCTGCAAGTGCCGTGCTTGGCCCACTCATGCCTGAGCAGCCTGGGCGACGGGAACAACGTCCTGCCCCGGGCGAAGTCGGCATCCGACAACCGCGACTGCGGCTCACACGACGCCGGCCAGCCGCCCTTCGCGTACTGCGGCCACAGGCCATGCAGGACAAACCCGTAGCCCTTGCCCGAACACTGCTGGTCGTCCGGATGCGTCAGGCAGAAGGTCGGCGACCAGGACAACGACAACACATAAAAATCAAACTCCCCCGCCTGCCCCTGCGCCCGCGGTGCTGCCGTGGCGGCGCCCGCCAGCACCAGAAACAACCCCATCCAGGCTGCGTTCCATTTCATCTGTTCATTCCTTTAAAAGAGAACATTCCAGCACGGTTAAACAGCCAGGTTGGGGTTACGCTGTAGCACCCGGTCCATGACCCGGTCGGTCTTCAACGCCTCGATCGCCAGCGCCGGGTGTTTGCTCTCGCCGCGAATGTGCGCGTTCATCCCCAGCACGTGATGCCACTGGATATGCGCGTGATTGGGCACCTCCACTTCCTCGCGGGTCTCGGCCTCAAGGCGCAACGGTGCTTCATCGAATACCGAGAAGGTGATGCGGCCCTTGCTGCCGATCAGTTCCACCAAATCCTCGCGACGGTCGGCAACAAAGTTCCAGCAGCCCATGCCCAGCGCGCCCGAGGCGAAGGTCCAGCAGGCGGTCACGGCGTCTTCGGCGGCATAACGCCCGGCCTGGCGCGCGGTAAACCCGGCCACATCGACGATATCCCCGGCCAGGTACTGGAACAGGTCAAAACCGTGGCTCGCCAGGTCCGCAAAATAACCGCCGCCGGCAATCGCCGGGTCGGTGCGCCAGTTGCTGCTGCTGGCGTCGTCCTCGGAAGGCGGCTTGCACAAGGTCCAGGTCAGGTGGCGCAACTCACCGATGCGCCCGTCCTGCAGCCAATCCCGCACTTGCTGGAAGCGCGGCAGGGAACGCCGGTAATAGGAGACAAACAGGTGCAGCCCGGCCTGTTCAAAGGTGCGCTGCATCAGCGCACTTTGCTCGGCATTCAGCGACATGGGTTTCTCGACGCAGCAATGCTTGCCCGCGGCGGCCACCATCAGGCTGTACTCCAGGTGACTGTCGGGCGGTGTGGCGATGTAGACCGCGTCCACTTCAGGGTCGTCGATCAGCGCCTGGGCGTCGGTGTAGAACCGGGCGATGCCATGGCGTGCCGCATAATCGCGCACGGCCTCCTCGCGGCGCCCCATCACGGCCACCAGCGCGGAACCTGGCGCTTTGTAGAAGGCGGGTCCACTCTTGAGTTCAGTGACACTGCCACAGCCGATCATGCCCCAGCGTACGGTGTTCATCTGTATCTCCTTGCAGTGAGTTTTTTTCGATGGGGCAGTATCGGTGTTTTCCTGCGCCCTCTCCACCCTGCCGGCTAAAGACTGAGCATGACAATTGCATTACACTTTTATGACATTCATCCAACTGCAGGGGCACAGACGATGAAAATAAGGGCCACGGTGATTTGCGAGCACGACGGGCACATCCTGTTCGTGCGTAAAGCCCGATCGAAATGGGCACTGCCCGGTGGCAAGGTCGAGCGCGACGAGCGCCCGGCAGGCGCCGCCGCGCGGGAACTGGAAGAAGAAACCGGGCTGAACGTGGACGGTTTGCTGTTATTGCAGGAATTGAAGGCCAGCGACACGCTGCACCATGTGTTCGAGGCGTCGGTGGTGAATATCGACGAAGCCCGGCCTCTGAGTGAAATCAAGGAATGCCAGTGGCATCCCTTCACCCGCCTGGAAGACCTGGACACGACCCAGGCTACCCAGCAAATCGTCAAATCCTTCCTGCGCCGCCTCTAAGGCGCCGCCAGTTCCGGGCTTTGCCCGCTGTGCGACAACGCCTGTTTTACCCAACCATTGGCTTTCTGCCGTTCGACAAAGGATTTGACGAACGCGGCAGCGGCTGCGTGCACCACCGGTACCGCGACGGCCTGGCTGATGCTCATGAAGTCATCCTCCAGCAAGCGCCAGCGCTCATCCACTCGGGTTCGCAGGTAATCCCGAACCCCGGCCGCCGCATTCAGGTCTTGCTCGATAAACAGGTCCACGGCCCCTGCCGAGGTCGGCGCGCGCACCAGTTCGGCGTGCTGCACCGTGCGGCTCAGGTACAGGTCATACGCCGCGCCCTGGCCGACGGCGATGCGTTGGCCTGGAGCATCCAGTTGCGACACGCTGCTCAAGGGTGAATCCACCGCCACCAGGTACGTGCCCTTGATGATCACGTAGGGCGCACTGAAGGCGATTTCCTGCTCGCGCACCGGTTCGATGGCCAGGAATGCCACGCGCCAGAGGTCATCGGCCAATGCGGCGAAGACCTTGCCCGCCGCTTCAAAGGTGATCAACTCAAGCCGCACGCCCAACTCATCGGCCAGGGCCCTGGCCAGCGCCACCGACACGCCTTGGGGCTCGCCACCTTCAGCGCGCTGGGCCAGCACCGGGTTGCCAAAGTTGATGGCAGCCCGAAGCACACCCTCGGGGGCCAGTTGTTGCAGTACCTGCGGGTCAATCATTACGCGCTCCTTGAACAGTTCTTTGCACGGTCTTGCGAATAACGAAGGGCAAGACGCCACCGTGTTCAAGGTAACCAACCTCCTGCAACGAGTCGAGGCGCAAGGTCAGTGCGGCGCGCGTGGTTTCACCGTGGGGGCGGTCAATCTGCAAGGTGATCCGGTTTTCGCCGACCTGCAGGTGATCCAGACCGAGGAAGCTCAGGGACTCGCGGCCATCGAGGTGCAAGTCCTGCACCGTCGCGCCTTCATCGAAGACCAGCGGCAGCACGCCCATGCCAATCAGGTTGCTGCGATGAATCCGTTCGATGCTGCGGGCCACCACCACCTTGACCCCCAGCAGGCTCAGGACCTTCGCCGCCCAGTCGCGGCTGGAGCCGGCACCGTAGTTGATCCCGGCGAACACGACCGTCGGCGTCCCGGTGTAGCTTTGCGCGGCGAGGTACAGCGGCAGGTAGTCGCTGCGGTCGGCGTTCCAGGCCCAGACGCCCTGGCGCGGGGGTTGGTCGGGCGTCAGCAGGTTGTTCAGGCGCGGGTTGGTGAACGCGCCGCGCACCATCACTTCGTGGTTACTGCGCCGGGTCGAATACTGATTGAGGTCCGCCAGCGCTTCGCCGCGCTCCTGCAGCCAGTGCCCGGCCAGGCTGTCGGCCGGAATCGTGCCCGCCGGGGAGATATGGTCAGTGGTGACGTTATCGCCCAACACCACCAGGGCCCGCGCACGGCTGATGGACAAGGAACCGGGCGGCACCGGCGCGACGTCGGCGAGGTACTGCGGGCGGCGCAGGTACGTGGAGTCTGGATGCCAGGCAAACTGCACGCTGCCGTCGGCTTCCAGCGCTTGCCAATGGTGAGTGCCTTGCCACAGCAGTTGCTGGCGCTGCCGGAACAGCGCCGGGCGCACCACCGCCGCCACTTGCGCGGCCACCTCGGCTTCGCTAGGCATCAGCTCATGCAGGAACACCGGCTGCCCGTGGGCGTCCATCGCCAGCGGTTGGGCCGACAGGTCAATGTCGATGCTGCCGGCAATCGCATAGGCCACGCACAACGCGGGCGATGCGAGGTAGCCGGCCGGGACTTTCGGGTTGACCCGGCCTTCGAAATTGCGATTGCCCGAAAGCACCACCACGCCTTTCAAGCCCTGTTCGGCGAAGGTCTCGACATGGCGCTCAAGGCTGCCGGAGTTGCCGATGCAGGTCATGCAGCCAAAGCCCGCCAGGTCGAACCCCAGTGCGGAAAAATCCTCCAGCAAGCCAGCGGCTTCAAGGTAATCGGCCACCACCCGCGAGCCCGGTGACAGCGACGTCTTGACCCACGGTTTGCGCGTCAGCCCACGGGCGCGGGCGTTACGGGCGAAGAGCCCGGCCTGGACCATCTGCGCCGGGTTGGCGGTGTTGGTGCAACTGGTGATGGCCGACATCACCACCGCGCCATGGGTAATCGGCACCTGGAATGACGGCTCGAAAAACACCTGTTTGTCGGCGCTCACATGCTGATGAAACGAAGCCCCGGCGTCTGCCAGGGATTGGCGCTGATGCGGCTGATGAGGGCCGGCGACACTGGGTTCAACCCGCGCCAGATCCAGCTCGATCCATTCATCAAACACTGGCTCGGGGTCGCCCTCCCGGCGCCACAGCGGCTGCGCCGCCATATATGCCGAGACCTTGTTGATCAAGACTTGTGGCCGCGCACTCAGGTTCAGGTACGCCAGCGTCTCGTCATCAAACGGGAAAAACACCACGGTGGCACCGTATTCCGGCGCCATGTTGGCCACGGTGCCCCGTGCCGCCCAACTCAGGGACGCCAGGCCCGGCCCGGTGAACTCGACAAACTTGCCGACCATGCTGCACCGGCGCAGCAGTTCGGTCACCGTCAACGCCAGGTCCGTGGCGGTCACGCCGTCGCGCAAGGCGTTGGTGACGCGAATGCCCACCACCTGCGGGAAAGGAATCGGCACCGGCTCACCGAGCATCGCCGCCTGCCCTTCCAGCCCGCCGACGCCCCAGCCCAGCACCCCGATGGCATTGATCATCGGGGTGTGGCTGTCGGTGGCCACCATGCAGTCGGGGTGCAACAGCACGTGGCCGTTGCGCGGCGCGCTTTCCCACACCACCTGGGCGATCGACTCCATGTTCATCTGGTGGATGATCCCGGTGCCCGGCGGGATCACCTTGAAGTTGTCGAGGCTGGCCTGGGCCCACTTGATAAAGCGGTAACGCTCGCTGTTGCGGCGAAAGTCGATGTCCAGGTTGGCGTCCACCGCATTCGCCTCGGCGTAGTGCTCGACGATCACCGAATGGTCGATGGTCAGCACCGCCGGGATCGACGGGTTCACCGCCCGGGGATCGCCGCCCAGTTCGACCACCACATCGCGCATCCCGGCGAAATCCGCCAGGGCCGGCAGGCAGGTGGTGTCATGGAACATCAGCCGGTTGGGCTGGAACGGCACTTCGCAATCCGGCCCTTCGCCGAGGGCCCGCGCCAACACCTGGGGCAGCGACGCCGGGGCACAGCGGGCAATGTTTTCCAGGAGGATGCGCACGGAATACGGCAGCCGCTGGAGTTGCGCCGGGGTCAGCAGCTTGTGCAGGTCGATCCAGGCGAAGCGCTGGCCGTCGATGTCGAGGTGACTGAGATACGCGCTCATAGCTGTTTGAATACCCGCTCGATACGCTCAAGGCCCCAGTCCAGTTCTTCACGGGTAATCGACAACGGCGGCGCGATGCGCAGCACGTTTTCGTGGGTTTCCTTGGTCAGCAATCCTTCGGCCAACAGCGCTTCGCAGATTGGCCGCGAATCGCGGTCCAGCTCGACGCCGACCCACAAGCCACGCCCGCGAATCTCGCGAATGGCCGGCGAGTTCATCGCCTTCAGGCGCTCCACCAGGTACTGGCCCAGTTGCGCGCTGTTATCGATCAAGCCCTCCTCTTCCAGCACCTTCAATGCTTCCAGGCCAATGGCCGCCGCCAACGGGTTGCCGCCAAAGGTCGAGCCGTGGCTGCCGGCGTCAAACAGGTCCATGATCGAATGAGCCGCCACGAACGCCGACACCGGCATGATCCCGCCGCCCAAGGCTTTGCCAAGGATCAGCGCGTCGGGGCGAATGCCTTCGTGCTGGAAGGCGAACCACTTGCCGGTGCGGCCCAGCCCGGACTGGATCTCGTCGAGAATCAACAAGGTGTTGGTCTCGTCGCAGAGTTGGCGCAGCTCTCGCAGGAAACCCGCCGGTGGCACGCGAATGCCGGCCTCGCCCTGGATCGGTTCGATCAGCACCGCGCAGGTGTCGGCGGTGATGGCCTGGCGAAAACTCTCGATGTCACCGAAGCGCGCCTCGGTGAAACCGTTGCAGAACGGGCCGAAGTCGGCCTTGTAGTCGGGCTCGGAGGAGAAGCCGACGATGGTCGAGGTGCGACCGTGGAAGTTGTTGTCGGCCACCACGATGCTGGCCTGGTTCGCCGGGATGCCCTTGATTCGATAACCCCAGCGCCGGGCGGCCTTGATCGCGGTTTCCACGGCTTCGGCGCCGCTGTTCATTGGCAGGGCCGAGTCAAAGCCCGTGATGCGGCACAGGGTCTTGAGGAAGTTGCCCAGGGGTTCGCTGTAGAACGCCCGGGAGACCACGCTGATCTTGTCGATCTGCGCCACGGCGGCGGCGCGGATGCGCGGGTGGACATGGCCATGGCTGACGGCGGAATAGGCCGACATCATGTCCAGGTAGCGCTTGCCGTCATCGCCAATGGCCCAGACGCCCTCGCCCTTGACGATCACCACCGGCAAAGGGGAATAGTTGTGGGCGCAGAATTGGTTTTCGAGGGTGATTGCCGGGTTGGGGTGCATGGTGGGAAGTCCTGCCGAATAAATAATAAATGAACAACGCAGCGCCAATGTGGGAGCTGGCTTGCCTGCGATGGCGGTGTATCAGGCGGCATTGATGTCGAATATGCCGCCGCTATCGCAGGCAAGCCAGCTCCCACACTTGTCCTGCGTCAGGCGCTGAGGAGCTTGCCACTACGAATCGGCGTGGCACCGGATACCCGGCCCAGCGGATCGCCCGGTTTCACAAATCGCACATCGCGGCGCATGTACAGCACGCCGGTGTTGTGGCTGTTTACGGTCGTGACCTGCCCACTGTGGGGATCAACGATATCGAACAACGCCTGCCCCGCCTCGATGCGGCTGCCCACTGCCGCCCGGTGTACCAGCACCCCGGCGCATGGCGCATAAAACTGTTCGCTGCCGGCCAGCGGCGTCGCCGGGTTGCGCAGCGCCGGCAATGGCCGTGGCGTGCCTTCAATCGCGCCCAGGTGGGTCAGGTAATCAATGATCGCCGTGGCGTCATGCTGCGCCAGTTCATAGGACACATCCCGCTGGCCGCGATGCTCAACGGTCACTGCCACGCTGCTGTCCGGGATCGGGAAACGCGCACCAAACCGCTCACGCAGGTTGACCCACAGCAGGTACAGCGCCTCATCGAAGGAGTTGGCCTGGGAGTCGGTGGCCAGCAACGAGGCTTCGGAGCCGATGTAGCGCGCCAACGGTTCCACGGTCGCCCACACGGCTTCACCGGTGTACACGTGCATCGAGGCCTCACGGGAGCAATGCAGGTCCAGCACGATATCCGCGTCGTGGGCCAGCAGCATCAGGGTACGTTGCAGCGACTGGAATTCATCCAGCGGTTGCGAGTCCAGCAGGCATTCGCCCCAGGCCTGGCGGATCAATTGGCGATTGGCGTCAATGTCCTGGCCCAGCAGGTGTTCGATCTTGTCGGCGATTGCCTGATACGGCACCGGGAAACCCCGGTTGTAATTACGCCCGCTGCCCAGCTCGAAACGTCCGCTGGGGGCGCCCATGATGTACTGGCTCAGCCCGGTGGGGTTKGCCACGGCCACCAGCACGATTTCAGCCTTCAGGCGGTTGGCATTTTCCAGTTCCACCAGGTGCCGGCGCAGTTGCGCGGCCACCAGCAGCGCCGGGGTTTCGTCGGCATGCAGCGCCGCCTGGATATAGATTTTTCGACCTGCACCCATTGCACCGTAATGCTCACTGTCCACGTGCCTGTGGGTGCCTTGTGTCGCTTGCAGCAAGGGGTGTGATTTAAGTTTCATAAACCGGAAATCTCGATATTCGAGTGATGAACGCTGAAGAAATATTAACGAGCCGGCGTGATCGTCTGTAAGGGCGGCCAGGGCTATCTCGATCTGTAAATCCGATCAGCCCTGGCCTTCCCGGACCTACCAGAGCGCCAGGGTGTAGCCCAGCATCACGCGGTTCTCGTTAACGTCGTTGAAGTAGTTGCCTTTGCTCAGCGCGTTGCGCCAGCGCATCGACACGCCCTTGAAAGGCCCGTTCTGCACCACGTAGCCCAGGTCCAGGTCGCGCTCCCACTCGCGGCCTTCGCGGTTGAAGCCGAGCACCTCGGCCGAATCACCCTTGGCGTACTTGATGCCGAACAGCAGGCCCGGCAAGCCGAGGTCGGCGAAGTTGTAGTCATAACGGGCGTGCCAGGCTCGCTCCTTGGTCTGGGTGAAGTTGCTGAACTGGTACTCGGTGAACAGGTAGGTGATGGAGCCATCCAGGTAGGTAAACGGCGTGGTGCCGTATTGCTGCTGGAAGCCGCCGCCGATGCTGTGGCCGCCGTACTGGTAAGTCAGGCGGCTGCTCAAGGCGCTGTTGTCGACTTTGCCCGCCAGGCCCGCGCCGTCCTTGTCGGACTTGAAGTAGCGCACGTCGGTTTTCAGCGTGCCCGGCCCCAGGCCGAAGTTGTTCTTGAAGCCTATGTATTGCTGCTGGTAGATGCTGTCCAGCGCGGCGAAGTGGTAGCTGAGCAAGGTGTTGGGGGTCAGCGAATAGTCGCCACCGGCAAAGCGGAACTGGTCGCTCAGGGCGGTGCTTTTGTAGACCTTGCTCACCGTGGTCAGCTTCATGTCTTCGTAGTTGGTGGAGTCGCGGTCCTTGGCCTGGTCGATCTGCCCGAGGGTGATTTTCAGGTTGCTGATGTCGTTGGACACCAACTGGGTGCCGCTGAACGATTGCGGGAACAGACGGCTGGTGTTGGGTTGCAGGATCGGAAGGTCCGGCACCAGGTAGCCCACACGCAGCTCGCTTTGGGCGAAGCGGGCCTTGGCGGTCACCCCCAGCTTGGAGTACTCGTCGGAGACATTCTTGTCGCTGTCACGCTGCAGCAAGCCGGTACCGGACAGCCCCGGGCTGGAGTCGAGTTTCACCCCCAGCATGCCGGTCAGGTCCAGGCCGAAGCCCACGGTGCCTTCGGTGAAACCGGACTTGATACCGAGGATAAAACCTTGGGCCCACTCGGCGCGCATCGACTGGGAAGCCGCCTCGCGGTAGTCACGGTTGAAGTAGTAGTTCTTCAAGTCCAGCGTACCGCTGCTGTCCTTGATGAAGTCTGCATGGGCCAGTGACGGGACCAGCCCGCTGCTGACAACGCCGACGCCGGTGATGAGTTGAGTCAGGGATTTTTTCATTTTTTTAGCTCCTGGCAGTGGGGTGGGGGGTGGTGTTTTTATTGTTCTTCGGGCATGGCTTCGCCGTTCGCGCAAATCAGCGATTTGCGCGGCAGGTGATGCCTGTCCTGGGTTACAGCGCTAGCGGTACGGGGCCCTGGCGGATGCGGTAGCCACCGTTTTCAAGTTTCTCCAAGGGGCTGGCGGCGGCCAGCAGCTTGCGGGTGTAAGGGTGTTGCGGGCGGTCGAAAATCTCGTCGCGGGCGCCCATTTCCACCACCCTGCCCTCGCTCATCACCGCCACCCGGTGGGCGATGCGTTCCACCGCCGCCAGGTCGTGGGAGATGAACAGGCAGGCAAAGCCGTACTGCGCCTGCAGGCGTTCGAACAGCTCAAGGATCTGCTTCTGGATGGTCATGTCCAACGCCGAGATCGGCTCATCGGCGATCACCAGGCGCGGGTGACGCACCAGCGCCCGGCCGATGGCCACGCGTTGGCGTTGACCACCGGACAACTGGTGCGGAAAACGGTCGACAAACTGCTCGGCCAGGCCGATGTCCAGCAGCGTTTTCGTCACCCGCTCACGCCGTTGCGCAGGCGTCATGCCGGGCACATGGCGCAGGGGTTCGGCGAGGATGTCGCCGATTTTCATGCGCGGGTCGAGGGACGAATACGGGTCTTGGAAGATCATCTGGCATTGCAGCCGATGCTCGCGGTTGCCGGCCTTGAGAATGTCCACGCCTTCAAATTCGATGGCGCCGGAACACGGACTGTTCAGGCCGACAATCGCCCGGCCCAGGGTGGTCTTGCCGGAGCCACTGCCGCCCACCAGCGCCAGCGTTTCCCCGGGAGCGATGGACAGGTTGGCCGAATGCACCACCCGTTTTAACTGGCTGCGACCCCACAGGCTGCGCGGCCCCGGGTGCTCGATGCATACGTCCTTGACTGTCAGCAACGGCCGGTCTGCCTTGGGCAAGGCCGCCAGGGTGCCGCGCCGAGGCAACGCCTCCAGCAGTTGCCGGGTGTACTCGGCCTTGGGCGCCAGCAGGATCTGCTCGATGGTGCCCTGCTCCACCGCGCGGCCTTCGCGCATCACCACCACTTTGTCGGCGTAGCGCGCCACCAGCGACAGGTCGTGGCTGATAAACAGGATCGCCGTGCCCTGCTCGCGTGTCAGGTCGAGCATCAGTTTCAACACGTCCAGTTGCGCCAGGCAATCCAGGGCCGTGGTGGGCTCGTCGGCAATCAGCAACGCCGGGCGCAGCAGCATCACCGAGGCCAGCATGATGCGCTGGCGCATGCCGCCGGAGAACTCGTGGGGAAACGCCGCCAGGCAACGCTCGGCGTCCTTGATGCCGATATGCCCGAGCATTTCCAGGCTGCGCTCACGGATCTGCGCATCGCTCAGCTTGGTGTGCAGGCGCAGGCCCTCGGCCATTTGCTCGCCGATGCTCATGGACGGGTTGAGGGACACCATGGGTTCCTGGAACACCATGCCGATCTTCGCCCCGCGCAACTGGCGCAGTTGCTCCGGCGCGAGGCTGCCCAGGTCATGGCCCTGGAAGCGCACCTGGCCGCTGCATTGCTCAAGCGGCGGTGGCAACAGGCCGATGGCGGCGCGGGCGGCCATGGTCTTGCCGCTGCCGGACTCGCCCACCAGCGCCACGATTTCGCCGGGCGCGATGGTGAAGCTCAGGTCGTTGACCGCCAGCGGGCCGTTGGCCCCCACGCGGATTTTCAGCTGGTCGACTGCCAGAAGGATGTCAGTCATGGTCATTTACTCATCCGCGGGTCGAGACGATCGCGCAAGGCATCGCCGCACAGGTTGAACGCCAGCAACGCCATGGCGATGCAGACACCGGGAAACAGCCCCAGCCAACTGGCCGTGGCGATATACGGCCGGCTGGCGGCGAGCATGTTGCCCCAGGTGGCGGCCGGCGGCGGGACGCCCAGGCCGAGGAAACTCAGGGAGCTTTCCGCGAGGATCGCCCAGCCGAACATGCTGGTGGCCAGCACGCACACCGGCGCCACGCAGTTCGGCGCAATGTGCCGCAGCATGGTGTACAGCTCGGAGTTGCCGATCACCCGCGAGGCTTCGACAAACTCTTTCTCGCGCAGCGACAACACCGTGCCGCGCACCACCCGCACCACCGACGGCGTGTAGGCCAGGCTCAAGGCGAAGACAATGCCGTACAGGCTCGGGCCGATGATTGCCATCAAGCCCAGGGCCAGCAGGATCCCGGGAAATGCCAGCAATGCGTCGTTGACCATCATCAGGCCACGGTCGACCCAGCCCCGCAGGAACCCGGCCAGCAGGCCGAGCACCGTGCCGGCGGTGATCGCCAGCGTCACCGTCAACACACTCACCCACAGGCTGGTGTGCGCGCCGATCATCAGGCGGCTCAGCACATCGCGGCCGTATTCGTCAGTGCCCAGCCAGTGGGCGGCCGTGGGCGCCTGCAAACGCGCCAACAGGTTCAGGGCCAACGGGTCATGGGGCGTCCAGACCAAGCCCAGCAAGGCCATGATCAACAACAAGGCCAGCAGCAGCGCACCGATCAGCGCGTTCAACGGCGGCACACGCCAGGCCCTAGGGGCACGCGCCGGTGCCGGCAACAGCACCTCGGGTGCGGCAGGTAGAGGCTTATTCATAACTTAACCCTGGGGTCGAAGAGCGGGTACAGCAGGTCCACCAACAGGTTGACCAGCACATAAACAAAGGTCACCAGCAGCAGGCAGCCTTGCAGCACCGGGTAGTCCCGGGCGTAGATGGCGTCGACCATCAGCCGGCCGATGCCTGGCAGGGTGAACACGGTCTCCAGCACCGCGATGCCGCTGAGCAGGTTGCCGAGGATCAGGCCGATCAGGGTCAGGGTCGGCGCAAACGAGTTGCGCAGCGCATGCCGCCACAACACCGCCCGTTCCGACAGGCCCTTGGCCCGGGCGTGGGTGATGTACTCCAGGCGCAGCACTTCAATCGCACTGGCCCGGGCCATGCGGGTGATCGCCCCGAGCTCCACCAACGTCAGGGTGACAATCGGCAGCACGATAAAACTCAAGGCCTGCCACGGTGACTGGCCGAACGACACATAACCCACCACCGGCAACCAGCCCAGCTTGATACCGAACGCGTAGAGCAACAGCAGGCCCAGCCAGAAGCTCGGGATCGACAGCAACAGGGTCGCGGTGGAGACCACGCCAAAGTCCAGGGAGCTGTTCTGTTTCCAGGCCGAGAGCAAACCGGCCGGTACCGCAATCAACGCCGCGAGCAACACCGAGACCAGCACGATCCCGGCACTCACCTGGAAGCGGTCAAGGATCAGCGGCAGCACTGCCTCATTGGTGGTGATGGAATGCCCAAGGTCGCCACTGAGCACCGCCTTGAGCCAGATCACAAACTGCAGCGGCAACGGCTGGTCCAGGCCCAGGGACGCACGCGCGACCTCCAGGCTGTGGGCATCGGCCATGTCGCCGAGCATCAGCAGCGCCGGGTCGCCGGGCACCAGCCGGATGATCGCGAACACCATCAGCGAGATCAGCAGCAAGGTCGGGATCGACATCGCCAGCCGTTGGAAGATGAAACGCAACATCCTCAGTTACTCCCGGTCGCAGGCACGCTGACGGTCCACAAGCGCGGCTTGGACACCGGCCAGGTACGCAGCCCCTGCACGTAGTCGCGGCTGGCGGCGATGGCGTTGCCGTTGTACATCGGGATCAGCGGCACGTCCTTGAGCATCTGCTGGTGCAGTTGATCGAACAGCGCCTGGCGCTTGGTGATGTCGCCTTCGCGCTGGGCTTCACGCAGCCATTCCTGAGCCTGGCGGTTGTCCCAGACCTTGCGCGCTTCCTTGTCCTTGTCGCCGGTCATGGAGTCGAAACTCAGGGCCGGGTCGAGGCGTTCGGAATACGGGAACGCCATCATCTGGTAGTTGCCGGTCTGGTAGCGCTCCAGCTGAGTGCCCCACTCCAGGGTTTCCAGTTCCAGGTTGAGGCCACTGGCCTTGGCCATGGCTTGCACGAACACGCCCATGTCGAAGATCGCGGCGTAGCGCTTGTTGACGATCAGCTTGATCGGCTGGCCTTTATAGCCGGCTTCGCGCAGCAGTTGGGCGGTCTTGGCCGGGTCGAAGTCGAAGCCCTGGTTCTCGATGGCCTGGTGGTAGTGGCTGCCGCTGGCGACCATCGAGTTGTTGGCCTGGGAGCGGCCACCGGTCAAGGCGGCGACGATTTGTGCGGTGTCCAGCGAGTGGGCGATGGCCTGGCGCAGGCGCACATCTTTGAGCAACGGGTCGCGGGTCTGGAACAACAGTGCGTTGACCGACATGGTGCCGCTGGAGGTGACCTTGATGCCGGGGTTGGCGGCCAGTTCGGTGGCGTCCAGCGGCGTGACGTCAATCAGCAGGTCGACGTTCTTCGACAGCAAGGCCGCCTTGGCCGCCGCCGGGTCGGGGATCACCAGCAGGCGCACGCGGTCCAGGGTGGTGGTTTTATTGCCGGTGTAGCCGTCCGGCTCTTTCTCGTCACGCGGGGTGTAGTCGGCGTTGCGCAGCAGGTCGACGTACTGGCCGGGCTTCCACTCGCCCAGGCGGAACGGGCCGGTACCGATCGGGGCTTTCCATTGGCCGTTGACTACCGAGTCGGGGTGCAGGATGCCGCTGCCGCCGCATTCGGGCAGTGCCGTACTGGTGAGGAACAGGCCGTTGGGCTTGTCCAGGGTGAACACCACGGTGAGCGGGTCCGGGGCGCTCATGTCGACGATTTTGGCGCCGCCATGGCCGTCGAATTCGGGGGCGCAGCGCCATTGGGTTTTCGGGTCGAGGTAGTGTTTCCAGGTCCACAGCACTTCGGCGGAGGTCAACGGCGCACCGTTCTGGAACTTCACCCCGCTGCGCAAGTGGAAGGTGTAGCGCAGGCCGTCGTCGGACACCTGCACGTCCTTGGCCAGCAGCGGGCCGACGGTGGCATCTTCACGGAAGGCCACCAGTCCTTCGGTAATGTGCAAGATGACGGCGTCGGAGTTGGTGTCACGGTTGACGCCTGGCTCGGTGCTGCGAATGTCGGCGTTCAACGCGACCTTCAGCAGATTCTCGGCGTGGGCAGTGCCCACCAGCGCGGCGGACAAGGCGCCAGCCAGGATTAAAGTCTTGTTCATGATAAATGCACCTTGAATGATCCTTACGCTTGGGTTCGGACGCTGGCAGGACCCAAAAAGAGGCACGGCCGAACACCTGAATAGTTGTTGTTGTTTTAGTCGCTGACTACGGTTTGCGAATGTTCCTGGACCGATCTTATTCGCCACCCAATGAACTTGAGAAGAACGCTCCGAGTGATCGGGCTCGGTTTATCCGATCATCAACCGTCCGTGTGTTGCCCTGGCCTTACCGTATCGAGAAATCAGGGCCTTGAGCCGGAAAAGATGCGGTTTTAACGATCAAAAATAATGATCGTGATCGTAAATACCGATCTGTGCGCACCTGGAGTCATCAGATAAGCTGGCTGACATTCAATGGTTTAAATGCAGCACTGACTGAGCCAACCGCCATGACCCTCACCCATCTTCGTGCGTTCTGCTCCGTGGTTGAAAAAGGCAGCTTCCGCTCTGCCGCGCGTCAATTGGATGTGGCGCAAAGCACCCTGACCCAGTCGATCCAGACCCTGGAAAAAGAACTCGGGGTGGTGCTGCTGCAACGTTCCAACCAGGGCATCAACCTGACGCCGGCCGGCGAGGTGTTCCTGGCCCGCGCCCGCTCCATCACCCTCGACTGCGAACGCGCCCTGCTCGACCTGCAACCCTGGAAAGGCGAACCCGAAGGCCATATCGCCCTGGGTGTGACCTCCGAACCCTTGGCCGAATTGCTGCTGCCGGTACTGAGCAACTTCACCCAGCGCTTCCCGCGCATGCAGGTGCACGTGGCCAGCGGCACCACCAAGGGGCTGGTGGAGAAGGTCCGCGATGGCCGCCTGGATTTCGTCTTGTGCCCGCTGGCGCCCAACGTCGCCGATATCGACCTGGCCATCGACCGCCTCTACAGCTCCAACGCCGGCATCATTGCGCGCAAGGGCCACCCCCAGGCGCACGCAAAATCCGTGCAAGCCCTCACCGACTGCCAGTGGATCAGCGTGCGCCCGGCCGGCGTGGTAGGCGGCGCGGAGAACCGCTTGATCGAGCTGTTCCGCACCCAGGGCCTGGCGCCGCCGAAGATCGCGATCACCACCGATTCGTTGCTGGAAACCCTGCACATCGTCTCGGAAACCGATTACCTGACCATCGAGCCGCGCATGCTGCCGGGGATGAAGCTGTTTTCCAGCGCCCTGACCACCATCGCCATCGAAGAACCGCTGGCCACCCGCGATGTGTGCCTGATCAGCCGCCGCTCATCGCCGCTCACCAGCGTCAGCCAGGAACTGACCAGCATGCTGATTTCCTATTCGCGGCTGGTGCACCGCAGCCGTTGACTCTCCTCCCCCCACGAGCCTGTTTATGCCCATGTCCTACGATGGTTTGTCCCGCGCCAGCGCCAGCAGCGTCGGCGTTGATCCCGAGCACCTGATTGCCTTTCTCGATGAGGTGAAAGCCGCCGGTCTCGACCTGCAAGGCCTGATGCTGCATCGCCACGGCCAGGTGGTCGCCGAAGGCTGGAGCTGGCCGGTGGACCCCAACGAACCCCGGGTATTGCACTCGGTGGCCAAGAGCTTTACCGCTTGCGCCATTGGCCTGGCCCTGGATGAAGGGTTGCTGAAGCTGGATGACCGGCTCGTTGAATTCTTCCCCGAGTTCGTACCGGCGGCCGCTGACCCGCGCGTGGCGGACATGACCGTGGAACACCTGCTGAGCATGCGCACCGGCCACGCCGCCAATACCTCGGGCTCGGTGTGGCGCGGAATCGAGACCAGCTGGATTGCCGAATTCTTCAAGATCCCGCTGGCCTATGCGCCGGGCACCACCTACGTCTATACCAGTGCGGCGAGTTACATGCTCTCGGCGCTGATCAACAAGGTCAGTGGGCAAACCTTGCACGCGTACCTCAAGCCCCGGCTGTTTGTGCCGCTGGACATCCATAATGAAAGCTGGGACATCGGCCCCGATGGGGTGAATCCCGGCGGCAACGGGCTGAAAGCACCGACGTCGGCCATGCTCAAGCTGGCCGTGCTGCATGCACAAGGCGGAGTCTGGAATGGCCAGCAGATTCTGCCGGCCGCCTGGGTTGCTGCGGCCACCCGGCCACAAGGCGGGTCGGACAGCCGTTACGGTTATCACTGGATGATGAAACCGGCTCAAGCATTCAGTGCCGTTGGCGTGTTTGTGCAAATGGCGATGGTGTTCCGCGAATACGGCGCAACGCTGGTGGTGATCGGCGGGATGAAGAATTCGGCGGAGCTGATCCCGTTTGTAGAGCGGCATTTTCCGGCGGCGTTCGGCAGTGATTGCAACGTCAAGCCTGACGCGGATGCGCGGTTGGAGCAACGTCTGGCGAGCATGGCGCTGCGGCCTGATTTGCTTTCAGCGTGTGCCGGGCTGGCGGATTTCACCGGTGTCTATCAGGTAGAACCGAATGGGCTGGATGTGCAGCAAGTGGCGTTTGCCGTTGAGGGCAATGTACTGCGCTTCCAGCTGACCGACAGCAAGGCTGGGCATGCCCTGGAAATCGGGATTGATCACTGGGTCAGCGGCACCACCAGCATGCCGGGTCGGGCGTTGCACCACGGTTATGAGTTCAAGGACGCGCAGATTATTGCCGGCGCGCGCTGGCTGGATACCCGGACGCTGGAGATGACCTGGATCTATCCGCAGACGGCGTTTCGAGATCGGGTGGTGTGTGAGTTTGACGGTGACCGCGTGCGTGTGGCGCGTACGGTCAACGTCAACAGTGCGGGGAAGGAGCAGGAAGTCTTAGTCGGCATGAAGCTCTAGCGTGAGAGCCGGGCTTGCCCGCAATGCGGGCGACTCGGTACCTCGGTCACACCGCGATAATCCCGTCGCAGCCTCGCTAAGGCTCGACAGCGCCCACCACCATCGCGGCCAGTTCTTCCCGGCTGCGGCTGATCATCACGCCGATTTGTGCAAGATGGTCAACCGCTGCCACACCTCCCTCCTCGCTGATGCCACGGCACGCCGGCAGGTGCAGGATGACCTCGAAACCGGCCTTGAACAGCTGCAACACGGTAGTCTTGACGCAGTAGTCCAGCGCCAGGCCGCCGACGATTACGCGCCGGATACCCTGGGCATTGAGGTACTCGATGACCCCGGTGGAGAGTTTGTCGTGAAGGTCGTGGTAGCAGGCGCCGTAGGGATGCAGGTCGGGCTCGACGCCTTTCCAGATGAAGTAGTCGTAGTCATAGGGCGCAGGCAATTCGTCAAGCAGGGTGAAACCCACGGTGCCGGGCACGCAGTGGGCCACCCAGGTGACATCGGCGTGCACCAGGCCGGTGGGTTGCAGCATCTCGCTGTGCTGCGAGACCACCCAGGGCGCGTGCGGGGTGTGGGCGTCCTTGCTGCCCACACGGCGCCCGGCGAGGCTGGCCATATAGTTGAGCTCGGCGCCGATCTGGTCGCCGCCGGCCACCGGCAGTTCAGCGGGGCACAGCGGCGTGAAGCTCTTCTGGGCATCGACATCAAATGAGGCAACAGCGTTTTTCGGGACGGTCATTTTGGCGTTCTCCTCTGGCATGCGCACAAAAGCACAAGGCCAGGTACAGGAGCAAGTGCCGTCAGTTCATCCAGTTCCCGCCGTCGACGTTGTAGGTCTGGGCAACCACGTAGTCGGCCTCTTTTGAAGCGAGGAAAATCGCCATGCCGGTGAGGTCTTCCGCCGTGCCCATGCGCCCGTAAGGCACCTCGGCCCCGACGCGTTTTTTCTTCTCCCCCAGCGGCAGCCCTTCATGCCGGGCGAACATCGCATCCACCCCGTCCCAATGCTCACCGTCCACCACGCCCGGGGCGATGGCATTCACGTTGATGCCCTGCTTGATCAGATTCAACCCCGCCGACTGCGTGAGGCTGATCACCGCGGCCTTGGTCGCGCAGTACACCGCCACCAGCGGCTCCCCCCGACGCCCGGCCTGGCTGGCCATGTTGATGATCTTGCCGCCGTGCCCCTGCTTGATCATCTGCTTGGCTGCCGCCTGCAAGGTGAACAGCGTACCGGCGAAGTTGATTGAGAACAGCCGGTCAAAGCTGTCGCGGGTGATCTCGATGATCGGTGCCAGGTCGAACAAGGCCGCGTTGTTGATCAGGATATCGAGCTTGCCGGCCTGCGCCACCACGGCAGCAATCGCCGCGTCGATGGAGGCCTGGTCGGTGACGTCCATCGCTACCGCGTAGGCCTTCGGGCCCAATTCGGCGGCGGTGGCCCGGGCCCGCTCCAGATTGATGTCGGCGATGGCGACCGTGGCGCCTTCGTTGATGTAGGCCTGGGCAAACGCCCGGCCAATGCCCCGGGCGCTGCCGGTGACCAGCGCGCTTTTACCTTCCAGTCGTTTCATGAATGCAGTGTCCCTAAGGTGATTATTTCGGGTAGCCGGCGCGTTTCATTTCGCGCGTCGTGGTGGCCTGCGCCACGGCCAGTGCCTTGTCGACGGTCATGCCACCGGTGAGCGCTGCCGAAAACAGCTTGCCCACCGAGGTGCCGATGGCCTGGAACTCGGGGATGGTCACGTATTGGATGCCCACGTACGGCACAGGCTTGGCCGACGGATGCGCCGGGTCGGCGTGTTGCATCATCTGCAAGGTCACCTGGGCGAACGGCGCCGCAGCCAGGTACGCCGCGTTGTAAGTGGACTGGCGTGTGCCCGGCGGCACGTTGGTAATGCCGTCCTTGTCCGCCACCAACTGGATGTATTCCTTGGAGGTGGCCCAGGTGATGAAGGCTTTGGCGGCGTCCTTGTGTTTGGAGGTGGCCGGAATCGCCAGGGACCAGGCGTAGAGCCACGACGAGCCCTTGTCGGTAAACTCGGTGGGGGCGGCGGCAAAGCCCACGCTGTCGGCGACCTTGCTTTGGGTTTTGTCGGTGGTGAACGAGCCCGCGACGCTGGCATCCACCCAGATTGCGCATTTGCCACTGTTGAACAGCGCCAGGGTTTCGTTGAAACCGTTGCTGGAGACGCCCGGCGGGCCGTAGTTTTTCAGGGTATTGACGTAGAAGTTCGCCGCGGCGGTCCACTCGGGGCTCGTCAGCTCGGGCTTCCATTGTTCGTCAAACCAGCGGGCGCCAAAGGCGTTGGCCATGGTGCTCAGCAGCGCGATGTTTTCACCCCAGCCAGCCTTGCCCCGCAGGCACATGCCGTATTGGTCCTTGGCGGGTTGGTTGAGTCTGGCGGCGAACTCGCCCAGTTGGGTCCAGGTCGGGTGCTCGGGCATCGTCAGGCCCGCCTGCTTGAACAGGTCGGTGCGGTAATAGGTGACGGTGCTTTCGCCATAGAACGGCAAGGCGTAGAGGGTGTTGTTCACCGACAGGCCCTGGCGCACGGCCGGGAAGATGTCGTCCACGTCGTAGTCGGCGGGCAGGGGCGTGATCGGTTCCAGCCAGTGCTTGGCGCCCCACAACGGGGTTTCGTAGGTGCCGATGGTCAGCACGTCGAACTGGCCGCCCTGGGTGGCGATGTCGGTAGTGAGGCGTTGGCGCAGGACGTTTTCTTCGAGCACCACCCAATTGAGCTTCACCTCGGGGTGTTGTTGTTCGAACACCTTGGACAGGCGTTGCATGCGGATCATGTCACTGTTGTTGACCGTGGCGATGGTCACGGTTTCGGCCGCGTGCGCGGCGATTGCCAGCGTGAGGCCGGAGAGCAGGAACAGCGCTTTCGAAATCTTGAACATGGCGGTTTCCACTTATTGTTTTTGTTGTTGACGGGCCGATTACAGCAGCTTGCCCGGGGCTCGACAAACGCATGGCGGATGCCTGACTGATACTTTTTTAACCGCCACCACGAAATCAAAAAAGTATCAGTGGCGGGCAAAACCCGAGGTAGCGGCTGCCTGGGCAAAGGGCGTATTTTGGTTCCATTCCAAAAAGCCCAGAAGGGCCAAGCCCATGCCTGCAAGCCGCTCCGCCCTTTTCGAGCAACGCCCCGCCGAGCTGGAAGTGATTCTGGCCGAGCCCGAGCATGCCTTTCGCTGGTACGAACATGACTATCCGTTCGAACTCGCCCGCTGGAACCATCACCCGGAATTCGAGATTCACCTGATCCGCCAAGGCAGCGGCAAGCTGGTGGCAGGTGACTATATCGGTGCGTTTGGCGCCGGCCACGTCGCGCTGATCGGCCCCGACCTGCCCCACGACTGGATCGGCGACCTGGCGCCCGGCGACTACCTGACCGGGCGCGATGTGGTGCTGCAGTTCGACGGCGCCGCACTGCTGGCCCTGCGCACCACCCTGCCGGAGCTGGGTGACCTGCAATCCCTGTTTGACCGGGCCCGCCGCGGCCTGGAATTCACCGGCGAAACCGCCCTGAAGGCCGCGCATCTGCTGGAATCCATCGGCCCTGCCCAAGGCCTGGCGCGCCTGATCCTGTTCATCCAGTTGCTGCACACCTTGATGCAGGCGCCCGACCGCGAAACCCACTGCCTGGCCAGCGCCTGCTACACGCCAAGCCTGGATGCCCGCAGCTCGGAGCGTATCCACAAGGCCTTCGAATACTTGATGACGGAACTGACTGGCGATTTAAGGCTGTCGGTCATCGCCCAGCGCCTGGACATGAGCGAGCCGGGGTTTTCGCGCTTTTTCAAGCGCGTCACCGGCCACGGTTTTATCGACCTGATGCGCAAGTTCCGGGTGCAGCGCGCCTGCCGCCTGTTGCTGCAAAGCGACATGTCGGTGGCAGATATCTGCTTTGAAGTGGGCTACGCCAACCTCTCCAACTTCAACCGGCACTTTCGCATCGAGATGAACCAGACGCCCAGCGAGTATCGCCGGGAAACCGCGACGTACCTGTTCAACCGCAACGGTGATCAGGCACTGCCGTTTACCAAGGCCCACTGAGCCAGGCGGGCCACTTCCAGGTCTACATCGGCCCGGTGCCGCTCGTTATCCTCCAGAAACCAGGCCGCGGACAAACCGGCATGGGCCATCACCCATTGCAACAGACGCTGGCGCTCCAGGCCCGCTGCCCGGGCGATGACCTCGACCTGGCGTGCAAATCGCACAGGGTCGGTACACGTGGGCAAATCCGGATTGCAGATCAGGTTCGCGTAGTCATAGCCGCGCTCGCCGGTCACCCGCTTGGGGTCGATCGCCAGCCAGCCCCGTGGGCCGAAGTCTAGGATGTTGTCGTGGTGCACGTCACCGTGCAGTACCACCTGTTCCTGGGGCGACGCCAGCAGGTTGCGCGCCGTGGTGGCGCACTCGCGTATCAGCCCGCCTTTGCGCTCAGCGGCGAGCCACAGGGACTCAAACCATTGCTCCAATGAATGCAAACCCTCCGGCGGCGACGGGCGCGGGGCATGCAATAAAGCCACGGTGGCGCAGGCAATGCGGCTGGCTTCATCGTCGTGGCCATTGAGGGCCATGTGCATCAGTGAACGCGGGCCGGTCGCGCGCTCCATCACCACGGCATCGTCGTCATGGAGAAATACCCGTGCGGCGCCCTCGCCCGCCCACCAGGTCATCAACACACCGCCGAGTTTTTCCTCGGGCTCGCGGGCGATCTTGAGCATCGCCGGCTGGCCGTCCCAGCGTACCGGCAGCAGATCGCTGCTGTGGGTGATGATCGCGTCACCCTCGGGGGTGAGTTTCCAGCGTTTCAAATAATGATCGAACATCGGATGACTCCCAGTGCGAGGCCCTTCAGGATGCCACAAGCGTGTTTACCCGACCCCTCCGGTTTCTGACCAAAAGGCCGACTATTTCCCACTTTTCTCAATTCCTTCATGCAATTGACACAAATTGGTACAACCTGTGCAAACGTTTGCGGAACGAACTTGGCAGCCAAGTTCACCTCAACCCGAAGAATCGGGCCCAAACCGCGTACGAACAGGGATTTTCAATGCACCCCACTTCCAGACGAACCGCGTCGGCTACTCCTTTTGCTGTTTCCCTGCTACTGGCTGCCGTTACGGGAGTACTCAGCGCACCCATTTTGGCGCAGGAAAAACCCTCCGATGACTCAGCACAGGGCGAAACCCTGGCCCCGGAAGCCAGCCCCTCGAAAAAAGGCGTGTACCTGTCGGACTGGATCAACCAGGACCTGACGGTCATCGGCAGCAAAGACATCAGCTTCGGCCCCAAACCCGCCGATGACGTTTACCTGGAGTACGAATACTTCGGCCGCAAGGGCCCGTTCGAACTGTATGGCTACGTCGATATCCCGAAGATCTTCGGCATCGGCAACAGCAATGACAAAGGTGCCTGGGACCACGGTTCCCCAGTGTTCATGGAACACGAACCGCGTATCTCCATCGACTACCTGGCCGGTCGCAGCCTGGCCATCGGGCCGTTCAAGGAATGGTACGTGGCGTTTGACTGGATCTACGACCACGGCAGCAACAAGGCCAACCGCGCCAACACCTTGTACAGCGGCCTGGGCACCGACATCGAGACCCACTCGCGGGTGAACCTGTCGGCGAACTTCTATGGCCGCTACCAGTGGGAAAACTACGGCGCCAGCAACGAATACTCGTGGGACGGCTACCGGGCGCAGATGAAGTACATCGTGCCCATCGGCAGCTTCGACAATGGTGCTTCGCTGACCTATATCGGCTTCACCAACTACGATTTCGGCTCGGACCTGCACAAAGACAACCCCGCGCGCACCGCCAACTCCCTGGTTGCAACAAACGTGTTGTTGTATTCGTTCACTCACTTGCGTTTCACCCTGGTCGGCCGTTACTTCCACAACGGCGGCAACTGGGAAGACGGCAGCGAGCTGAACTTTGGCGACGGTAATTTCCGCGCCCGCTCCAACGGCTGGGGTTACTACGCCGGTGTGGGCTATCAATTCTGAGTGTGAACAAGGAGCAGTAGATGAAGACCTTTACCCGCCTTTCTATCGCCATCGGCCTGGCCGCCGGGGCGCTGTTGCCGCAGGTCGCGTTGGCCGATACGCCGGCCCCGATCAAGCCCAAGGTGATGCTGATCACCATGTTCGCCCCCGAGGCGCAGAACTGGATCGACCGCCTGGAGCTTAAACAGGAAGTACGCGTGCCGGGCTTGTCGGCCGAGTACCCGGTGATCCGCTGCAACACCCAGGACGTGTGCCTGCTGGTAACCGGCATGGGCCAGACCAACGCAGCGGCCTCGACCCTGGCGCTGGCGTTGTCGCCCAAGTTCGACCTGCGCCAGAGCTACTTCCTGATCGCAGGGATTGCCGGGATCAACCCGCACCACGGCACCATCGGCACCGCCGCGTGGGCCCATTACCTGGTGGAGTTCGGCACCCAGTGGGAGCTGGATTCACGGGATGCGCCGAAGGATTGGCCGACCGGCTATATCGGCATCAACACCAAGGGCCCGAACGAGAAGCCGCCGCTGGACTACAAGACCGAAGTGTTTGAGCTCAACCCCAAGCTGCAGGCCAAGGCGTTTGCGCTGTCGCAGAAAGTCGAACTCAGCGAAAGCAAGGAGTCCACGGCCTGGCGCAAACACTACCCGTACGCACCGGCCAATCAGCCGCCGCAAGTTACCCAGTGTGACACCCTGGCGGGCAATACCTGGTTCTCCGGGACTCGCCTGAGTGAGCGCGCCGAAGTCTGGACCAAGTTGCTGACGGACAATAAAGGCGTGTATTGCACCACCCAGCAGGAAGACAACTCCACCTATGAGGCGTTGCTGCGAGCCAGCCGCGAAGGCTTGGTGGATATCAAGCGTTTGGCCGTCGTGCGGGCCGGCTCCGACTTTGATCGGCCATACCCGGGCTACAGCGAAGTGGACAACCTGTTGAAGTACGCGGACCAGGGCGGTTTTGTACCGGCGCTGGAGAACCTGTACCGCACCGGTAACCCGCTGGTGCAGGCGATTCTGAAGAACTGGTCGGCGTGGGAGAAAGGCGTTCCCGACGCCTGAACCGGATGAGGGGGCTTGCCCCCTCTCCCTTGGTGATCAGGGCAGGAAGATAATCTTGTCTGCACTGCCCTGGTTCACTTCCTCAAAGCACTTCACACCGTCGGCCAGCGACACTTCCCGCAAGCCGGTCGGCAGCGGCAACAAGCCTTCATCGAAGAACCGCCCGAACTGCTCCAGCATCACCGCGCATTGCTCGCAGTTGTAGAGCAACGAATTGATCCCCACCACCGAACCGCCCTTGCGGTACAACGCCAGGGCCGGCAGTTGTACGTGCCCGTCCACCGGTGCGGCAATGATCGCGATCCGGCCAAAGGGTGCCAGCGCCGCCACGGCTGCCGGCAGCCAGAAACCGGTGGTGTCGAAAATCACATCGGCGCCCGCACCAAACAGCGCATTGACCTGCCCGCCCAGCGCTTCCGGCTGGCCCAGTAACAGCCCCTCGAAACCCTGCTCGCGCAATGCCTCGACCTGTTCCGGCCGACGCACCGCCCCGAGCACCTGGGCCCCACGAATTTTCGCCAGGGCCAGGGCCGCACTGCCTACGGCTCCATTGGCGCCAATCACCAGCAAACGCGTGCCTTGGCCAACACCGCTGCGCTCAAGTGCATCCCACGCCGTGGTGTACGGCACGCCGAGACTGGCAGCCTGGGCAAAGCTCAGATGGCTGGGCTTGTGGGCCACGCCCTTGGCCGACACGGTGAGGTACTGGGCGTGGGAACCGTCGGCAAAAAAGCCCAGGTCGCGGCCGGTGCCCCAGACTTCCTGGCCTACCAGCTCCTGCGGGCCCTCCACCACCACCCCGGCAAAGTCCCGGCCGGGGACGCGTGGCAAGGTGGTGTAGGGGAAGCGCCCGAGTACGTTCTTCACGTCGCTGGGGTTCAGCCCGGCAGCCTTGATGTGTACCAGGACTTCACCGGCCGCCGGCACCGGAGTAGCGACGTCAACGTAAGCGAGGGCAGCGAGATCGCCGGTGGCGGAAAATTGCAGTGCTTTCATGGCCAATATCCATCGAGGTTAAAAGGGTTTCAGGACAACCAGGCGCTGACCAGCTGCCGGCCCATGGGCCAGAGCTTTTCCCCCAGCAACATGCCCATCAGCCCTACCAGGGCAATGGCCGGAGGCGCGGGCGAACGAAAGTCCAGGGCACCGTAAATCACGCCGACCAACAGGCCGATGGCCAAGGAAATCAGGTAATTCATGGAACACTCCGCAGCAAGGGTTGATGCGGTCAGTGTAGGGGCCCCAAATCCGAAGCATCGGCCAACTGCTTCAGAATTTCGGCCAAGCCTCAGACGGGGTACTGCGACGGTGCCATTCCCAGTTCGCGACGAAACATGTCGCTGAAACTGCTGGGTGAATAGCCCAGGGAGCGGGCGATAGCGCTGACCGACTGGCCCTGGATCAGCTCGGCCACTGCTGTGGCCAACTGCACCTGGCGGCGCCACTCGGCAAAGCCCATGCCCAGGCTGTTCTGGAACAGCCGGGCCAGGGTGCGCACGCTGGCGCCGGAGGCTTCGGCGTGCTGCTCGAAGGGAATGTCCAGGGAAGGCGACGCCATGACTGCCTGGCAGGCACTCATCAGGCGGCGGTCGGCACCCACGGGCAAGGCAATGCGTATCGGCGAACGCCGGGCCCGCTGCAGCTCCAGCAGGGCCAGGCCGACCACTGCCTCGTAGTAGGCCTGATCACCCTTGTCGCCCTGTTCGACCAACGCCACGATCAGTTCGCGCAGCAACCCGCCCACCTCGATCACTTGCACCTGGCTGTCCAGGGTCGCAGCCAGCGCCGGGCGCAGGTAGATGTTGCGCATCTGCAAGTCGGACACCACGCGAATCCCGTGCTCGACACCCGGCGGCAGCCACACCGCGCGCTGAGGCGGCACCACCAGCGCTTCCTGCGGCGTCTCGACCCACATCACACCGCTCATCGCATAAAGCAACTGGCCCCAATCGTGTTGATGAGGCTCAACGTACAACCCACGCGGGTAGGTACGCGCCAAGGGTTGCACGGGGACGGCGTGATCACTGAGGTCGGGGGGTGCGGCCAGGGCCATGGAAGGCACATCGGTCAAGGATGGACAGCCATGGTAATGACCCGTGCCGGATAATCCGAGTGAATTTTTACCGCCTGGGGAGGGTCACTTAAAGACACAAGGAGGGTTAACGGATCCATGACTAACGCAAAACTTTTCGTGATCGACTACACGCTGCATGGCCAGCCCAAGTCATTCATCATCCGCCTGGAAAAACTCGACAACGCCGAAGCCTGGCATTGGGCGAGCTGCGACGCGGGCGTGGGTCGTATCGGACGCTTTGCCCGGGAGCAAGTGAAGAAGACCAGCCAGCCACAGGCCGAGAAATTCGGCATCGAAAACGTGCAATGGCGCCGCTCGGATGCGCGCCCCAGCGCGTGAAACTGTAGGAGCGAGCTTGCTCGCTCCTACAGGCGGCAGCCCGCGTTAGCCGTGCGCCGACTTGGCACACTCGCACCCGGTCGCCGAAGCACAAGGCTCACCATGGGCATGATGCTCGGCGCAGCCTTGGCAGCAATAGCCCTTGCCATCCTTCATCACCGCGTTTTTCCCCAACTGGCAGTTGCAGTGAGGGCAGGCGCATGTTTTCTCTTGCATGGTCAGACTCCTTTTTCGTGGTCGTCCCGGTGCGGCGAACGCCGGCACCTCAAGGAATGACTATAGGCAATCATGCAAGGTTCAAAGGCCCGTCAGTCAGCCCGACGAGCGTTGCTGCGGTACATGAACACCAGGGCCAGCGCCAGGCAGAGCATCGCCACAATCCGGCTGCCGGATAACTCGATGGCCGGGTTGCCGAGCCAGCCGAAGTTGTCGATCAGCATGCCCATGCCCAACTGGCCGACAATCACCGCCACCGTGGCCACCGCAGTGCCCACAATCGGTACCGCGCCAACCATCACCATCATGTACACCACGCCAAACAACGCCCCGGTCAATTGCCATTTCGGCACATCCAGCAGGCTGACCGCATGGGCCGGTTCGAAAAACAGAATCAGCAACCCGGTGCTGATCGCCCCCACCACGAACGTCAGCAGGCTGCTGCGCAATACACCCACCGCCTGGCCGAGGCGGCCGTTGATGGCGGCCTGCACACTCAACACCGCACCGGCGGCCACGACCACTACCAACAACAGAATCAGATTCATCGCCTTAACCCCGCGCAATCAAAACAAGTGCCACCACAATCAACCCCAATGCGATCCAGCGCTCCACGTTGACCCGCTTGCGGGCAGTGCCGAACCAGCCAAAGTGATCAATCAGCACGCTCTTGCCCACCTGGCCCGACAAAATCGCAATCATGGTCATCGCGATGCCGATGTGCGGCGTTGCCAGGGTCAGCACGACCACGTACATCGGCCCCAGAAACCCACCCACCAGTTGCCAGCGCGGCAGATCGGTCAACGCCGGACCCTTTTGCGGGCCGCTGAACAGCAGCAGCAGAAACAAAATCGCCGAGCCAACGCCGAAGATGCTCAAGGTCGCCCACAAGTGCCCGACCTGCACACCCAGCGGGCCCAGCAACCCGGCCTCTACCGACAAACCCATGCCGGCGAAAATCACCAGCGGCAGCAACAGTAATCGAAGAAATGTCTTGGGCCGGGCCTGAGCCACAGCCGCCGTTGAAGAAGCCTGCATACATCACCTGCGCGTTAGGGAGAGGAACAATGGCGCGCATTATCCGGTGGCACTGCTGTGCGATAAATGGGAGCATGCCGACAACACCTTTGCGTAACTCGCACAGCACGGAGTCATGATGCAGGGCTTGAACGAACTGAGTTTCAAGGCGCTTCGCCTGTTTGTCGCCGTGCTGGACTACGGCAGTTTCTCTGAAGTCGCACGCCGCGAGGGCCTGGCGCCCTCCTCCATTTCCCGGCAAATCCAGTTGATGGAACAGGCCCTGGGCCAACAGCTGTTGTATCGGCATACCCGTGCGGTCAGCCCTACGGAAGCCGGGCGCCTGTTGGGCCGCCATGCACGGCTGATGCTGGAGCAGCTGGAAGCCGCCGGCCAGGCACTGCAGGAACAGGAAAGCGAACCCAGTGGCCTGGTGCGCATCAATGCACCGATGGTGTTTGGCCAGCGCCATCTGTCGCCGTGGCTGGGGGAGTTGTGCCGGCGTTATCCGAAGCTGCAACTGGATATCCAGCAAACCGACACCTATGTCGACCCGTTGCAAGACGGTACAGACCTGCTGTTTCGCATTGGCGTGCTGAACGATTCCGGCATGCAGGCGAGAATCTTCGCACCCCAACGCTTTCGCCTCGCCGCCAGCCCCGGCTACCTGGAGCGTTTCGGTACCCCTCAACATCCCGACGAGCTGGCCAACCACCAATGCCTCGCCTACAAGGGCGTAACGGGCCAGCAGCGCTGGTTCTTCCGCCGCGACCAGGGTGACTGGACGTCCTACAGCGTCAAGGGCCCGATCACCGGCAACCACGCCGACACCCTGACCCACGCTGCCGAACAAGGCCTGGGGCTGGTGGTATTTCCATCGTGGTTGATCGGCGAAGGCCTGCGCGCCGGCACGCTGCAGGCGGTGCTGACCGACTATGAAGTGGCGACGACCCTGGAGCCGCAACAGATTGCAGCGCTATGGCCGGGCAGCCGGCGGTTGTCGTTGAAGGTACGCACGGTGATCGACTACTTCGTCGAGTGTTTTGGGACGGTGCCGTACTGGGACCGTTGAGGTGTCAGGAAAAATCCCCCTCCCCGTAAGGCCTGTCTGTTTTTATGAAACACAGGTCCAATTCCACTTGCACTCCGGCAGACTCCGACAACTTCCTTCAGGAGAGACGTCATGGATGCCAGTCATTACCCGTTCGGAAACACACAACCACTCTCGCAAAAATCACCCTCAACCAGCAGTCGGCTGATCTTTGCCTGCCTACGAAATTTTGGCTATATTTGGCCAAAATCCGGGGAAGACCACATGATTACCGTACCGTTGGGCGAAGCAAAAAATAACCTGTCAAAACTGGTCGATGATGCCGCCTCCGGCCAAATCATCACCATCGCCAAGCATGGGCGCGCCATGGCTCGCCTTGTCCCCGTCGGGAAACCGACAGGCCGGCGTATCGGCGCCATGAAAGGAAAACTGGTGGTGCCGGACGACTTTGATGCGCCATTGCCAGACGACATGCTGGACGCGTTCGAGGGAAATCACCCATGAGGGTATTGCTGGATACCCATATCCTGCTTTGGGCCCTGAGCGATGATCCGAAACTGTCTGCCAGGGCCAGGAAGCTGATCGAGAACGCGGCAGAAATCTACGTCAGCGCCGCCACATTCTGGGAGCTGGCAATAAAGGTCGGTCTCGGAAAACTCAACGTAAACCTGGAGGAAATCCGCGAGTACTGCCTTGAAAGCGGCTACGTGGAATTACCCATCACCTCCGAACACGCTATCGCGGTCAAGGACCTTGAGGCCCATCACAGGGACCCGTTTGATCGACTCATCATCGCGACGGCCATCATCGAACCGATGAAGCTGTTAACGGCGGACCCGATAGTGGCGAAATACACATCGCTGGCTGTGTTGGCGTAAGCCGCTTCGTTCAGAACAACCACTGCCCGATCAGCCAGGCATTCGCCCCGCTGATCACCACAAACAAGCCCCAGGCCAGCAGTCGCGTTGGCAAACGGTTAACGAACGGTCCCATCAGGCGCTTGTCGCCCGTCATGCGGATCAACGGGTACAGCGCAAACGGCAACTGCAGGCTCAACACCACCTGGCTGAGAATCAGCAACTTGCCGATGGCATCGTCCCCCATCAGCCACACCCCGAGGAACGCCGGGATCAGCGCCAGGCCACGGGTGATCAGGCGCCGCTGCCAGCAGGGAATACGCAGGTTGAGGTAGCCCTCCATGATCACTTGCCCGGCGATGGTGCCGGTGAACGTGGAGCTCTGGCCGGACGCCAGCAGCGCGACACCAAACAGCACACTGGCGAAGGCGCCGCCCACCAGCGGGTCCAGCAAGTGGTAGGCGTCCTGGATTTCCACCACGTCCGTGTGACCGGTCTGGTGGAACGCCGCGGCGGCCAGTATCAGGATGGCCGCGTTGACCAGCAGCGCCAGGGCCAGGGAACCAATGGTGTCGATACGTGCCAGCTTGACCGCGTCCTGGCGGCTCGCCAGGTCCTTGCCGAACATCCGGGTTTGCACAATGGAGGTATGCAGGTACAGGTTATGGGGCATCACCGTGGCGCCCAGGATGCCAATGGCCAGGTACAACGGTGCTGCATCGCTGATGACCGACAGCGAGGGCGTGAAGCCACGAAACACGTCGGGCCAGTAAGGTTTGATCAGCACCAGCTCAATGAAAAAACACACGCCGATGGTTGCCACCAGCGCCAGCATGATCGCTTCCAGTCGGCGGAAACCGCGGTTTTGCAGGGCCAGGATCAACAACGTATCGAAGGCGGTGATCACGATCCCGGTGGTCAGGGACACGCCCAGCAACAGGTGAAACGCCAGGGCGCAGCCGAGGACTTCGGCGAGGTCGGTGGCGATGATCGAGATTTCCGCGAGAACCCACTGCACCAACGACGAGCGCCGGCTGTAGCGCTCGCGGCTCAATTGCGCCAGGTCCTTGCCAGTGGCGATGCCCAGCCGGGAGCACAGGCACTGCACCGCCATCCCCGCCAGGCTGGCCAACAGCACCACAAACAACAAGTTGTAGCCGTACCGCGAGCCGGCTTCGATGGCCGTGGCCCAGTTGCCCGGGTCCATGTAACCGATGGAGATCAGCAAGCCTGGGCCGGCAAATTTCAACACGCGCTTGAAAAACGAAGCCCTGGGGTCGACGGCGATGGTGCCGGCGACTTCCGGCGGGCAGAACGGGGCGGTAGCGATTTTGGGCAGGCTGAATTTCACGCGGGGTACCAGGCTTTCACACAAGACGTTTACGCAGCTTATCAGTCAGACGTCACGGTACGCATCACCGTCTCCCGAGGCAGATCAAATGCCTCTACCACCTGGACCACCAGATCCAGCTCCTGGTTCAGCGCCTCGCGCTCCATGCGCTCGCGAATCACCCCGATCACCAGCACCGCCAGGGTGGTGATGGAATACGCAGGGCCGGAAAATGCCCGCACCCCGGTCACCAGCAGCATCGCCGCCGCCAACGCCTGCCCTACCACCGGAATCGCCGTGGCCGCGCCCCGGCGCAGGATAAACCCGGTGAGCCCGGCCAGCGCCGTGCCGCTCAGGGCAGTAGTGGCTGAACGCCCGACATCGAAACGATTGAAAAAACCCTGTTCCTTCTGTGCCGCAGCCTTCAACTCTGCCTCGAACACTTGGCGGTCGGCCTGGCTGAGTTTGTCCTTGTATTGCTCGATCAGCCGCTCGGCGACTTGCAGTTCCAGATCCGCGAGTGCGACTTGCTCAATCGGCTCATCGAACTTGATGCCCACCCGCTGCGCCACATCCTGGGCAATCTCGCGGTAGCTCACGCCATGGCCGCGTGCCAGGTTCATAAAGGTGTCGCCACCCATGCGTTGCAATTCGATGGCCAGTTTCAACGGCTCGCGCACCGTGGCGTCGATCGAGGCGCTGCGCTTCTGCGCCATCAATTCGGCGAAGAACTTCAACTCTTCCGGGCGTGCCTGAACCAACAGCGGGAACAGGTCGACATCCTCTTCGGCAAACCGAACTTCGCTGCTGCGCTGATCGGCGCGGATCATGCCCCGGCGCTCCTGCAGCAAGTCGGTGTACTGCACCACCGTCTTCAATTGCGGCCAGTAAGCGGCATGGTCGAACGTGGCCAGGTGCACATTGGCAACCTTGGCCTTGAGCGCGGGTGTCAGGGGGATGGCATAACGACCAATGCAGCGCTCGGTGTCGGGCTTGAGCGCCAGGGCCCAATCCTTGCTGGAGTGGCAGTTGATCACCCGGCCCTTGAGCGGCGCCGACACCAGGTCCCACGGGCTGGACGTACAAATGGCGCCGCCCATCAGCAACAGGTTGTTCAGCGGCAGCTCACGGGCCACTTCGGGGCTTGCGAGCACGCTCTTGACCAGAATCCGCGCGCCCAGGGAGTGACCGATCAGGTTGATCTGGCGCACCTTGATCGACTCGCCGTGCAGGTAGTTGGCCAGTTCGGGCAACAGGCTTTTGGCGACCTCATCCACCCGCGCCTCGACGCTTTTGTAGTGGTCAAGGAAATAGGCAATCGCCTTGCCCACCCCGATGGTCGCCGCGCCCAGGCTACCGCCGCCGAGCATTGAGGTGATCACATCCTTGAACGGCGCAAAAAGGTTTTCCAGGAAATGCCCCGCCGGCCAGAACAGCATCAGGTTGGTCGAGCCTTCGATGGTTGCCAGTTGCTGCGAGAAATTGCCCAGTTGCTGCTGGTTGAAGAACGCCGAATAACCATGGACATAGAGATTGAGCACATCCCCTTGGGGTTCGCCACACAACACAAACGTAGGCTTGCGGGTGCGGTGCATTTCATCCCACTGGTGTTGCATGTGGCGGTGACTCCTGGTGACGACGGAGGGCGATAGTAACAAAGGGTGAGGCCCGGGAATGTGAAAAACTGATACCCGGACTGTCCACAGCCATGCACAGTGATGACAGAAAACACGGATTTTGTTCGGTCTTTCAGTCCATTAGCCTTTGCTCGGTCAACCACTGAAACCGAGGAACACCATGAGCAAGCCCGAATTTTTCATCACTCCCGGCTATGGCGACATCGCACGCGACACCCTGCATTACGCCCAGGCCGTCAAAATCGGAAACCGCGTTGAGACCTCAGGCCAGGGCGGCTGGGACGACGAGTTCCGGATTCCCGAATCCCTTACCGACGAAATCGCCCTGGCCTTTCAGAACCTGGAACGCACCCTGGCACAAGCCGGCGCCGGCTGGGAGCACGTGATCCACGTCAACTCCTACCACGTGGGCGGTTTTCCTCCCGAAGTGAACGAGCAGATGGTCAAGTGGTACCGCCATTACATGCCCAACCACACGCCGATCTGGACCGAACTGGGGGTGGAGGCCCTGGGATTGCCGGCGATGCGCATTGAGATCCGCGTGACGGCAATTATTGCCTGACGCCAAACCGCTCGATCACCCAGTCGATAAACACCTTCAACCGTGCATTTTGATGGCGGTTGGGTGGGTAGATGATGTGCAACGGCGTGGCCGGCCGAGTCCAGTCCGCCAGTACCGGGACTAACTGGCCGGCCTCCACGTAGTAGTCGACGATGGTCTTGAAATGCTGCCCGACGCCCAGGCCGGCGAGCAGCATTTCCTTGAGGCCATTACCTTCGTTGGTCGAAAACGCACAGTTGCCTATTTCATGACGGACCGCGCCTTTCTCGAAAATCAACGGCTCCGGCTTGCCCGACCCGGCAAAGAAATAGCCGGCCTTGAGGTGGTTGTGTTCGAGGTCTTCCGGCGACACGGGCGTGCCCATGCGCTCCAGGTAACCCGGCGCGGCGCAGGTGACGTACTCAAGGTCCACGACTTTGCGCCCGATCATCGCCATGTCATCCAGCTTGCCAACCCGCAGCACACAATCCACCCCCTCCCCTACGATATTCACGGCACGGTCGCTGATGCCCAGGGCAATGGTGATATCGGGATACTCACGATGAAAATCCACCAGCGCCGGGATCAGCAGGCAATTGCCGAAGGACGCGGGGGCATCCACCTTCAGGTGCCCACCGGGTTTGAGCTTCTGCCCGCGCAGGGCGTTATCCAGTTCGTCCAGTTCAGCCACCAGGCATAGCGCGTGGTTGTAGTACTCCAACCCTTCCGGTGTAGCCGCCAGCGCACGGGTGGTGCGATGCATCAGCTTGACGCCAAGGTGCTTCTCCAGGTCGGTGATGAGCTTGCTGACAGTAGAGCGTGGCAGCGCCAGTTGGTCGGATGCGCGGCTGAAGGAGCCGGTTTCGACGACACGGACGAAGGCGCGCATGGCAAGGAGTTGGTTCACGGTGATGTCCGACGGATAGAGAATTCCAATTATTGTGCATAAAACTGCACAATAGCGACAACCAATCA
Source organism: Pseudomonas sp. 1912-s (assembly GCF_029269205.1). Taxonomy (NCBI): domain Bacteria; kingdom Pseudomonadati; phylum Pseudomonadota; class Gammaproteobacteria; order Pseudomonadales; family Pseudomonadaceae; genus Pseudomonas; species Pseudomonas sp. 1912-s. The sequence goes on along the minus strand of NZ_JARIXR010000005.1, from coordinate 99,905 downwards.
AATAACAAAAAGCCCGGCGCATGGCCGGGCTTTGATGGAAAGAATGACTCAGTTGGCAAAGTTCTCAATCTTTACCTGGCCATCAGGAAACGTGGCGACGATCTCCAGTTCCCCTCCCATGGCGCGAATGTAATTACGCAGCGTGCTGATATACATGTCTGTGCGCCGCTCCATTTTGGACACCGCCGCCTGGTTGATATTCAGCGCCTTGGCCAAGGTGTCCTGGCTCATCTGTTGCGCCTTGCGCAGTTCATGCAGAGGCATTTCTTTCAGATGCTGCTGGAGGATTTGCTCCGCATCGGCCCGGGCTTGCGGTGTCATGCGAGCCTGGAGCTCGCTAAATTTTTTAGCCATGGTTACGGCCCTCTATACGCAGTGTTTCCAAATGTTCGTCATACAACTTCTCAGCCAGCGGGACGTATTCGTCATACCAACGGCCTCGTCCGGTTTTGTTCCCGCCTATCAACAATAAGGCACACCGGCGTGGATCAAATGCATACAGAACACGATAAGGTCGCCCCGCGTGCTGTACCCGCAGCTCTCGCAGGCTGCCATGCCGCGAACCCTTGATATCACTGCAGTGAGGAAACCCAAGGCCTGGCCCCAAGAGGCCCAGCAAATCCACACTGGCCGATACTGAGGATTGCTCCCTTGCATCCAGACCGCCCCACCAGTCTCCAAACTCGTCCGTGTATTCAACGTCCCAACTCATGCAAATATGCCATCCATGGAATATAAACTCAAGGACATAACTGTAGAGGCTTGGGAGGCACACAACCTCCCGTTCTTCCCGGGAAAGTGTTTGTAGATTATTCCCGCATGATTATTGGCGGAGCGGAGCGGGACGCAGAGCATCCCAGGCTGCATTCCTGCGCAGAGCGCAGGAAAGATCAAAAAAAACCGCCCTCTCGGGCGGTTGAAGGGACCCGGCCTTGATCAGAAGCCGAGGGAGAAACTGATGGTCATCGCGTGGTCCTTGTCGTTGCGCGAGACTTGTCCGGAGTAGCCCAGGCCTAGCTTGCCGTTGGGGCTGATCTGATAGTCGATGCCTGCTTCCAGTACGGCGCTGTCCTTGGCAATCGGTACGCCTTGGGTGCTGAATGAAGTTCCACCGCCGTTGATAAAGCTCAGGTCGGCATCCGGCTTGGTATCGCCGAAGGCATGACGCCAGCCGATGCTGCCCCGCGGGGTGATCTTCGAGCCGTTGCCCAGGGTGAGGGTCTGGCCGACACGCAGGCCCAACGTGGAGAAGGTAATGTCTTGATCGGCATCACCGCGCAGCGCCGCCGAACCACCCTTCTCTTTGATGGTGTCGCTGTCGTAGTTGACGTAGGCCAGGCCTGCGAACGGTTCCAGGACAACGCTGGCGGTTTGAAGGGTGTAGCCGACTTCACCAAACACTTGCGCACTGCGGGCCTTGTAGTCGGCCTTCAGGCGTTGACCCACACCGCCCACTGCCACGTCGCGCTTGCTGTCGATGTCATGCCAGCTGTAGGCAACGCCCATGCGTGCGGCGAACGCTTCCTGCTGGTACGCGGTGTAGGCCATCAGGTGATAGCTGTCGACATCGGCGCTGGAGTTGCGGTGCTTGGCGTCAAGGTCGCTGCGGGTGTAGCCGGCAGCAACGCCGGCGCGCCAGGCGTCGTCGAGTTGCTTGTCGGTGCCCAGCAGGAAGCCACTGAGGTTGCGGTCCAGGTTGGCGGTGTTGCTGTCGCCGCCCATATGGCCCCAGGTGCCCAGGACACGTGCCCAGCCGACCATTTCGCCTTGGCAACCGGCGCTGCTCAACTGGTTTTCGCTCGGTGCCAGGCTGCTGCGTGGATCGTCCTGGCGGTAGCAACCGGGTTGGCGCAGGCGCTCATTGACTGCATCACGGATGTAACGCGAGTCTTCGAGCAAAGCACTGGCGGTGCTGGCGTGGATTTCCCCCGAGAGGTTATCGAACGCGGCGCGGGCACTGGCTGTACTGCCGTTAAGCAGCGCGTTTTGCACCGCTGCACCGCCCACGGCTGCCCCACTGCCCAGTGCCGCCGCGACCGCCCGCTGATTGCCGGTGGCTGCCACGCTGGCGTAGCTGACGTTATTGCGGCTGACCGCCAGGGCGACCTCATTCGGGCTGTAGCTGAGGGCGGTATTGAGGAACGCCAGGTTCTCAAGGTTGGTGCTGGCAAACGTACCCGTGACCCCGCCACCCGCCGTCAACAAGGTGTAGGTGGTGGGCCCGGCATAAGGTGCCAGGTTAACCACGTTCAGCGTGCCCGCCAGGTTTGCCGTGCCGCCCACCGCCAGGGCACCGGCGGCCGACGGGGTGATGACCAGGTTCAGCGCGCCATCGGCGGCGTTGGTGAAGTTGCCGGCAACACTCAGTTTGCCGCTGTCGGGCGTCACCGCACCGTGGTTGACCAGCGAGCCGACACTGCCATTACCTGTCAGCCCGGCACCGTTGGCCACGGTGACCTGCCCGCCCAGGATGGCGTTGGGATTGGCTGCGTTGCCGACTTGCAACACGCCCTGGTCCACCGCCACCGTTCCGCTGAACGACTGGTTGCCGGTGAGCAGCAGCGTACCCGAGCCCTGCTTGACCAGCGCACCGGTGCCGCTCAGCACACCGTTGAATTGGCCACTGCTCAGTTGTGTGAACAGCAACCGCGCGTTGTTGAGGATATTGCCCCGCAGGCTGGTGGTGTTACCGGCCAGGGTCCCGCCACTGACAGTGGTGCCGCCGGTGTAGGTGTTGGCGCCCGTCAGCACCAGGGTGCCCGCATCCAGTTTGTTGATACCGCCCGCGCCCACCAGTGGCGCATCAATCTGGGTGGTCACGCCGGCATTCACCCGCGCTGTGGCCAGGCTGCCGTCTGGTGCATTGGTCGGGCTCAGGCTGCCGCCTGCACCGGCCACCAGCGAGTAGCCCGGGTCGAGGAACTGCACGCCGGTAAAGCTCTGGTTGCCCGCCACTGTCACGGTTCCGCCCTGGCCGCCAAACACGGCGAACTGGTTGGTCGACACCTGGCCCTGGGTGCCGTTCGGATCGGTCCAGTTGGTGCCTGGGCCCCACGTGCCACTGCCGCCAGTGATGGTGCCGTCAGGATTGGTGGTGCCGCCGTTCCAGAACTGGATTTGCCCCGGCGTGGTTTGCACCAACAGGTTGACCTGATTGGCCAGTGCCGTTTGCAAGGTCAGTGCGCTCGGCAGGATGCCCGACGGCAACGTGCCGTACGCCAGGCCGTTGTCGGTCAGGCTGCCGCCGTAGCGGAACAGCTGGTAAACCCCGGTACCGAAACCACCGGCGTCGGTAATGTTGAGTGTGCCGTCCAGGGTCAGGTTGCCCGCGACATTCACCACCGAGGTAGCAGCCCCCGGTGCGCCGAGGCTGAAGTCCAGGTGAGTGCCCGAGGACAGGTTGAGGCCGCCGACCGACAACGGCGTACCGCCGGTGCCTGCGGTCAGGGTCGAGCCGCTTGCCAGGGTGACCGTGCCCGACAGTTGGCCTGAACCACCCAGGGACGCGCCACTGCCAACCAGCACAGTGGCACTGTTCAGGGTGCCGTTGACCAGCAGGCCGCCGGCATTGACGTTGGTATCGCCGGTAAAGGTGTTGTTGCCACTGAGCAGCAGGTCGCCCGTACCGTTTTTGTTCAGCACCCCGGCGCCGGTGAGGTTGCCGGTGTAGGTGCCATCGGCCGCCTGTTCGAAGGTCAGGGTCGCATTGTTGGCAATCGCGCCCTGCAAGCTGCTGGAGTCACCCGTGGTGGTGCCACCATTCAAGGTGGTGCCGCCGCTGTAGGTGTTCGCGCCGGTCAGCAGCAGTGCGCCAGTGCCGTTTTTCAACAGGCTGCCGGTGCCACTGATAACACCACCGAGGACGGTGTCTTGAGTCCCCGCGAGGGCCAGTTGCGCACCTAAGTTGATCGCGTTGTTGAGTTGCAACGCCGCCGTGCTGTCGAGCGTCCCATTGCCGGTAACGCCCAGTGCGCCGCTGCCCAGGGCATTGTTATTGCCGAGCACCAGCGTACCTGCCGCCAGCTGCGTCCCGCCGCTGTAGGTATTGTTGCCATTGAGGGTCAGGCTGGCTGCGCCGCTCTTGACCAGGCTGCCGCTGCCACTGACCACGCCGCCCAGGGTCAAGGCGTTGGAACCTGCGACATTCAAGGCCCCGTTCAGTACCACCGCATTGGCCAGGTTGACGCCGGTATTGCTGTCCAGCGCCGTGCCGTTGGCCGTGGTCAATACGCCGGTACCCAGCGCACTGTCGTTGCCCACCACCAGCTTGCCGCCGTTGAGGGCAGTGCCGCCGGTGTAGCCATTGGTGCCAGTGAGGACCAGGGTGCCGGTGTCGTATTTGCCCAGCGTACCGGCGCCGTTGATGGCCACGCCAATCGTGGCGGTGTTGTTGGGGTCGACGCGAATTGCCGCGTTCCCCGTGCCGCCATTGACCAGGTTCAACGCGCCTGCCGTGCCGTTCACCAGGCTGTAGCCGTCGGTGGCGAACTGCAGGCCGGTGATGCTTTGCGTACCGTTGACCGTGACGGTGCCCGCCGTGCCCTGGAACACCGCGAAACTGTTGCCCCACGCCTGGTTGACGGTGCCATCCACGCTGGTCCAGTTGGTGGTGCCGGTGCCCCAGGTGCCGCTGCCGCCGTTGATGCTGCCGTCGCCCACCAGTTGGCTGCCATCCCAGAACTGCACGGTGGTGTTCGGCGCCGTCACCAGCAGGTTGACTTGATTGGCAAGCGCCGTTTGCACTTGCAGATCCCCCGGCGTCACGCTGCCAGGCACGCTGCCGACCACCAGGCCGTTATCGGTCAAGCCGCCGGTGTAGTTGATGATGCGATACACGCCGCTGCCAAAGCCGCCGATATCGCTGACATTGAGGTTGCCGTCGAGGGTCAGGTTGCCGCCGACATTGATCAGCGCGTTGCCACCGCCGACGACCGGTGTGCCCAGCCCGACATCCAGGTTGGAATTACCCGACAGCACCAGCGAGCCCACCGACAAGGTGCTGCCGGTCGCGCCTGCGAGGTGACCGCCATCAGCCACCGTGACGGCGCCTCCCAGGCTGCCAGTGCCCGTCAGCGTCGCACCGCTGTTGACCGCGACGTTGCCGCTGGCCAGGGAGCCGCTGACGTTCAGGGTACCGCCGTTGATGCTGGTGTCGCCGGCCAGGGTATTGATACCGCTGAGGGTCAAGGTGCCGCTGCCGAGTTTGCTCAGTTGCCCGGCACCGTCGAGTACACCGGCGAAGGTGCTGCTCAGGTTGCCACCGCCCAGGCTGAGGGTGTTCCCGGCGCCGATCAGTGCCGTGCCACTGCCGGTGAGGCTACCGAGGCTGTTGGAAGCGCCGAGGTTGAGTTGGCTACCGGCACCGAGGTTCAAGCCGGCGTTATTGCCGAGCGCCGTGGCACTGGCGGTGGTCAGGCTACCGCCCAGTACGTTGAAGTTGCCGCTGAAGCTGTTGTTGCCACCGAGCGTCAGGTCGGACGCGCCATTTTTAGTCAGGGTGCCCGCGCCCTCCAGTGCGCCGGTAAAAGTCAGGTTGTTGTTTCCGGCCACACTCAAGTTGTCGTTGACCGTGACGTTGTTGGCCAGCACCAGCGCCGAACTGTTGTCGAGTGTCGAAGGCCCCGCCACCGTCAGTGCACCGGAGCCCAGTGCCGTGGCAGTGCCGAGGGTCAGGGTGCCGGCGTTCAGCGTGGTGCCGCCGGTGTAGGTGTTGACGCCATTGAGCGTCAGGTTGGCGCTGCCGTTCTTGGCCAAGCCCCCTGCGCCACTGACGACGCCCGCGAGGGTCAGGTCATTGCTGCCGGTGACCGCCAGGTTGGCATTCAGGACGACATTATTGCCCAGGCTCACCGCGGTGTTGCTGTCCAGGTTCGAGGCGCCGGCCACCGTCAGGTTGCCCAGGCCCAACGCCGTGGCGCTCCCCGCCGTCACAGTCCCGCTGTTCAAGGCAATCCCGCCGAGGAAGCCATTGGTGCCATTGAGGACCAGATTGGCCGCGCCGTTTTTGGTCAGGCTGCCTGCGCCGTTGAGGGCGCCACCGAGGGTCAGGTCAGCAGTGCCGCCAATCCCGAGATTGCCAGCCAGGTTGATCCCGTTGTTGACGCTCACCGCCGTGGCCGCATCCAGCGTAGTGCCGTTCGCGGCGTTGAGCGCGCCACTGCCGAGCGCCGAATTGGACGCCAGGATCAGCCCGCCGGCATTCAGGGCAACCGGGCCGAGGAAGGTATTGTTGCCGCCGAGGGTCAGGTTGGCCGCACCGTTCTTGATCAGGCCCCCTGTGCCGCCGATCACACCGTTGAGGGTCAGCGCATTGCTGCCACCCACCGTCAGGTTGCCGAGCAGGCTAACCCCGTTAGTCAGGGTGACGGCGGCGTTGCTGTCCAGCGTGGTGCCGGACGATGCGCTCAGTTGGCCGGTGCCAAGGGCGGTGTTGCTGCCCGCCACCAAGGTACCGCCTTGCAGCTCGGTGCCTCCGGTGAAGGTGTTGGCGCCGTTGAGTACCAGGATGCCGCTGTCGAGTTTAGCCAGGGTGCCACTGCCGTTAATGCCCACGCCGAGGGTGGCGGTGGAACCCGGGTCGACGCGAATCGCAGTGTTGCCGCCGGTGCCGTTCACCGCCGTCAACTGCCCCGCCGCCCCCGTCACCAGGTTGTAGCCATCAGTGACAAACTGCAGGCCGGTGAACGCTTGCGTGCCCGCCACCGTGACGGTGCCCGCCGCCCCCTGGAACACGCCGAAGTCGGCGGCCCACGGCTGGTTGACCAGGCCGTCGACCGACGTCCAGTTGGTACCGACCGCCGTCCAGGTGCCCGTGCCGCCGTCCACCACGCCGTTGGCGATGGTCTGGCTGCCGTCCCAGAAGCGAATGTTGGCGTTCGGTGCCGACACCAGCACGTTGACCTGATTGCCCACCGAGGTCTGCACCACCAGGTCGCCAAGGCCGAAGCCCACCGGCACACCCGTCACATTCAGGCCAAGATCGGTCAGTGAGCCGGTGTAGTTGATCAGGCGATACACCCCGACACCAAACCCGCCGGCATCGGTGACGTTCAGGTTGCCGTCGAGGGTCAGGTTGCCGCCGACATTGAGCAGTGAGCTGGTGGAGGGTGCGCCGAGCGCCACGTCCAGGTTGCCGTTGCCGGCCATCACCAGCGAGCCGGCCGACAGCGTATTGCCGCTGCTCAGGGCCAGGTGGCCGCCGTTGTTGACGTTCAGCGTGCCGAGCACCGAACCGGTACCGGTGAAGGTCGCGCCGGTATTGACGTTGACGTTGGCACTGCCCAGCGAGCCGCTGAGGTTCAGGGTGCCGGCATTCACGTTGGTGTCACCGGTGAGGCCATTGATGCCGGTGAGGTTGAGGGTACCGGTGCCGACCTTGGCCAGGCCACCGCTGCCGCTCAGGCCGCCGTCGAAGGTGCTGGTGGAATTGAGGCCACCTACCGACAGCGTGTTGCTCCCGCTGACCAGCACATCACCGCTGCCGGCAAGAGTCGCGAGGCTGGCATCACTGCCCATGATCAGCGACGCACCGGCGCTGACATTCGCGCCCGAGGTATTGCCCAGCGCGCCCGCACTGGCGGTGGTGACACTGCCGGACAGGATATTCAAGGCGCCGGTAAAGGTGTTGGGGCCGCTGAGCGTCAGGTCGGCCAGGCCATTTTTATTCAGCGCCCCGGCGCCGCTGATGACGCCGCCGAGCACCAGGTTGTTGTTGCCGGCCACGCTCAAGCCGGCATTGAGCACGATCCCGTTGTTCACGATCATCGCCGCGCTGTTGTCCAGCGTCGAGGTGCCCCCTACCGTCAGGCTGCCGCTGCCCAGCGCTGCGCCATTGCCCAGCGTCAGGGTACCGGCGTTGAGGGTGCTGCCGCCGCTGTAGGTATTGATGCCATTAAGGGTCAGGTTGGCCGTACCGTTCTTGATCAACTGGCCGCTGCCGCCAGTAAGGCCGCCCAGCGTCAGGTCTTGAGTGCCGCCGACGGTGAGGTCGGCGTTGAGGACGATGCTGTTGGCCAGCGCCACCGGGGCATTGCTGTCCAGCGTCGCCGCGCCGTTGACCGCCAGGCCGCCGGTGCCGAGGGCAGTGTTGCTGCCGACGGTCAGCGTGCCCGCGTTCAAGACGGTGCCGTCGATAAACGTGTTGGCACCGTTGAGGATCAGGTTCGCCGCTCCGTTTTTCACCAGGTTGCCGTTGCCGCTGATTGCGCCGCCCAAGGTCAGATTCGCGCTACCGCCGATAGTCAGCGGGCCGGTCATGCTTATTTGATTGCTCAGGCTGACGGAGGTACTGGCGTCCAGGGCGGTGTTGACCGCCGTGCTCAATGTACCGTTGCCCAAGGCGTTATTGGCACCGACGATAATCTTGCCGGTGTTGAGCGTTGTATTGCCCAGGTAGTTATTGGTGCCATTGAGCGTCAGGTCAGCCGCGCCGTTCTTGATCAAGCCACCGATACCGCTGACGCTGCCGCCGAGGGTCAACGCATTGCTGCCGCCGACGGTCAGGGTGCCGCCGAGGTTGAGGGCATTGGCCAGGGTGATGGCAGCGTTGGCATCCAGAGTGCTGCCGTTGGCCGCGTTCAGCGCGCCCGTGCCCAGCGCGGTATTGGAACCGACAATCAAGGTCCCGGCATTGAGCGCCGTGGTGCCGGTATAGGTGTTGTTGCCATTGAGGGTCAGGCTCGAAGGGCCGGTCTTGATCAGGCCGCCGGTGCCGGCGATCACCCCGCCGAGGGTCAAGGGGTTGGCCCCGCCGGCGCTCAGGTTGGCGTTCAGGTTGATCGCATTGCTCAACACCAGCGCACCGGTGCCGTTGAGGCTGCTGGCGCCGCCCACGGTCAATGCTCCGGTGCCCAGCGCCGCGCCATTGCCCAGCGTCAGGGAACCGGCGTTAAGGGTGCTGCCGCCGCTGTAGGTGTTCACGCCGTTGAGGGTCAGGTTGGCCGCGCCGTTCTTGATCAACTGACCGGTGCCGGCCAGCACACCACCCAGGGTCAGGGCGTTGCTGCCCGCCACACTCAGGTCGGCGTTCAGCGCAACGTCATTGCCCAGGGTCACATTGGCGCTGCTGTCGAGGGTCGCGGCGCCGCTGACGGTCAGGTTACCGACGCCCAGGGCGGCGTTATTGCCAGCGGTGAGCGTACCCGCGTTGAGTGTGACGCCGCTGAGGAAGGTATTGGCGCCGTTGAGGATCAACTTGGCGGTGCCGTTCTTGGTCAGGCCGCCGCTGCCCCCGACCAGGCCGCCAAGGGTCAGGTCAGCGGTCCCACCGATGTTCAGGTTGCCGGTGATGTTGGCCGCATTGGCCAGGGTAACGGCAGTGCTTGCGTCCAGCGTGGTGCCGGCGGCGGTGTTCAAGGTTCCGCCCACGCCCAGTGCGGTGTTGGACCCCACAATCAGCGAACCGGCGTTGAGCGAGGTGTTGCCAGTGTAGGTATTGGCGCCACCGAGGCTCAGTGCGGCCGCACCGTTCTTGATCAGGCCGGCAGCACCGCTGATCACACCCGTCAGGCCCAGTGCCTGGGTCCCGCCAATGGTCAAATCGGCAGTCAGCGCCACAGCGTTGGCCAGCGTCACCGCCGTGGTCGCATCGAGGGTAACGCCGGCAGCGGTAGTCAGGGCCCCGGTGCCCAGCGCATTGTTATTGCCCACCAGCAGCGTGCCGGCGTTGAGCGCGGTATTCCCGCTCTGAGAGTTGTTGCCGGTCACCGTCAGGGTCGAGGCGCCATTCTTGAGGATGCCGCCCACCCCCGAAATGGCGCCCGCAAGGGTCAGCGCGTTGCTACCGACCGTGGTCAGGTTGGCATTGAGGACCATGGCGTTGTTCAGGGTGACATTGGCGCTGGTGTCAAGGTTGGCGCCGCCATTGACGTTCAGTACGCCGGTACCCAAGGCATTGTTATTGCCGGCTATCAACGTGCCGGTGTTCAGGCTAGTGGCGCCTGTATAGGCAGTGTTGCTGCCATTGAGGGTCAGGCTACCGCTGCCACTCTTGCTGATACCACCTGCCCCATTGATCACGCCTGCCAGGGTCAAGGCCCCGGATCCGGTCACCGTCATTCCACCGTTGACGGTGATGAGATTGTCCAGGCTGACAGTGCCCGGTGCACTCAAAGTCGCCGCACCCGCGAACGTCACAGAGCCGGTGCTGAAGGCTTGATTATTGAGGACCTGAACCGAACCGTCATTGAGCGTGGTATTGCCGGCAAACGTATTGGCACCACTTAGGCTCAACTGCCCGGTGCCGGACTTGGTCAACCCGCCGGTCCCGGAGATCACGCCTCCCAGCGTCGTGTCGTTGGCCCCCTGTAGGGCCAGGCCACCACTGCCAAGGGTGATCAGATTATTGAGGGTCAACCCGGCGTTACTGGCCTGAATCGTCCCGCCGTTGGAGGTCAGCACACCCGTGCCGAATGACTGAGCGTTGTTGTACGACGCAATGCCGCCATTGAGGGTTGTGCTGCCGCTGACGAGCGGCCCTTGCAGGGTCCAGGTACCGCTGTTGAGCGTCAGGTTGTTGAAGTTGACGTAGTTGGCGCTGGACACCGTGCCCGCACCACTGGTGCCGCCGCCGATGCCAATGGAGTTTTGCAGGATCAGCGAGTTGACGCCGCCTGCGCCGCCATCAATCTGGCCGGTCGGGGCGAAGGTCAGGTTGACGCCAATCAGGCCACCCAGCGAAAGCCCTATACCGCCGCCGCTGGAGATCGTCGAACCGGTGATGGCGGTGAAGGTGTTGGTGCTGCCGGCCCCCATGGAGACGCCGCCGGAAATCGTACCGGAGTTGACGAAGGTATTACCCGTGGTGGAACTTTCAAAGGCTACCCGCCCGTTGATCGTGCCCGCGTTGATCACGTTGACTTGTGAGCCCCCGCGAATCGCCACCACCGGCGCGTCCGCGGCGAACAACGTCACGTTGAGCAATGCGGTCGAACCGATGGTGCCATTGTTCACGATGTTGGTGCTGCCACCAACGCCGTTTTGGATGTTAAGTGCCATACCATTGAGACTGGCGAGATTGACCCCCAACAGGTCTGCGGTCCCTCGGATGATCCCGGTGGCGGCGTTGGTGACGTTCACCACACTCGCCCCCGCGTTACCCACCACGACACCGCCACTCAAGAGTGTGACAAGCCCGAGCAACGCCGGGTCGATTAGACCCGCGTTGTTCAAGGTAACGTTGTTGCCCGTCAGATTCAGGGCCTGGCCAGCCAGCGTCGCGTTCAGTTGGGCAGCCGAGCCCACATTGACGGTCAGGTCATTCACCGCACTGGAAAAGGTGTTCAAGAACAACGGCAGCGAAGGCACGCCGGTGCAGGTGACCGTGGCGCCAGCCGCAGGACTTGCCGGCGTACAAGCAGCCATCGCCTCCGGGCTCGCCAGGCCAAGAACCAGGCCGGCAATACCGAGGCGAATAGCAAGGTTCAGAGGAGAAATACGAGGTATGGCGGCAGTAGCAAGTCTTCTTTCCACGTGAAACTCCTTGTGGTCAAAGCCTTTCATCCATGAATGCGCAGAAGCCCCTAATACAGATCCAAACACGCATCGACTTCGAAATACCTGACCGTGGTGACAACTGATCCTGTTTGTCAAAACGTTAGCCGGGTACATAAAAGTCATTGAAATAAATGGTATTAATACTTTCGCGAGTACCTCGTAAGAACCGGGCGTCCTCCAATGAACGCTGAGGCGACAGCGTTGGCCCCTGCAAAAATTCAGATTTCAAAACGTAAAAAAGCGCTGTAATAGCGCCCTGTGTTACCCCTGTAGGCGCGAGCTTGCCCGCGAAAAACGCTAAGGCATCGCGTGTAGTCACGCCCATCAGCGTCATCGTTAACGACCATCGCGAGCAAGCTTGCTCCTACGGTAAAACCTGTAGATTCAGCAAAAAGATCCTGGAGTCCCCAATGCCCCATGAAGGCAACCTGTTACAAGCGGCGGTTGTGTTCCTGCTTGCCGCCGTACTGACCGTGCCCCTGGCCAAGCGCCTGCAACTGGGCGCCGTGCTGGGTTACTTGCTGGCCGGGGTGATCATCGGCCCGTCAGTGCTGGGCCTGGTGGGCAACCCGCAAAGCGTCAGCCAGTTTTCCGAGCTTGGGGTGGTGTTGCTGCTGTTCATCATTGGCCTGGAGTTGTCACCGAAACGCTTGTGGGTGATGCGCAAGGCGGTGTTCGGCGTGGGCCTGGCGCAAGTGTTGCTGACGGGTACAGTGATCGGCGTGGTGGCGCTGTTTGTGTTTGGCCAATCCTGGAACAGTGCGATTGTGCTGGGCCTTGGCCTGGCGCTTTCCTCCACCGCGTTTGGCCTGCAAAGCCTGGCCGAGCGCAAGGAACTCAACCAGCCCCACGGGCGCCTGGCCTTTGCCATTCTGTTGTTCCAGGACATCGCGGCCATCCCGCTGATCGCCATGGTGCCGTTGCTCGCGGGCAGCGATCACCCCACCACCGCCTCCCAGGGGCTGGAGCACGGCCTGCAGGTGCTGGCCAGCATCGCGGTGGTGATCATCGGCGGGCGTTATCTGTTGCGTCCGGTCTTTCGCATCGTGGCCAAGACCGGCCTGCGGGAAGTGTCCACCGCCACCGCGTTGCTGGTAGTGATCGGCACGGCCTGGCTGATGGAACTGGTGGGCGTCTCCATGGCCCTCGGCGCGTTCCTTGCCGGGCTGCTGCTGGCAGACTCCGAATACCGGCATGAGCTGGAGTCGCAAATCGAACCGTTCAAGGGCCTGCTGCTGGGCCTGTTTTTTATCAGCGTGGGCATGGGCGCCAATATCAGCCTGCTGTTCAGCGCGCCGGTGATCGTGCTGGGGCTGACCCTGCTGCTGATCGCCATCAAGCTGCCGCTGCTGTTTTGCGTGGGGCGCCTGGCCGGTGACCTGAACCGTGAAAGCGCATTGCGCCTGGGCGTGGTGCTGGCGGCCGGCGGTGAGTTCGCCTTCGTGGTGTTCAAGATCGGCCGCGACCAGGGCCTGTTCGAGCCGCACCTCTACGACATCCTGGTGCTGACCATCACCCTGTCCATGGCCGTTACGCCACTGCTGCTGTTGCTCTGCCCGAAGCTGTTCAAGCCCAAGGTCAAGCCTGTGGAAGTGCCCGAGGAATACCGCGCCATCGAAAGCGATTCGCCAAGGGTGGTGATCGCCGGGATGGGCCGTATGGGGCAGATCGTGGCGCGGATCCTGCGGGCACAAAACATCTCGTTTATCGCCCTCGACACCTCGGTGGAAACCATCGAGCTGACCCGCAGTTTCGGCGGCATGCCGGTGTTCTATGGCGACCCCCAGCGCCCGGAAATCCTCCACGCGGCGAAGGTCGACCAGGCCGAGTTTTTCGTCATCGCCATGGACGACCCCGAAATCAACATCAAGACCGCCGAGCTGGTGCGCAACCTCTACCCGCACATGAAGATCATCGCCCGCGCCCGTAACCGCCAGCACGTGCACCGCCTGGTGGACCTCGACGCGTCACCGGTGCGCGAGACGTTTTACTCCAGCCTGGAAATGAGCCGCCGCACCCTGGTGGGCCTTGGCTTGACCCAAGCCCAGGCCGACGCGCGCATCAGCCGCTTCAAAAACCATGACCTGCAGCTGCTGGCAGCGCAACACGCGGTGTATGACGACGCGGCCAAGGTGATGCAGTCGGCCCAGGAAGCCCGGACGGAATTGGCGCGGTTGTTTGAGATGGACCGACTCGAGGAGGAGTCCGACAAGGTGTAAGGACGGAGATGAACGATCTTGCGAAAATTCTGACAGAATACGGCGCAATTTCGTTCATCCCTGGAGAGCTTCATGGCCACCCTCAGCAAGACCGCAGCCCTCTTGGCCCTCGCGCTGGCCGCCGGCTTCGGCGCCAGCCAAGTCCTCGCCGCCAGCAAGCCGGCCGCGCAGAAAACCGCTACCCAGACCATCTCCACCCTGGACGGCAAGTTCAGCTTCAACCTGCCCAAGTCCTACCTGGCCGACCCACTGCCGGCCGGTGATGCCGAGCACGGCACCGCAGGCGCCACCGGTACGATGTACAGCGACCAGGCCACTAAAAGCGTGATCTTTGTCGTCGAAAAGCCGAGCGCTGCCGGCCTGATCAAGGACAATGACCCGCAGTTCCTCGACGGTGCCGTGGCGGATTTCGTCAAGGAGCAAAGCGCTGCCCTGCCAGACTTCAAGAAAGGCGCCGAGAAGAAACTCACCGTCAAGGGCCTGGCCCTGCGCCAGGTTGACAGCACCGCGACCATGGGCGGCGGCAAGACCCTGAGCTCCACATTCCTCACGGGCTCCGGCAGCCACCAGTTGGTGGTGCAGGCCATTTCCCGGGCGGATGACGAGAAAGGCCATGCGCTGTTGGTGAAGCAGATTATCGGCGGTAAATGAATCGCGGGACTCAGCGCAGGCTGTTTTCCAGCCACTGCTTCAAGTCCAGCAATTCCGCCTCACCGACGGTATGAATCATTCCCGGGTAGCCGTGGAATTCCGGCGTGAGGCCAATCCCCCGCAACGCCTCATTGGCCCGCGTGGCCGAGTAGTAAGGCAGCGCCTGGTCCAGCGTCCCGTGGCCGATGAAAATCGCCAGCTTGCCCAGACGCTCGTCCGGCTTTAGCTCAGCCTTGAGCACCGGCAGCACGCTGCCACTTAACGCCGCAATCCCGCGCAGGGTTTCGGGATGCCGTAGCCCCACCTCGTAGGACATGATCGCCCCCTGGCTGAAGCCCACCAGAAACACCCGCTCAGGTTGGGTGTGATACTTGGTGGTGGCCCGGGCGACGAAGTCTTCGATCAGCTTCGCGCTGCTCTGCAAATCGGCGGTCTCGCCATCAAAATCGCCGTCGCCCGGCTTCTTGCGAAACCAGCGATAACCACCGCCCTCTACCGGCATCGGTGCCCGCGCAGACAGGTAGGTCCAGGTCGACGGCAAGCGGTCCTTGAGCCCGAACAAGTCCGCCTCGTCACTGCCATAACCGTGCAGGAAGATCACCAGTGGCTCGTTGCGCGCATCGCTTTGGGTCTGCTCCAGATACGGCAGCGGCAAGTCCGTGTGCAATTCAGCTTCGGCATGGGCAGCGCTGGTAAACAGCGCCAAGGTGAGGGCGATCAGTTTGAGCATGGGCATCAACCTTCAGGGTTTGCGCAACAAATAAGTATCCATGATCCAGCCATTGGCCTGGCGCGCCGCCTTGCGCACCCGTTCGATTTCTTCGGCCACCTCGGCCACTTTGCCGCTGATCAGGATTTCGTCCGGTGTGCCCAGGTAGGCGCCCCAGTAGATATCCAGGTCCTGGTCGGCCACGGTGCGGTAGGAATCTTCGGCATCCAGCATGACAACCAGGGTGTCGGCATCACTCGCCTGCCCCGCCGCCAACCGGCGCCCGGTGGTGATTTCGATGGAGCGGCCGATGCGGTTCAACGGCACTTTGTGCTGCGCTGCCAGGGCCTGGACGCTGGTAATCCCGGGGATCACCTCAAACTCGAACACACAACTGCCACTGGCCAGAATCGCCTGCAGGATACGGATGGTGCTGTCGTACAGCGCCGGGTCGCCCCAGGCCAGGAAGGCGCCGACTTCGCCGTCGGCCATTTCTTCATTGATCATCCGCTCGAAGGTCTGCTGCTTGTCGCGGTTCAGGTCCTTGACGGCGGTGGTGTAGTCGATGTCACCGCGCACCCGCTCGGGGCAATCGGCCTCGACAAAGCGGTAGGCCTGATCGGTGATGTAGGTCTCGCAGATTTCCCGGCGCAGGTCGATCAGCTTGTCCTTGCTCTGGCCCTTGTCCATCAGGAAAAACACGTCGGTGCGGTTGAGCGCCTTGACCGCCTGCATCGTGATGTAGTCGGGGTTGCCGGCGCCAATGCCGATGATCAGGATGCGTTTCATGGGAAAGTCTTCATGGGTGTTCTCGGTGCGGGGAGCGGATTTTGCCATGTTCGGGGCGTCAGGCGTGAGTTTCCAGGCGCAGGCGCCAACGGCCGTTGAAACGCAACTCGGTGGATGACAGCGGCTCGACGTCGATCAGGTTGAACTGCGACGGCGGGCATTGCATCACGTGCAACAGCGCTGCGCGGATGACAAACGGATGGGTCACGGCCAGCACATGCCCCGGCGTTTGCTCAAGGGACTGCAACCACTGCCCTACCCGCTCACACAGCTGCACCACCGATTCGCCGCCATGGGGCGCCGAGGTGCTGTCGGTCAACCAGGCCTGCAGCGCTTGCGGTTCGGCCTGCTGGACTTCATCGATGGCGAGCCCTTGCCAGCGGCCGAAATCGCAATCGCGCAGGGCTGCTTCAACCGACGCATCGGCGGCAAACAACGTTGCCGTCTGCCGGGTTCGTGCCTCCGGGCCACACAGCACCTGGGGCGCACGCTTGAAGCGCTGCGCGAGGGACAACGGCGCCTGCTGCCAGTCCATCTCCACCGACTCATCCAGCGCAAAGCGTGCCTGTTTCTGGGCGCGGGTTCTGGCGTGGGAAATAAGGGTCAAACGGGTAGCCTGCATGACAAATCGCTCTGGTTTTAAGGTGCAGTCAGCGTAGACTTGCGAGGTTGTTTCAATATGTTTCAAAAATTCTGCAACAGGAAGCCGGTTCAATGCCGGCGCGGTCGCGCCACTGTATTCGGCCTGATAGCCGTAAGCCAGACCCTGTTTCAGCCAACTCGCTATCCATTTCGGGACGCGTCATCCCTGGAGGTTTTCATGGCTTATACCGCTGCAACTGATTCCAACGTTTCCATCCCGTCCATTCCCCTGGGCGAAATCCTGCCCTGGGCGATCTTCGGCGGCCTGCTGCTGTTGCTGGCGATTTACTTCGTTGGCGCCGAGCAAGGCGCAACCGCCGTGTTCAAGGGCATGTACGTGCATGAGTTTGTGCATGACGGTCGTCACCTGCTGGGTTTCCCCTGCCATTGATTGGAGCGTGACGACATGACAGGGCATTTACTCGTTCGCGGGATGCTGGTGGGCTTGCTGGCCGGGATCCTGGCGTTTGGTTTCGCCAAGACCTTTGGTGAACCGCAGATCGACAAGGCCATCGCCTTCGAAGATCAGATGGCACAGATGCACGGCGACGCGCCGGAAGAAGAGCTGGTGAGTCGCGACGTACAAAGCACCTTCGGCCTGTTCACCGGTGTGGTGGTGTACAGCGTCTCCCTGGGCGGCATTTTCGCCCTGGTGTTCGCCTACTCCCTGGGCCGCATTGGCCGGGTCGGCCCCCGTGGCCTGGCGGCGCTGCTGGCGTTGGCGGCGTTTGTGACGATCATCGTGGTGCCGGGGCTGAAGTACCCGGCCAACCCGCCGTCGGTGGGCGACCCGGCGACCATCGCGCAACGTACCAAACTGTTCTTCCTGATGCTGCTGGTGTCGGTGGCGGCCGCCGTGATTGCGATCAACGCCGCACGCAAGCTGATTGCCAGCCGTGGCGTGTGGGCCGGCGCCATTCTGGGTGTGGCGCTGTACGTCGTGATCGTGTCGGTGGCCGGCAGTGTGTTCCCGACCATCAATGAAGTGCCTGAGCAGTTCTCGGCGGTGTTGCTGTGGAAGTTCCGCGTGGCCTCCCTGGGGATTCAACTGGTGCTGTGGACCACCCTGGGCCTGGTGTTCGGCGCCGTGGCCGAGCGCAAGTTGAGCCAGCCTCAGGCGCGTCTCAACTCCTGATGGCACCGGTAGCCGCCGACGGATCGGCGGCTACCGGCAATCACACCCCTGGCCGCGCTAGGTAAAACACCTCGTAGCCACTGCCCGGATGGCTCACATCCAGCGCCTTGCCAGACAAGGTGATCCGCACCAGTTTCCACGCCTGTACATCGAGCGCGAGGAACACCGCGAAGTTATCGCCGCTGTCTGCGATCTGCTGATTGCGCGCCTTTTCGGCGGCCAGGACTTGCCCACGGTCCGCCCCCGGCGCCAGCGCCCATTCCTCCCGATACAGGCTCAAGGCGTTGTGCGCCGGCCCACGCTGCACATCCAGCGGCAGCCAGGACTCAATGTGTGGCTGGCCAAAACTGTCGAGGACTTTCTGAAAACGCTCGCCGAGCATAAAGTCCGCGGCCTGCAACGGGTCCGACCAGAGATAGACCGACGAATACAGGTTGCCCACGCCCGGCGCCTGCCCCCGGGTCTGGGCGATAAACGCCTTGAACAGCAAACCCTCGGCGTGATCCCACAACGGCCCCAGGCGCGCGGCCCGCTCACGGATGACACCCATCTCGTAATCGGCTGGCAAGCGGTGTGAATACTGTTTGGCAAACATCATGGCGCTCCTGTTCAGATGAGCGGCCAGCTTGCGCAACGGCCATGATTTCATCAAGATATCACCGGATATAAGTGTGATAAGGATTTGAAATGACCGACGCACTCAAGCCCCTGGATATCGACACGGTGCACGCCTTTGTACTGGTGGCCGATTTCGCCAGTTTCACCCGGGCGGCCCAGGCCCTGGACACCTCACAGGCAGCCATCAGCCTCAAGCTCAAGCGCCTGGAAGACCGCCTCGGTTACCGCCTGTTGGTGCGTACGCCCCGGCACGTGCGGCTGTCGCCCCAGGGCGAGCAGTTCATCGTGGCCGCCCGTGCGCTGCTCAATGCGCATGAGCGCGCCTTGGGCGACATGGGCAACGGTGCACCGCGACGGCTGGTGATCGGCATCAGCGACCATGTGGCCGGGCCGGACCTGCCGCTGTGGCTCAGCCGCCTGGCCGCGTACGACCCGCTGGTCATCCTGGAGGTGCGGATTGCCTCCTCCCGGGACCTGGTCGCGGCGTTTGACCGCAACGAACTGGACGCGGTGATCGTGCGCAACGAAGGCGATCGCCAGGACGCTGAAGTGTTGGTGATGGAACGTTTTGGCTGGTTTGCCGCACCCACCTGGCAGCACACACCCGGCACACCGTTGCGCATGGCAACCATGGCCTCGCCCTGCGGCGTGCGGCACCTGGCAGTACGCGCACTGGATGAGGCGCGTATTGACTGGACCGAAGTGTTTGTCGGCGGTGGCGTCATGGCCGTGGGGGCAGCAGTCAGCGCCGGCCTGGGCGTGGCGGCGCTGGCCCGGCGGGTGGCACCGGCGGGCGCTGTGGATGTGAGTGAACAATATGGATTACCGGCATTGCCCGTCAGCGAAATCGTGCTGCACAGCCGGATCAGTGATGGCCGCTCCCGCGAGACATTGCGGGCCTTGAGTGCAACCTTCAGAGGGGTTCTGGAGCGCTAGACTGCATCTGGGTGTACCGCCCGCGCACGAACTGCTCCAGTTCATCTCCCGGCAGCGCCTTGCTGAAATACCAGCCCTGGATGATCAACTCCGAGCCCGACTGCAAAAACGCCAACTGCTCGGCCGTTTCCACACCTTCGACCACCACCCCGAGGTTCAGCGCCTCACAAAACCGCAACATCCCGGTCAACACCTGGGCGCCCTTTGGATCATGCTGGGCCACCACAAAACTGCGGTCGATCTTGATGAAATCCACCGGAAACTGGTGCAGATAACTCAACGCCGAAAACCCGGTGCCGAAGTCATCGATGTAAACCTTGGCGCCAATCGCCTGCAGCTTCTCGATCATCTGCCGCGTGCCCTGGATATCCCCCACCAACGCATCCTCGGTGATTTCCACCGACACCTGCCCGTGGGCCTGGGCCAGTATCTCCACCAGCCGGTCACCGTACGCCGGGGTGGTGAGGGTGGCGCTGGAAATATTGATCGTCATCGGCAACCCGAAGCCGACCTTCTGCCACTTCTGGTACTGGCGCACAGCCTGGGACGCCACCCACACATCCACGTCGGGCATCAGCCTGGCGTGGGCCAGCCATTGCAGGAATTCCCAGGGCGAATGCACCGTACCTTCGGCGTCCCGGGCACGCATCAACGCTTCGCAACCGGTGCAGAGCCCGGTCCGGGTCGAAACCTGCGGCTGGAATTCGAGGTAAAACTCATAGTCGCAGATCTGCTGGATATGGCTCAACTCGCTAATCTGGCGCGCCTGGGCCTTATGGGAGGCCATCACGGGGTCCAGTTCCAGCAAGCGGCCTTTTTCTTCCAGGCCGCGAAAGGTCATGTCCAGCGACTTCAAATACACCGTGCCACCTTCCGTGGCCTGACGATGAATCGCCCGCACATAGGGCGCGTAAATCAGCGTGCCAACCCCCAGCAACAGCACCTGCAGCACGACCGCCGCCAGGTCGCCATGGGTACTCAGGTAAGCGTTGAGCAACACCGGCGCAGTAAACGGCACACTGACCACCGCCGGCGACACCCAGCCCAGTTGCACCACCGTGATCGCCAGCATCGCGTTGAACGCCGGCACCAGCAGGAAGGGAATGAACAGGCGTGGGTTGAGGATAATCGGCAGGCCAAACAACAGCACTTCACTGACATTGAACAAGGACAGCGGCAGGCTGGCTATCGCCACCAATCGCATGGACTGGCTCCTGGAAAACACCAGGATCGCCAGCAGCAGGCTCAACGCACCGCCGGAGCCACCGATAAACGCGAAGCTGCCCAGCAAGCCGCCGTTCAACACATATTTGATCGGTTCGCCCGCCGCCATCGCCGCATTGTTGAGCGCCACGGCCTGGTCCAACACATCAAACAACGGCTGCATGGCGTAGACACCATGGATGCCAAAAAACCACAGCAGCGAATTCATCAGGGTCACAAACAAGCCGGTGCCATAGGGCGACTGCAGTGCGTCAAGCACCTGCGGGCCCTGAAGTTGCGCCACCTGGGGAATCTGCAACAGCAACGACAGCACGATCACCAGCCCGAGCGCCGTAATCGCCCCCGGCACCACCATATTGATGGTGCCCTTGAGGTTGTGCCCCACCAGGTCTTCGTTGACCAACCGGGTCCAGCGCCGCCGGTGCAGCCAGGCGATAACCGGCACATTGAGCAGCGGCGAGGCAATCGCGATAAACAACACAAAGGTCGCGGAGGCGCGGGGGAAATCCCGCAACACAAACGTGGCGATCACTACATGGGCCAGGCAGAGGAACGCTACCGGCAACTGCGGCAGGCGGTATTGAATCGCGAGCATGTAACCGATGGAAGCGGCCACCAGCAACGGGATCACCGAACTGATCTTGTTGTGAAGGCCCGCCAGGAAAGCCACCACCTGCGGGTCGAAACCCAGCACCCGGGCGCATTCGGACAGGATCAGGAAACCCGCCGATACCAGCAGGCATGGCAGGATCCACAACAGCCCCTCGCGTATGGCCCGCAACGACTCGGTGCTGGCCAGGGCTGCCAGCCGCTGGGTGAAGAAAAGCTTGAACAGCGTTTGCGCCATCACCTGTCCCTCGGTCGCCGGTGCCAGGTTCGAAAAATAACACCTGGCTGTCGCCTTATCACGGGGTAACGCTACACGCCCTGACACCGCGAGCGAAAGGTTTTTGCCACCCCAGGGGCAATTATTCAGAATCGCCGTATGGGCCTGCTGCTTGTCGATTGGCTCGGGTTGGCCCATCCTTCGGCGTATTGGTTGTCGTCAAAAACGACGCTCTCTTCGAACGGACTCGACTGATGCTGCTATTCTCTCCCCTCATGGCCTGCGCGCTGCTCGGCCTGATCAGCCCGTTGGCCGGCGCCGCCACCCCGACCTTCCCGGATGCCCAGGCCAGCGACCCGGCCCGGCTGCAATGGATGGTCGGCTCACCACCGCCGGCAGACCGCACCCTGCGCTTTGAAGACGGCAGCTATTTCCGCTTCCCGGCCATGCGCTGGAGTGTCGCCCACTTTCGCCAATTGATGCCCACGGTGAATGTCTCCCGAGGGCTGGGGGCGCCGCTGGTGTTGCCGCGCAAATTCGACCCCGGGCTCGACGCACTTCCCGTACAGCCCGCCGGTGCCGCCAAGCCGCTGACGTGGCGCCAGACCCTGGACGCCACCTACACCGATGGCATCGTGGTGATGCATCGCGGCACGGTGGTGTATGAGCGCTACTTCGGAGTGCTCAAGGACGACGGCCAACACGCGGCCATGTCAGTCACCAAATCGGTGATCGGTACCCTGGGCGCGATGCTGGTGGCCGATGGCACCCTTGATCCACAGAAAAACATCGTCGACTACGTGCCCGAACTGGGACATTCCGCGTTTGGCAGCGCCACCCTGCGCCAGGTGTTGGACATGACCACTGCCCTGGACTACAGCGAAGATTACGCCGACCCCAACGCCGAAGTCTGGGCCCACGCCCAGGCCGGCAACCCGCTGCCCAAACCCAAGGATTACACTGGGCCGCGCAGCTACTACGAGTTCCTGCAAACCGTGAAACAGCGTGGCGAACATGGCCGCGCCTTCGGCTACAAGACCGTCAATACCGACGTGCTGGGCTGGGTGATCGCCCGCGCGACCGGGCGCAACGTGGCGCAGTTGCTCAGCGAGCGGATCTGGAGCCGGCTCGGCGCCGAACAGGACGCCTACTTCACCGTCGACTCCATCGGCACACCGTTTGCCGGTGGCGGCCTGAACACCGGGCTGCGGGACCTCGCCCGGTTTGCCGAGATGCTGCGCAATGGCGGGCGCTTCAATGGCCAGCAAATCGTGCCCGAAAGCGTGGTGAAGGATATTCGCCAGGGCGGCGACAAGCAGGCGTTCGCCCAAGCCGGCTATGCTCAATTGAAGGGCTGGAGCTATCGCAACATGTGGTGGGTGACCCACAATCCGGACGGCGCCTTCATGGCCCGTGGGGTACATGGCCAGAGCATCTACATTGACCCCAAGGCTGAAATGGTGATTGTTCGCTACGCATCACATCCTGTGGCGGGCAATGCGGCCAATGACGGGGTAACCTTGCCGGCCTATGCGGCCATGGCGGCTTTTTTGATGACCCAACCAGACTGACCTCTCTTATCCTGGAGTAAACCTTTGTCCCAACCCGGCGAAAACCACCAGCTAGCCCTGGACCGATTCCTGAACGAGCACCCGGCCCTGGCCGCAGAACTGAATACGTTGAACCCCCTGGCGGCCCAGGCCAAGGGGGAAACCATCGAGCAGTACCGCGCCGAGCGCCTGCATGAAGCGTTTGAGGCTGAAGCCGAGCAGCAAGGCTTGTTTGCGTGGGAGCTGACGCTGAAACTGACGGCGCACTCCCCTGCGGAGTTCGAGGCCCAGCGCCTTGAGGTGCACAAGGAAGTGGCGCAAATGGCAGGCCTGAGTTGGACGGAATATTGCCAACTGCATGACCTGCCCGGCTAGAACCAGCGGCCCAGTCCCTCGCGGGTATCGCCAAGCACCTCGTGTAACTCATCAAGGGTGATGGTCCGGCGTTCGGGGTCGACCGCCAACGCCGTGCGTAATGCCGGCCAGCAACGGCGGGGTAATTGCCGGGGCCGGGGCGGACGTTCAGCGGGCTGGCGTCGGCCGTGTGCCAACTCATACAGCACACACGCCGCGGCATACAGGTCGGCACTGGCCGACAACGCTCCGCCGGCCAGCAACTCCGGCGCGGCGTATGCGGGCGTCCAGGCGTTGAAACGACTGCGACTCAAGCCGGGCGCCCCCGTTGAAGCCTGCCCGCAAGCCTGGCCCAGGCCGAAATCAAACAAACGCAAGCCACCATCGCCCACCATGATATTGCCGGGCTTCACATCCCCGTGCAGTACGCCGTGCTGATGGCTATGGCGCAGCGCATCCAGTAACTGCACGGCGATGCTTTGCAGCTCTCGCCAGGGCAAGCCACCAGGACACTCCAGCAGCAACCGATCCAGGGTCATGCCCTGGAGCAACTCCATGGTGAAGAAGGCGATCTGGCAGGGAGCGTCCACTTCAAACGAAAACACACGCACCACTTGCTCATGCCGCAGGCTACGGGTCAGGGCGAACTCGCTGTAAAGCAGCACATGGGCATCTGCAGACTCGCGGATGGCTTCACCCAGCACCTTGATCGCCACACTGGAGCGCGGCTCGCCAAACTCTTCGTGCAGCAGGTCTCGTGCGCGATAGACCACCCCCATGCCGCCAGCCCCCAGCACACGTTCGATAAGGTAGCGCCCGGCCAGCAATTCGGGTGTGCCGTCACGCGGCGGGGTTGCCTGTGCCCCGGAAAAGGCAAAGTGGGTCACATCGCTCACGACTGCACCACCACAGCGGTCAGGTTGTCAGCGGCGGCCCCCCGCAATACACCGGCGAACAGTTGGTCCAGCGCCTGCTGCGGGCTGCCCAGGCTCAATGCCTGGCCCAACTCATAATGGCTAAGCGCCTGGTAAAGGCCATCACTGCACAGCAGAAAAACATCCCCCGCCATGGTCCCGAGTTCCAATACCTGCGGATTCAGAGGAGCCCGCGAGCCGATGGCCCGGGTCAAGGCCCGCGCATCAGGATGAGCCCTGGCCTGTTCCAGGCTCACTCGCTGATCAACCAACTGCTCGCACAGCGAATGATCCCGCGACAGCTGGTACAACGTCTGCCCGCGCCACAAGTAGCAACGGCTGTCACCCGCCCAGACACACGCGGCGCGGTCGCCCTGAAGCAGCAACGCCACTACCGTGCTGCCCATGATGCAGTCGGCGCCCTGGCCGGCCAACGTTAACTCCTCGCCCAGCCGCCGGTTGAGCCATTGCAGGCAACGGCGGGTTGCCTCGACGCGTTCGTCCAGGCTGCCCTGGCCTGGCAACGACGCCAGGCTATCGACCACCATCTGGCTGGCAATATCCCCCGCCTGATGCCCGCCCATCCCGTCCGCGACGGCCCAGCACCCGTTCCGGGGGCAATCGAGAAAGGCATCCTCATTGCGCAGCCGGACCTTTCCACGGTCCGTTCGGCCTGCGCTGTGCCAGCGGTCGAGAGGCCGGCTCACAACTGCTCCGGCAGGCGGAAGGTACGCCACTGCGCCATCTGAAACGGATTGGGCGTACGCCGGCTGGTCAGCAGGTAGTTGGCGCGCAAGCCCGCAAGGTCCGCCTTGAGGACCAGCACATCCTGCCCGCTGGAGGGTTCGCTCTGCATCAGGTCGAACAGACGGAACAGGGACCAGGCCCCGGTATTTTTTTCGAGGCCCAACGCCCGCTCACTGGCCCGCTCCAGCACCAGGCTGCTGCGGCCATTTTCAACCTCGGTTGGCCATTGCATTGCCATGGGTACAATCGGCCCGTGCCGGTACTCCATCTGCTGATCACCGAAACGCAACACCGCGCGACTCACCGACGAGTCCAGGCTGTAGGGCGCCAGCGTGAAACGAACCTGCAAGTCACCCGGCTCATCCCCAAAAAAACCGCGCCTGATCACCTGCACCTTCGCTTGCTGGTCGAGCAATGCCCGTGATATCGGCAAGCTGCGCCCATCCAGGCTACGCAGCCTGTAGCGCCCTGCCTCACCGCTGACAAACGGCCTCAGGTAGCTGTCAAAAAAACGCGCCATCACCCCTTCCGGCTTGAAGAACTCCTGAAAATCGTTGAGGGAAACGTCGCTGCTGGCATGGGCATCGAACGGAAAACGCTGCTTGATCGCCTTGGCGTAAAACCCATACACCTCGCTCTGATAACGCTGGTTCACATGGCGATAGGCCTGGTCGAGCAACCGGCGCCAATGTTCGTCGGCCAGGCTTTCGAACCAGCCCGCCAACGGCAATGGCAAACGTGCGGCAACGTTACGCAGGTTACCCAGGGCGTCCTGCTGCCCCTGGATCCGCCGCTTGACCATCTCGAAGGCCACCGGCTCCGGCGCCCCTTCGCGATTCAAGGCCGCCAACTGCAGGTGCAAGTCGTTGAGTGCCTGCAGCATCCCGGTCAACTCGGTGCCCGGGTTTTGCTGACTGTCCAGCAATTGGTGCAAGGGCTCGAAGCGACGTTGCATGGCACGCCGGGCGGTATCGGGCAACGTATTGGCCAGCCCGGCAGCGGTCTGTACCCGCTCTGCCACAGCGCCCGGCAGTTTGGCAGCCAGCTCGTCCAGGCGCTCACTGGCCGACGGTAAGCGCGTGTTGTCACGCACCTGTTGCAACAACTGCAACAACGGTGACTGGGCCGACGTCAAACTGGCGAGCTGCTCGGTACCTTGCCTGGAACTGTCAGTTTCACGCAGGCTAATCTGCCCAAGTGCCTCGCCCCAGGCATCCGCATACTCGCTGAAGTAGCGCTGTTCGAGTTCCACCATCAACCGTTGCAGGTCCATGGCGCTCAGGTCGGCGCCCTCTCCCAGTACCCAGTTGTCCTGAACAATGGCGTTCACCAGTCGCCCGCCCTGCTCTTCGAAATGCCGCAAGTACTTGCGGGTATAAAACCCCGGAATGGGACGGTCGCCGCCGTCAAATACCCGCCCGTGGGCAAGGCGCACAGGTTCAAGGTCGCGGGCTTGTTCCCGCAGCACGCGGTACACCACATCGACCAGTGACTCGCCTCGCAACACGTGCCGCGCGTGGGCCACCAGTTCGTCATCGAGCGGCTGCACGAAGGGCTGTTCCAGCAAGCGCGCGAAGTGCCCATTCAAACGACTTTGCACAGAGGGCTCGCCGGCAAACCGTACCGACCAATGCCCCGCCACCCGTTCACGCAGCCAGCCGACGTCCCGGCGCTCTCGCAGGTTGAGCATCAGGTACGCACGAAGGTTGTCCACCAACCGCTCACGATCTTCCAGGCTGCCCCGAACCTGCTCTTGCAGCATCTCGCTGACCTGGGACAGCAGTAACTGACCCAGCGCCTGCTCATAGGCCTGTTCCAGTACGGGGCGGGTGACATTGCCCTGATACAAGCCCATCCGCTCAGCCAGCCTGGCCTCACCCTGGGCAGGGAAAACCTGTGTGGCCGCCAGGCGGCTGTCCAGCAGAGGCAAGAGTGCCAGGGTAGCGTCCAGGCCGGGCTGCGCGGTCGTGGGTGGGTGCACCAGACTTTGCAGTTGTTCCAGACGTTGATGATTGGAGGAGTAACTGTGGCTCCAAAGCAGTCCCGCCGTCCCGACAACCACTAACGCACTCAGCGCCATCAGCCCCTGGCGCCAGCGAATCCGACGCCGCTCCAGGCTGTCGAGGCCCGCCAGATCCGCTTCAGCCAGAATCACCCGGCTGAACAGGCCCTGGATAAAACGCGGCCGAGGTTCCAGCGCCTGTGGGCTACCGCCCGCACTGGTGAAGTAGAAGCCACGAAATCCGTTGGTGCGCTGATAACGCGGACCGCAAAACGCCACTTCGATATACAGGCTGAGACGCTCACCAATCCGGGCCGCCTGATGAGGGAAATCGAGCATCCGGCCACGCAGGTCGCTGTTACGCTCCTGGTGCAGACGCTGTACAAGTTCACCGCTCAAACGCTGCAGCAGCGCTTCGAACGCCTGGCGGACCTGGCCGTTTTCAATACCGGCTTTGCCCGGGACGATATATTCGCCGAGCACCGCGTCACTGCCCTCCCCCAGTGGATGCTCGAAGAACTCCGCAAACCCCGGCAGACGGTCGGCCTGGGTCACCACCAGATAGATCGGCAAATCCACATGCAACGTGTGCCGGATTTCCTGCAGCCGACTTTGGACCGCCCGCGCCTCCTTCTCCAGATCACGCTCGCTGCCATGGAGCAGTGTGTCCATGGACAGCGCCACCACCACGCCATTCAGCGGGCGCGTTCGGCGACGCGCCTTGAGCAGGCCCAGCAGCGTCGACCAGCCTGCGCCATCCACACTGCCGTCGGGCTGGGTGAGGTAGCGGCCAGCAGTGTCGAGCAACACGCCGTCTTCGGTGAAATGCCACTCACCGTAACCGGTGCCACCGACGTCTGTCGTCGCCATCGACCCGCCCCGATCCGGGAGCAATTGCAATCCACTGGCGGCCAACATTCGGGATTTGCCGCTGCCTTCCTTGCCGATCAGCAGGTACCACGGCAACGCATTGCGCCAACGCGGGCTGCGCTCGCCGTAAATGCTCGAGTTTTTCAGGGTGTACAGCGCGTCCTTGAAAAGACCGCGCAGATGCCGCTGCTCGCTTTCGACCAGCCCTTTACGCGAGCGCAGTTCAACATTGTCGACGGTTCCTTGCCGGGCCGTGCTGCGCCAATTGGCATACACCATCCCCAGGCCCCACAACAAAAACAGCGCGCTGATCGTCAGCAGGCGCGCCGCTGCCGTTTGCCAGAATCGATAATCATCGACCGCCAGCAATGGCCCGAAGAACCACACGATCATCGCGACCGCGAGCACCAGCAACAGGCTCCAGACCCAAATCCTGCCCAGCACGGTGCCCGCGTTCCGGAAGAATGCGTTCATGAGTTGCTCCCTGCGTTAGAGGGGCGTCCGGGTAATATCCGGCGCCAATAGTTGATACGGTTGCAGCGCCGTCTCGCGCTGCTGGCCCAGCACCCAGGCAAACCCCGAATACAGGGTCAACAGGCAGGCCACGACACCCACAGCGACCCAGGTGGCAGGCACCACCCTCAGCCGCCTCTGACGTGGCTGCCCCGTCCTGGGCGGCGGTACGCATGCAGGAGGCGAGTCGCCCCGTACATGCCGGATCTGCCGATAGAGCGCGTCCCGAACCTGTTCAAGCTGCAACAACCCGCGCTCCATCACCCGGTACTTGCCCTCAAATCCGAGTGACAGGCACAGGTACATCAGCTCCAGCATCGCCAGGTGCTTGACGGGGTCTCTCGACATCCGCTCAAGCAGTTGGAAAAACTTCTCGCCGCCAAAGGTTTCGTTGTGAAAGCTGCTCAGCAGGCTCATCTTCGACCAATCGCTCTGGCTGCCCCATGAAGTAGTGACCACGGCCTCGTCGATCACACTGCACAGCACATACCGCGCCGCCATGACCTCGCTGCCCTGCGCTCCGTCATGTCGAGCCCTGGTCTCGAAAAGCGTGACCGCGGATGACAACCGTTCGTTGAGTGCCCGCAGGCTTTCCTCGGCATTGCTGCGCTTGAGCTTCACCACCTCGGACAACAACTCCCAGGCAGGCGCTACCAAACCATTCAGGCCAACGTTGAAGTGCTCCGCGCCCTGCAATCGGGCGGCGTAAATCATCCGGTCTTCCAGGTGTTCGAAATGGGGCGGCGAAGCGAAGTCGGTTATCGGCCCTTGCACCGGCCCGCGCCCCTGTCGATCGAGCAGGACGGTTTTTTCATCCTGCGGGTGTTCCCTGTCCATGGTCTCAGTTCCTGATGGCCCAGAATTTCAGTTCCAGTTCGGCAAATTCGCCGCTGACGTGGAAGGCAAACCCTCCCGAATGCTTCAACTGCTCGATGTCGCGGGCATCGAGTTCAAGCAAGAAATAGGTTTTTTCGGCATGGAACGGGATCTGCCGGGGAGCCACCGGCAGCGGTTTGACCTTGATGCCCGCCAAATGCAGGTTGACCAGCTCGCGAATCCGCTCCACAGGGCCAACCTTGAGGTGCGCCGGAAGCCGGTGGCGCAGTTCCTCGGAGTCACAATGTGCACTGGCGGTCAGAATGAAAGTCGCCGAGCCCAACAGGTTGAGGTCGCTTACCGGGCACACCAATACCCCGTACTGGCGAGGTTGCAGCCCAAGCTCAACGGCATGCTGTTCAAGCACCCTCGACAACAGGCTGCGAATCGGCTCCATCAACCC
Source organism: Pseudomonas sp. 1912-s (assembly GCF_029269205.1). Lineage (NCBI taxonomy): Bacteria > Pseudomonadati > Pseudomonadota > Gammaproteobacteria > Pseudomonadales > Pseudomonadaceae > Pseudomonas > Pseudomonas sp. 1912-s. The sequence goes on along the minus strand of NZ_JARIXR010000005.1, from coordinate 70,434 downwards.
ACGAAAACTGGCGCCCTGATCGCTGTGCCGGTAATGCCCCTCAAAATGCGCACGCTTGCTGTCGCTGGCAAACGTCGCCAGCTCACCCAGGACCGACAGCAGTGTTCGATACAACGTTTCAGGGCTGACCTGGCTCAGGCCCAGGTAGTGACGCAAGACCAGTTCGGTGCGATTAATCAATTGCAACATCAGGAAGTCACCGACCTCCGCGCCGGCGGCAGTGCCGTTGGCGCGAATCCGCCCGGCGATGGCGTCTCCCCGGTAAGCGAGCAGGCTGATCACCTCCTTGAGGCAAGACAACAGGTACCCGGAGCCCTGCAGGTGAATGAAGGTCGGAATAAAATCGGCATCCAGGCGGATACCCTCCTCGGTGCAACCGAGCACCTGCGCAACCTTGAGTTTCACGTAATGTTGGTCGCTGTGCTGCTCCCCCAGCAGCAGGCGAAAATCCAGCTGCCCGCAATTGACCTGACGGCGAGAGTCTTCCCCGGCGTTGGAGTCACTGACGTCTATCGCAAGGGTCTTGTAGCGCGCCACTACCTCAAGCTGTTCGGGTAGACGGGCTTCCACACAGTTACTCGTGGTCAGCGGCAACGCCAGGTACACCGCCTGTTTTCCGGTATTTGCTGGCACCTCCAGCACCAGTGACTCCATGGCCCCGCCCAGCTCGAACAGGCTGCCATCCGGTAATACCCCGCTGGCCTGGCTGACAACGATCTTGCCCATATTGAGGTACTGCACATCGATGTCCAGGGCCAGGAAACCCCAGGCATGGCGGCACAACAACTGGGTGCGACGCTTGAGTTGCTGATCGTGATACCGATCGTTTTGCTGAAAATGCTGAGGGCGCAGCAACATGCCTTCCTGCCAGATGACTTTTTGACTGTGCATGTCAGTCCCCCGCCCTGGCCGAGTGTGGGCTCGCTGACCGAATACCGGTTTGATCAAGTACCAGTTCGGCGCGCGTCAATTGCTGCACCGTCACCGGCAACACATAGCGCCATTGCGCGTGGGGCAAATCACGGTAAGCCGCCAGCACGCCGACATAGCGACTGCCCGGCTCCAGACTGAGTTTGAGGGTGGTGTGCTCGCCGGGGCGCAACTCGAGTTCTTCGAGGTTCACCAGGTCTTTGGGCAGCGCCTGCGCTCCATGGCCGTAAAGGCTGAAAAAGTCCGCATGCTCGAAAGCCACTGGGTGTCGAAGCTCCATCAGCCGCACCACAATCGGCGATGGCCGGCCATGGATATCCGGGTTGACCCGCTCGCTGGCCGTCAGTGTCAGGTCCAGCTTGGTCAACGTCGAAAAGGGCGACAGCGAACACCCCCCCAGCAAGCCGATTACGGCGCACAACAATGCAGCGGTGACTCGGGACATGACGATCATCCTGGATAACGGTGAAGGGTTGAGATCAGACGAATCTGCTCCTCGTAGGCCTTGCTGAAGTCACTGCCCAGCAGGCGCTCACTCAGATGTTCATCTTCGATCAGCGCCTGGTAATGGCGTTGATACGCCCGCCAGTGGGTGCTACTCCGGGGAATCAGCGCAGGCTTCGCCTGACGCTCGAAGCACAGGAGCAGATGACCCGGTGCAAAGGCCACCAGAGCCCCGCGCACGGCTGCGCGGCAGGCCACCAGTAAAGCCACCTGGTGAGCCTGCATGTCGCGGTAGGCGCGCATGACCACCCTCTCGGCCGGCACCTGTCCCAACTGCCCGGTGCCCAGCAGCAACCCCAAGGCCTCACTGGCGTCAGAGCTGTCTTTGAAAGGATTGGGGCTCTGGAGCGCCGTGTGGGTGGGCGCCAGTTTCAGCTCATGCTTGAGTTCGTTGCGGGTGCCCAGGTTCTGTTGCAATCCTTCAGTCATTTGCCTGAGCAACCCGGCCGCCTTGATCGCAAGCACCTCTCTTCCCGGCCCATCAAGGGTGTCCAGGTCGATTCCAAGTGCCTGCGCAAACGCCGACCAAAATTGCTCTGAACCCTGGCTTGGCTGCGGCGCCTCCACGCTCATGGCAGCGTTGTGCCCCGGCTCCACAAGCTCAGGAACCGTCAGATGATTCCTGTCCGCGGCTGCATGATCTGTCCACTGCAATGCCTCATGGGGTGTCATGACCAGAGCGGCCAACTCTTGCGACTCGTCCTCCAGCTGACGTTCGCAGGCCAGTGCCCGCACCGGATCCAGGTCAAGAAATGCATCATCGGGTATCAGCGTGTGCAATCCATCCGGGCCTGACGCCGTCGCCGGACTGACCAGCCATGCGCGGATATTCAGCGGCCCGAATTGAAAGACCGTGCCGTCGTCTATCGGTCGTTCCAGCCCCTCCCGCAAACGCTCACCGCTGCCTGCCAGGCGGGTTCCATTACTGCTGACGTCCGTCAGAAAGTACCGGCCGTCACGATAGCTAACCACCGCGTGACGGCTGGAAACCTGGCGGCTGGGGTCAGGAAGCGTCCAGTCACAACTGGCTCCCCGGCCTATGACACCGCCAACACGGTCAAAGGTTTTACGCAGGGCCGGCGCTGAACCTGCGTGCCCCACAGGACACACCTCAAACACTAGTTGCATGGTTGAACTCCCCTGCGCTCAACGGCCACGACTGATGGGCTGCGGGTCACCCAGCGGGCGGTAGTCACCGTCGTCAAAGACGTGATTGGTGTTACAGCCACCCAGCACAAACAACACAAGCACCAGGGCTTGCCACTGACAAACAGCCATGAGGTATCTCCCATTGGGGTGGGTCCCGCTTTCAAGCGGGCCATTGCAGAATTTGAAGGGGGCACCATTCAGCACTCTCCCCTGGCGTCGCCAAAGGGAATGTCCAGGCGTGCAAGGCGGTACAGCAGCGTGCGCCGCGCGAGGCCCAACTCACGGGCAGTGCGGGTGCGATTGCCGCGGTTCTTGCGCAGGCAGTCGATCAAAACAACGCGCTCGACCCGCTCCATCCGCTGGCGAAACGTCGCGTCAACCGCTGGTGCAGCGAGGCCGGACGACAGCAATAAATGCGTGGGCAGGATGACGTCGTCATCACAAAGCAGGACTGCTCGCTCCACCATGCATTTAAGCTCGCGAACATTGCCGGGGAAGCTGTGGCTGGACAGTTGGTCCAGGGCCGCACTCGACCAGCCTACCGGCGCCCGACCCAGCATCGCGCAGGCCTTATCGGCGAAATGCCGGGCCAGTTGCAGCACGTCACCGTCTCGCTGGCGCAGCGCCGGTAACTCGATAGGGAACTGCGCCAAGCGGTAATAAAGATCCTCGCGAAAGCTGCCCTCAGCCACCATGCCAGTGAGGTCCCGATGGGTCGCCGCGAGGATCCGTACATCGACCTTGTGGGCCGTATTGGCGCCCAACGGCCGGATCTCGCCTTCCTGCAGCACCCGCAGTAACTTGGCCTGCAGTGACAGCGGCATGTCACCGATTTCGTCGAGCAGCAGCGTGCCGCCGTGGGCGGTGTCAAACAGACCGGCGTAATCTCTTTCAGCCCCCGTGAAAGCACCCTTGCGGTAGCCGAACAACTCGCTTTCCAGCAAGCCCTCGGGAAATGCGGCGCAGTTTTGCACCACAAACGCCTTGTTGCTGCGCGGCCCGGCCGCATGAATGGCCCGTGCGACCACTTCTTTTCCGGTGCCGGTCTCTCCCCGCAGCAAAACGGTGTAGGGGCTGTGCACCACCTTGCCAATCAAGCGACACGTTTCGTCCATCGCCGTGCTGTTACCGATCAAGCCGTAGGCGCTGGCGACAGGGGTACTGCGCACCACCTTCAAAGCGCCGCTGCCCCGGCGCATTCGCCGCAACATGGCCAACTGGTTCACGACAAAGCACCCCAATTGCCCGAGGGAGGCACCGTAGCCAGCCAGCTCCATCGCTCGCTGACTGGCACACAACAACACCCCGGACATCTGCTTGCCCTGCCCCGGCAATGGCACACACAACAGGGATTGCCAAGGCAATGTGGCTGCCGGTAGAAACCCCGTGTCATACACACTGCTGTCCAGCTCAACGAGGTTGATTACGCGGTTCTGTCCCAGAACGTACTGCAACAGTTGCTCGTTCTTGAAGTCCGTTGCCGGGTTTGCACCATCACCGGATGGTGGCCGTTCCGGAAAATACTGGGCAGCCAGATCGAGGCGGCCGGTGGCCTGATCCAGCAGGTACAACTGGCTGAGTTCGCACGCACTCAACTGTGCGACGGCTGCCGCAAAATCCTCGGCCAATGTCGATTCGTCGCCAGCAACACCTAATCGGGCGAAACACCCCAGCAAGGCAGCGGCGTAATCCAGCGGGCTTGGCAGGTGGGTAAACAGGTCGTCCGCCATCAGTTGAACTCACAGACAACAGTGCCGTTGGAATCGAGGCTGGCGTGGGCAAACTCCAGGGACTTGCCAGCGGCCATGGCCTCCAGCAGTCGGTCCACCACCTGTGGCACCAGGTTCGCCTCGATCCATTGATCGACAAACCTCGCGCCACTCTCACTGTGGCTGCAGCGCTCGGCCATGTGGGTGACCAACGCCTCCGTGTGACTGAATGTCAGCTTGCGTTGAAGCAGCCGGTGCGCCAGGCGTTGAAGCTTGTTTTCAACCAGCTGATGCAGCACTGCGCCCGCAATCGGGTAATACGGGACTACACGCATACGAGCCAACAACGCCGGTTTGAAATGAGCATTCAGGGCCGGCCGGATAGCGGCATGCAGCACCTCGATATCCGGTCGTTGCCCGTCGGTGCACAGCTCGGTGATACGTTCGCTGCCCAGGTTGGAAGTCATCAGGATCAGGGTGTTGCGAAAATCGATTTCACGCCCTTCGCCGTCATTGGCCACCCCTTTGTCGAACACCTGATAAAACAGGTTCAACACATCCGGGTCGGCCTTCTCGACCTCATCGAGCAGCACAACGGAATAGGGCTTCTGTCGCACCGCCTCAGTCAGCACCCCGCCCTCCCCGTAGCCGACGTAACCCGGCGGTGCACCGATCAACCGGGACAGGGAATGTTTCTCCTGGTACTCCGACATATTGATCGTGGTGACAAAACGCTCGCCGCCATACAACAGGTCGGCCAGAACGTGTGCAGTTTCTGTCTTGCCCACGCCGCTGGGGCCCACCAGCAGGAATACACCTACCGGCGCATCAGGCCTGTTCACGCCGGCCGCGACAGCGCGCAGGCAACGATCCAGGACCTGCACAGCGTACGCCTGGCCGAGAATGCGGCCACGCAGATCCTCGGCAACGCTCAGGACCTTCGCACTGTGTTCACGGGCAAGCTGTTCCAGCGGGATACCGGTCCAGGCACTGATCACCTGTGCCACCAACCGCGGGCACACTTCGAAGCTGACCAATCGTTGCTCGTGCTGCGCAGCCTGCAACGCTTGCCGGTTTTCAGCGAGGCTCTGTTCAAGGGCCTCAATCCGTTCGCCTCTGCCGCGGGATTCGGCCAGTTGCTGGCGCAGCGAGAGCACCTTCTCGGCCAGGTCGCGCTGGTAGGCCCAGCGTTGTTCAAGCTGTAGCTGTGCGACCTTTACTTCTTCCAGTCGCCGTGTGAGTTGCTGCAACGCCGGTTCATCGATGGTCAATCCTGCGTCGGCATCCCGGCGCACGGCGGCCTGCTGACGCGTGCCTTCGGCCAGCTCGGCGCGCAGACGTTGCAGTTCGTCCGGTGCCGTCACCAGGCTGATACGCACCCGGGCACAAGCGGTGTCCAATACGTCCACAGCCTTGTCCGGCAACTGGCGGCCCGTCAGGTAACGGGCACTCAACTGCGCGGCGGCGACCACGGCATCATCGCGCACGTAAACGCCGTGACTGGCCTCATATACCGGGGCCAGCCCACGCAAAATCGTCACCGCATCCTCAATCACCGGCTCGCGCACGAGTACCGGTTGGAAACGCCGCGCCAACGCCGGGTCTTTCTCGAAGTATTTCTTGTACTCCGACCAGGTCGTGGCGGCGATGGTGCGCAACTCGCCACGGGCCAGCGCCGGCTTGAGCAGGTTGGCAGCATCGGAAGCGCCTGCCTGGCCGCCTGCGCCCACCAGGGTATGGGCCTCGTCGATAAACAGGACGATCGGTTGCAAAGAAGCACCGACCTCGTCGATCAAGCCTTTCAAGCGTCGTTCGAACTCGCCCTTGATACTGGCGCCGGCTTGCAGCAAGCCCATGTCCAACGTGAGCAGACGCACGTTCCTGAGCACCTCTGGCACTTGCCCACTCACGATCTGCATAGCCAGGCCCTCGACTATCGCGGTTTTCCCCACACCCGCTTCGCCTACAAGGATCGGGTTGTTCTTGCGCCGCCGCGCAAGGGTATCGATCATTTGCCGGATTTCGTTATCGCGACAAAGTACCGGGTCGAGTTTTCCGTCCCGAGCCTGGCGAGTCAGGTCATGGGTAAAACGCTCCAGCAATGAATGCCCTCCTTCAGGTGAAGGTGTCTGCGGGCTTTCACTCAAGACAAAACCGAGCACACGCTGCACATCCAGCTTGCTCAACACCGCCTGGTATCGGCTGCCTGCGTGCTGCAACGGGTTGCGCAACACCGCCAGCAACAAGGCACCGTGTTCCACTTCGATTCGGCCCAACTCCAGGCGGGCAACCAGCACCGCTTGTTGCAACCATTGCACCAACGCAGGTGAAAACACCGGGTTTCGGGAGGCGCTCTGGTCGATCCTTGGTTGCAGCACGGCGTGCAGTTCGCCGGCATCCACGCCCGCGTCCTGCAGCGCACGCATCAACAGGCCTTCTGGATGTTCCAGGAGGGTCAACAGCAGGTCTTCCACCAAGACCTCGCCGCCGCCCCGAGTGACACAACGTTCCGCGCAGCGTTCCAGATCGCGCCGTGTGGGCGCCGTCAATGCCTGGATAAGTTGTTGCAGATCCACATTCATCATATTCATCCGTCCCTAATGAGATTTACTGGTCAGGGTGACCATGCCGTCAGCCCGCTCATGCCCCAGCCAACTGGTCCAGCCCAAGCGGCAGACGTTGTGTTCACCGATGTGCAATGGCCGAACCTCACCCTCTGCCAACACCAGCCGAACGTCGTATTCCAAGGGGTCCCGGGCGGCGAAACGCACCAGCGCACACAGCGGCTCATAACCCGTCCCGGTGGGCAAAAACTCGTGAAAACGCTCCCAGTCGAGTGCCAGCACATGGACCCTGAACATGCCACTGCGGTCGAGGATGGAATCCCCCAGCACCAGATCGGAACCCAACGAGCTATAGCTGCGGCCAAGGTCATTGCGCTGCTCGTGGGCAATCACTACCGTGCGCTTGACCCACTGCTCTATAACCAGCCGGCTGTGCTTGAAGTAATAACGCAGCACGGTCTCGATCAGCGCGGCAGAGTGCGCCCGCAGACTCAGCAGCCCGAGGTAGGGCAACAGGCGCTTCCAGTTCAGTCGAGCGGTGCTTCGAATCACGCTGCCGCCGAGGCCCACCAGCGCAAACATCTGCTCGGAAAATGGATCGCTGGCGCCGGTTCGAAAACTCGCCTGATAACGATATTTTCGCCAGATCGGCACTATCAGCCGGTGCAGGCGATGGTGAAAAAGATCCAGGAAATCACGCGTCGTATTGCCGCCCGAGACCTCGGCAAAGGCTTGCTCGCCATAGAACGCCGGCAGCGGCGACCCTGTTCCAAACAGGCCCAGCACGTTGAGACGAACCCGCGCCCGCAAATGGCCGTGCTCGACAAAAAACTCCACACGGTCAATATCGTTGCCGGGAAACCCAAAGCCTGGATTGGCCTGGAACTCCAATTGGTCGTACAACCCCTCTTCGTCCAGAGAGGGGTGCGCCTCGCGCAAGCGCTCGATGATCTGCGCGACAGCCTGAAACACCGAGTACTCGCGAATCACTCGGGATAATGCGTTTAAAGCAGGGGCTGCTGGCCCATCCGGGGTGGCCATAGGTACACGTCTCCTTGTGTGCTGATGACTCGCAGTTCGTGGTATGAGTTGAGGCTGGCGTATAGCGCGAAGAACTCATTCAGTACCGAGGCAAAGACAAACACGTCGCCCTCCCCCAGGTAGCCTTCGGGATCGATGGTGAGGTCAACACGCAAGCCGCGAAATGGCAGGCCCCGGTGCAGCCGGTCCACAGGCTGATGGCTGATCGACTGGAGTGCGCCAAGCCTTCTCCGGCTGACCTTCTCCACCTGCCGGTCGTGATAGCGCGGCAGGTCGTAGGTTTCGAGGATGACTCTCAGGGCGCTGATATCGGTCAGCGACAAATAGTTGAGCGACATATTGCTGATCAGTCGCCACAGGAAGTCGCTGTCCAGGGGCGGCGCAAAACTCGGGGTTGCCGCCGTGATGTCGCGGAACGAAACAAACTCGGGTGTCTGCTCGCAAGCCTGGTTGATGTCTCCCACCTGCAGTTGGCGTGGCAGGTTGTGGTTGGTGCAGGTCAGTTCAACCGACAGGGTTTCCTGATCATGTCCCCGACGCGGGTCGAAACTCAGCCAGGTATCCAGGCCGGTATGGTGCAGTGATGGCCGCTGGCGAACGCCATAGCTGGGCGAGGCGCCGCCAAAATCGTGTTCAAGCGACTCGAAGGGCACGTATTCCTGGTACCCCAGGCCCCCCGGCCGCCATCCCGTGACTTTGTCGACTGAAAATACACCGCAGTTTCCCCGGGTGTATTCGCCAGGCAACAACAGGTATTCGTCCTGCTTGCCATCCAAACGAATCGGCACGCCATCGTGCTTGAACAGATTGACGATGGGCGTGCAGTACAGCTTCACGTTGTCCAGGGTCGGCTTCAGTCGCTCAAGACCGCGGCCACGCAGGTTGAAGCACAGCACCAGCCCATGGACCTGTTTGAGCAGGTCAATGGGCAACCTGTTCAACACGTCAAGGCCACCCACATCGACAAACAGGTATTTATCGGGAAAGGCGAAGTACTCCTGCAAATGGCGATAGCCACGAAAGGTATTCAACGGATAAGGGATCAGTGCCTCATGCTCGGAAAAACCCACTGGACTGATCTGGCTACTGGACAGACGCAGCGACACAGCCTCACCGTCGCTGCCGATTACCGGCCGTCCATCACGGCCCAAGGGTTGCAACTCGAACCCATCCAAGTGCCGCAAAAGGCCCAGGTACAGCGCCTGACTGACGGATTGCTCCCCCGCAAGATGCAGACGCAGGCAGCCCAGTGCCAACTCGCTGAAGTCGCCCTCGGCTGTCATTTCCAGGCGAAGGCACAGCAGCGTCCCCTCGCCCTTTACCGAGTATTCCAGGGCGGCCAGTTGCAGCGGTAAAACCTGCGTCGGGTAACAGGTACGAAAACGGCAACGCTCACCGTTGATCGCAACACTTTCCACCGGGGTGTCCCGCTCGACGTTGATGGCAGGCCCCGCCTGCTTGAGGGGGTCGAATTGCAGCATGCTGAACGAAGGCAGCGGCCGCATATAGTTGGGCCACAGCAAATGCATCAACGAGTGACTCAGCTCCGGCAACTGGTCATCGAGCTTCTGACGCAAGCGACCGGTGAGGAATGCAAAGCCTTCAAGCAAGCGCTCTACATCCGGGTCCTGGCCGGCGCCCCCAAGAAACGGCGCAAGTGCCGGGTTGCGCTCGCAGAAGCGCCGCCCCAACTGTCGCAGTGCACCCAGCTCGCTTTGGTAGTAGCGGTTAAAGGACATCAGGCGTGACCTCAACCTGTGCGCCATGGGCCAGGTTTGCGCAGAAGGCGACTGTTTGCTTCACGCCATCGATTTCCATGACGCCCTCGATGGAAAAAGCCAGCACCAACGGATCACGGTCCTGAGGCAATACCCTGACACGTACATCCTTCAGCCGTGGTTCATAGGACTGGATAAAACGCTCAATGAGAAAGCGTGCCTGGCTCAACGCGTCATGCAGGCTGAAGCGCATGTCGTTCAGGTCAGGCAACCCGTAATCCGGTAGCGTCTGCACGCTACCCACACGGGTGCTGAGCATTTTCGCCAAATGGCTCGCCACGGACTCCACGACGCTGCCCTGCGGACGGCGACTCGCGCCGGACTCCAGGCGTTCGAAAAGGCTACGGTTCTGGAGGGTCACGTGGCTGCGACTCATTCTTTATCGAGCTTGCCGACGAGCGACAACGTGAAGTCCGCCCCCATGTACTTGAAATGCGGGCGAACGCTCAGGTTGACGCGATACCAGCCGGGCTCCCCGTCGACATCGCTGACCACAATGCGCGCCGCCCTGAGTGGGCGTCGTCCACGCACTTCGGCACTGGGGTTATCCTGGTCAGCTACGTATTGGCGAATCCACTTGTTGAGTTCCAGCTCCAGGTCGGTACGTTCCTTCCACGATCCCAATTGCTCACGCTGCAAAACCTTGAGGTAATGAGCCAGGCGATTGACGATCATCATGTAGGGCAACTGGGTGCCCAGCCGGTAATTCAGTTCGGCAACCTTGCCCTCCGCACTGATTCCAAAGGACTTGGGCTTCTGCACCGAGCTTGCAGAAAAGAACGCCGCGTTGTCGCTGCCCTTGCGCATGGTCAGGGCAATGAAACCCTCTTGCGCCAGTTCGTATTCACGTCGGTCGGATACCAGCACCTCGGTAGGAATCTTGGTTTCGATCTCGCCCATGCTGTGAAAGTGATGCAGCGGCAAGTCCTCCACTGCGCCCCCACTTTGCGGGCCGATAATGTTCGGGCACCAGCGAAAGCGGGCGAAGCTGTCCGTCAGGCGCGTAGCAAAGGCAAACGCCGTGTTGCCCCACAGATAGTGCTCGTGGCTGTTAACCACATTTTCCTGGTAGGCGAACGTCTTGACCGGGCAATCCACGGGATCGTAAGGCGTACGCAGTAGAAAGCGCGGTACGGTGAGACCGACGTAACGGGCATCTTCGCTCTGGCGAAAACTCTGCCATTTGGCAAACTGCGGCCCCTCGAAATGGTCTTTCAGGTCCTTGAGGTCAGGCAGGCCGGTGAAGCTCTCCAGGCCGAAGAACCCCGGACCAGCCGCCGCAATGAACGGTGCATGGGCCATGCAGGCCACGCTGGAGACGTACTGCATCAGCCTGACGTCGGGAGCACTGGGCGACAGGAAATAATTGGCGATGATTGCCCCTACGGGCTGACCGCCGAACTGACCGTATTCGGCACTGTAGATATGCTTGTAGAGCCCGGACTGAGTTACCTCAGGTGAGTCCTCAAAGTCATCCAGCAAGTCCTGGCGGGAGACGCTCAGCAATTCGATCTTGATGTTTTCACGGAAATTGGTGCGGTCGACCAGCAACTGCAGGCCACGCCAGGATGACTCCAGGGCCTGGAATTCCGGGTGGTGAAGAATTTCATCCATTTGCTGGCTGAGCCTTGCGTCAATCTCGGCGATCATCCGGTCAACCAGGCGCTTTTTGACCGGCTCGCCCCTGTTCTGTGGCTTGATCAGCTCCTCGATAAATGCCGATACCCCGCGTTTCGCGATGCCATAGGCCTCGTCGTCAGCACTGAGGCGGGTTTGGGCAATGATGTTGTCGAGAATGCTGTATTCATCGGTTTTCGGAGCGTGCAGCGGGCTTTGGCGGGTTGTCATGGCGTCAGTGTCCTTTTACTGAAAGAGTCATACGGCGGAGCTGTCCAGCCCCAGTTCAGCCAAGACCCGGGTGCGGGACTCGTCATCGCCGAGGGCGTCTTCAATGGCTTTTCGAAAGCTGGGTGTGTTGCCCAGCGGTCCCTTGAGCGCAACAAGTGCATCACGCAATTCCATGAGCTTTTTCAGCTCGGGAATTTGCTCAATCAGGTGTGCAGGGTTGAAATCCTTCATCGCATTGATCCTGACCTGGATCGCCAACTCATCAGGTTCGGCAGCGTCCTGGAGCCGATTGGCAACGTTTAACGTCAGGCTCAAGGCTTGCTTGGCCAGCACTTCGTCAAGGCTGTTCTTGTCGATACCGATGGGCTTGCGATCTTCCAGCTTGCGCAGGTCTTCACGCTGGGTGAAGTCGCCGAGCACCAGCAGTTTCAACGGCAGCTCGACCTCTTCCTGCGCAGTGCCGACGGCGGGTTTGAACGTGATATTGATGCGTTCCTTGGGGGCTACCGAACCTTCTTTCGCCATGGTGTTTCTCCTTTTTCGGGTGGCTCGAAAGCCTATTCAAGTACCGCTTCAAGATCGAAGTGGCACAGCCTGCGATGGACTTCTTCCTTGCGCTCACGCACGGAATGGCTTTGCGGCAACACATCACAACAGCCATACAAGAGTTGCAGCACTTCAACCGCCAGCTCGGGCTCCCAGCGCTGCAAGCCTGATTGCTGCAGTTCGTGGTCCAGATGGTCGAGCTGGACTTTGGCGAGGTCATGCTTGCCCGCCAGGACACACAACCGGGCCAGGCCAAGTCGCCAATGAAACCGGGCACGCTCACCTGCAGCGCTTTGCATGCCTTGCTTGAGCGACCGAACGGCCGCCTTGAACCCGTCCTTGCGCAATACGGGCATAACGTCATGCAACGCTTTGTCCCAGGGCGCTGCCTGGGCATCAGGCACCGACTTGGGGGTCACCGTGGCTTGCAAATGGCGGGTAACCTGGGTGTTGATCCAGCCTCGGGTAACGGAGTCGGCGAAGGGAGTTCCATCGTGGAAGCGCAGCTGTAGGAGCCCCGGCAATCGCTGGAGCAACAGGGCGAAGTGCACTTCCAGCTCGGTCATGGCCAGATCGGCCTGAAGTGCCTGCAGGCACTCCCACACCCGGTACAAACCGTCAAACCAGAAAGGTGCGCACGCCAGGCTGGCCTCAAGCTCCAACAACAGGTCGGCGTGCTGCCCCTGGGCGAAGCGCTCCTGGTAACGTTTGAGCTTGTCCGGCGCAGGGCCTCGCAAAGGCGTGACCTGCTCGCTGTTGCAATCCGGGAGGCTGGTGATCGTCAGCCAGGTCAAGGTTCGGTTCAGGCGCAGCGCACGCAGGTCCGTGGCATTCTGGCGCTGCCACCAGGCCGACAGAGGCCGGGCACTCTCCTGCAACGTGCGCAGCAGCTTATGAGCGTCCTTTTCGTTATCCACGACCGGCTCGGGCGCCAGCAGCTGAGTGGCCACCTGCTTGATCTGGGCGATCACCGCGGCCGTACCGCCTGGAGGGGGGTCACTCTCGGTGGCCTGCTTCAGCCTGTCCGACAGTTGCCTGCGAACAGGCAGTAACAGCGGCGCGTCTTCAGAGAGATGTTCGGTCCATAGCTCATCCAGCCGGACCAGGTGTTCGAGCATGCAATGGAACAGGGGGCGCTGGTCCTTGAACGAAAGATTTTGCGCAAGCACCTGCCCAAGGCGCGGCACCAGCCAGCCAAATGCGGCGCTGCGGGTGCGCAGCTTGCCTGGATATACGACCGCCCAATGATGCTCACAGAGGTAGCGCAACAATCCGAGGCCGGCGAGAAGGCCGGCGAAGGACTCGCGCTGATGCAATGCCCAGGTCAACCAGACGGCAACCCGCAAGTCCTTGGATTGATGACGTAACAGGGCCTCACTTTTTTCCACCACCCACTGCCAGTCAGGCTGACTGTTACCGTGCAGGGAATGCGCCTTGCCGAGCTCGGTTTCAAGGGCCTCATACTCGGTCGAAAAACGCATATCGACGCCCGCAAAACTCGCTTTTGAGTTGGGTGCCTGCGCAAGTTCGAGGTAATAATCGGAAAGCCTGTCTGAATAAACCATCATTGGCCGCACTTTACTTCCCTGGATATATTCAGCGAACTAATGGCAATTCAAGCGCCCACCAGAACACTGTTTAAAGTTCGTCTTCCCGGCGGGAAGAGCACGAACCTTATCCGTGCAAAAAACAATGTTCAAGCCACGAAACGATGGTTAAGGAATTTCCTACGAAAATATATAATTCGACGATGCGCAACAATTTGCGCAGCCAAAACAACAACTAACACCATTAATCAAGCAGACCCTGCGAACGAAACCCTGTATCGACATGAGCAACTAACTGCACACCTATGCGCAAATAAATACAATTAACGCCAGCTACAAATCAGCACTCTCCGTCGAAACAAGACCCGATAAAATCTTAACTCCCTGTTTTCATTACCTCCTTAACTTTCCGGCACGCTTCTTGATATCGAGCATTACCCAGCCGGCAAATCAGTCGGCTGGGGCGACCTCATTTATCAGGCAAGGAAACCCGTCATGCCAACACCCGCGTATCTCTCCATCACCGGCACCAAGCAAGGCTTGATCACGGCAGGCACATTCACCCAGGACTCGGTCGGCAACATTTATCAGGAAGGCCACGAAGACCAGATCCTGGTGGAAGCTTTCCAGCATCAGGTGATCATTCCCCGAGACCCGCAATCCGGCCAGCCGACCGGTCAGCGCGTGCACAAACCCCTGATGATCAGCAAGGTGTTCGATAAGTCTTCGCCGCTGCTGTTCAGCGCCCTGACCTCCGGGGAAATGGTCAAGTGCCGCCTTGAGTGGTACCGCACCTCTTCAGCCGGCACGCAGGAGCACTACTTCACCATCGAGTTGGAGGACGCGATCCTGGTAGACATCCAGTCACGGATGCCTAACTGCCAGGACCCGAACAACGCGCACTTCACGCACCTGGAGGATGTGTATTTCACTTACCGGAAAATCGTCTGGACCCACGAAGTGTCCGGCACCTCGGGCTCTGATGATTGGCGCAGCCCGGTAGCTGGCTAAGCACAACCCGAAACAGAAACGGCAACGCCATGGACGGCGCCGTTTCTGTCGGGCACTAGACCATCGCCAGCGGATGCTTGCGTTTGGGCGCACCGAAAACCCGGTCAATTGCGTCCAGGTCGTGCTCATCCAGCACAAGCTTCGCCGCCGCAGCATTGAGCCGCACATGCTCGGGCGTCACGGCCTTGGGAATCGCGATCACACCGTCCTGGCGCAAGACCCAAGCCAGGGAAACCTGGGCGGGTGTGACCTCGTGGCGACGGGCAATTTGTTTGAGGGTCGGGCTGGTCAACAGCTCGCCACCCTGGGCGATGGGACAGTAGGCCATCAAGGGCAAATTGTGTTGCTGCCACCAGGGCAGCAGGTCGAACTCGATACCGCGCTCTTCGATGTTGTAGAGCACCTGATTGGTGGCACAGGCCGGGGACGCCAGTTCCTGCAGGTCGGCCACATCAAAGTTGGACACGCCCCAACGACCGATTTTGCCAGCCTCACGCAAGCGCTCGAAGGCTTCCACCGTTTCTTCAAGGGGATACTGCCCACGCCAATGCAGCAGATACAGATCGATGTAGTCGGTGCCCAGACGCTGGAGACTGGCCTCGCAGGCCTGCGGAACACCTTTGCGGCTGGCATTGTGCGGGTACACCTTGCTGACCAGGAACACCTGGTCGCGCCTGCCGCGAATCGCCTCGCCGACGACTTCTTCGGCGCCGCCTTCGCCGTACATTTCAGCGGTATCGATCAGGGTCATGCCCTCATCAATGCCCAGTTGCAAAGCGGATACCTCAGCGCTGCGTTGGTCGGGATTTTCGCCCATGCGCCAGGTCCCCTGGCCGATGACAGGGACGGGAACGCCGGCCAGATCAATGGTACGCATGACAACCTCCTGATGAATTCGCGAATTAACAGTGTGGCACTGACTGGACAAAAGGGTTCAATCGAAGGATGGTGGCACTTTCCATCCTAGCCTTAGAAAGGACGTGCAATGCTGTTTGTGGTCATGCTCGGGGGCAAGCATCCCCGGGCGAAAATCGAAGTGCACGACGTAGTGTTTGCCGTTGCCGACACCCTGGAAGCCGCCTATCCGCAACTGCGCGATGGCTGGTTCGGCAGCCAGAAAGGTGTGCATATCGATTCCTGGATGACGGTCGACGGGATTGACGGCTGGAAAGTCCAGCTCAGCCACCTGGCGCCTAACGCCGGGGCACCGCGTCTGTACTTCATCAACCTGGGCGGTTATGAAGCCAATAGCTTTGGCGAAGCCCACCACTACCTGCTGGTGGTTGCCCGCACGGCCAAGGAAGCAGCAGCCCAGGGCAAACAACAGATGCTCAGCCACTGGACGCAGTCCCATACCGACGGCGTGCTGGATATCGACGATTGCCTGCCCATCGACCTGGTAGACGGGCGTTATATCCATCTGGAACCCGGCGCACACCGCCCGATCATCACGCAAAACGACTACATCGTCTTGCCCTGACGGCCTCCTACCCGAACGGGGTATGGCGCCCACCCGCTACCTGCCTGAAAGTGCAATCAGCCCCTCGGCCTGACAACAAGCACAACTTCAAGGTGGGTCCGCCATGCATAAAGCCGTTATCGCCCTGTTCAGCGCTGTCTTGCTTGCATCAACGTCCCTCAGCCAGGCCGCTGACGACCCGGGCAACACCTTGCGCATCTACAACTGGGCCGATTACATCGGGGAACACACCCTCGCCGACTTCGAAAAAGCCACCGGCATCAAGGTGATCTACGACACCTATGATTCCTACGAAACCGTACAGGGCAAATTGCTCTCCGGGCGCTCGGGTTATGACCTGGTGGTGCTCAACGCGTCACTGGTACCGCTGCTGATCAAGGCCAAGGCGTTCCAGCCCCTCAACAAAGCGCTGCTGCCCGACTGGAATAACCTCGACCCTCAAGTGCTGAAAAGCCTGGAAACCCATGACCCGGGCGTGACCTATTCCGCGCCCTACACCTGGGGCAGCAATGGCGTGACCTACAACGTCGACAAGATCAAGGAACGCATGCCGGACGCCCCCATCGGCTCCCTGGCGATGATCTTCGACCCCAAGATCATTTCGCGTTTCGCCGACTGCGGCATCACCTTTATCGACTCTCCCACCGACATGATCCCGCTGGCCCTAACCTACCTCGGCCTGGACCCCAACAGCGTGGCGCCCAAAGACCTCAAGGCTGCCCAGGATGTGTTGATGGCCGTACGGCCCTACATCCGTAAATTCGACTCCAGCGGCTTTATCAACGGCCTGGCCAACGGTGAGCTGTGCATGGCCACCACCTGGTCCGGCGATTACGCCACGTCCCAGGCCCGGGCGGCGGAAGCCGGGGCCAAGGTCAACCTGGGTTACTTCATCCCCAAGGAAGGCTCTCTGATCTGGTTCGATAACTTCTACATCCCGGCTGATGCACCCCATGTGGCGAATGCCCACAAATTCATCGAGTTCCTCCTGCAGCCCGAGGTAATCGCCGGCGTCAGCAACACCATTCACTACGCCAACAGCAACCTTGCCTCCAAGCCCCTGGTCAACGCAGACATTCGCAACAACCCGGCCATCTACCCGGACGCGGCAACGATGCAGCGCTTGTTCACCCAGAAAAGCCAGTCCCAAGCCGCCGTGCGCCTGATCACCCGTACCTGGAATGCCGTGAAGACCGGCAAGTGAAACCCAGCCATTGAAGGTAAATGCCATGACTCTGCCAAATCCTGCTTTTTTCGCCCAGTTCGACCATGACCAACTGGACGCCGCCGACAAGGCCCATTACATGCACGGCTTCCACATGTTCGACGAGCACCGCGAACAAGGCTCGCTGAACATCGCGGCCGGCGACGGCGCCTACATCTACGACACCGCCGGCAACCGCTACCTGGATGCGGTCGGCGGCATGTGGTGCACGAATATCGGCCTGGGTCGCGAGGAAATGGCCGACGCCATCGCCAACCAGGTTCGCCAGTTGGCGTACTCCAACCCGTTTTGCGACATGGCCAACGTCACCGCCATCGAACTGTGCGCCAAGCTTGCCAGCCTGGCCCCCGGCGACCTTGACCATGTATTCCTGACCACCGGCGGGTCCACGGCGGTCGATACCGCCTACCGCCTGGTGCAGTTCTATCAGAACAGTCGCGGCAAGCACGAGAAGAAGCACATCATCTCGCGATTCAGCGCGTACCACGGCTCCACGTTCCTGACGATGTCCATCGGCAACAAGGCCGCCGACCGCGCGCCGGAATTCGATTTCATGAGCGACCTGTTCCACCACATTTCATGCCCCAACTATTACCGGGCGCCTGCGGGCATGAGCGAGGCGCAATTTCTCGATTTCCTGGTGGATGAGTTCGAAGACAAAATCCTCACGATTGGCGCCGACAAGGTGGCGGCGTTCTTTGCCGAACCGATCATGGGCTCGGGCGGTGTGATCATTCCGCCGAAGGGTTACCACCGGCGCATGTGGGAAATCTGCCAACGTTATGACCTGCTGTACGTGGCGGATGAAGTAGTGACGTCCTTCGGCCGGCTGGGAAAATTCTTCGCCTCCCAGGAGGTGTTCGACATGCAGCCAGACATCATCACCACCGCCAAGGGCCTGACCTCCGGCTACCTGCCCCTGGGCGCGTGTATTTTCTCGGACCGCATCTGGCAAGTGATCGGCGAGCCGGGCAAGGGCCGCTGCTTTACCCACGGTTTCACCTACAGCGGCCATCCGGTGAGTTGCGTGGCGGCGCTGAAGAACATCGAGATCATCGAGCGGGAAAACCTGCTGGCCCATGTCGAAGACGTCGGCGTGTACCTGGAACAGCGCCTGCAAACCCTGGCCAGTCTGCCGCTGGTGGGTGACGTGCGTTGCCAGCGGTTGATGGCCTGCATCGAGTTTGTCGCCGACAAACACTCCAAGGCGCTGCTGCCGGACGCGGTGAACATCGGCGAGAAAATCCACCTGCGGGCCCAGGCCAAAGGCTTGCTGGTGCGGCCCATCGGCCATCTGAATGTGATGTCGCCGCCGTTGATCATCACCCATGCCCAGGTGGATCAAGTGGTGGAGATCCTGCGCCAGTGCATTCTGGACACCGCCGAAGAGCTGCGCCAAAGCGGCGAGTATCAAGGCCGATGAACCCCGCCGCCTCGGTGCTTTTGCCGGGGCCGTGGCCGGCGGGTAGACTGGCCGGCATGAGCCAAAATGCCGATCACTGCCCTGCCCCGTCCTTCCAGGTGCTTGAAGCCTGGAATGGCGCGTTGGCCCACGCCTTCGTCAGCGTTGACGAGGCGTCATTCCTTGAACACCTGGCCTGCGCCCTCAGCGCCCTGACCCCCATCGAATCGATGATGATCAGCCTGGAGCGCCAGGGCCAGGCGCCGCACTTGCTCTACCAGCAAGGCATCCCCCGGCCGCACTACGAAGAAATCATCAACCGCTACTTTTCCCGGGGCTACCTGCTGGACCCGTTCTGCCTCGCAGTGGACAAGGGCCTGGCCGAAGGTTTCTACCACCTGGCACAAATCGCCCCGGACGACTTCTTCAGCAGCGAGTACTACAAGACCTACTACCTGCGCAGCGGCGGCGCCCAGGAGAGCTACTACATCGTCGACCTGTGCCCCAACAGCAAAATCTCCCTGTGCATGTTCCAGGGCCTGAGTGCCGGGCAGTTCAGTGACGAACAACTGGCGCTGCTGCGAACCGCCCAACCCATCGTGCGTGAACTGCTGCGCCGCTTCGGCACCACGGGCGGGTTGTGCAAGGTGATCAGCGACGAAGCCTTCACCCAGACCCAGGTGCATCAGCAGATTGAAGCCGCGTTCATGCATTTTGGCAGCGGCGTATTGACCGTGCGCGAGCGGGAAATTGCCCACCTGATCCTGCGCGGACACTCGGTGAAATCCACCGCGCAGGTGCTGGGCATCTCCCCGGAAACCGTACGCATGCACCGCAAGCATTTGTATACCAAGCTTGAGATCAACTCCCAGGCGGAGCTGTTTGCGCTGTTTATCGATTGGCTGACCCACAGCGGTGTGATGGCCCGATCCTGAGCCGTCCGGGCAACCCGGGGGAACTTTGCCAGGAAATAACCACCTGAATCCGGTACGCTCAGCATTTTTACCCAAGGAGATACCCCTCATGGCCAAAGCCACCGCCCGTCACATCCTCGTTGCCACCGAAGACAAGTGCAACGAACTGAAAGCACAAATCGAAGGCGGCGCCGATTTCGCCGAAGTTGCCAAAGCCAACTCGTCCTGCCCGTCCAGCCGTCAAGGCGGCGACCTGGGTTCGTTCGGCCCGGGCCAAATGGTTAAAGAATTCGACACCGTCGTATTCAGCGCCCCGGTCAACACTGTGCAAGGCCCGGTGAAAACCCAGTTCGGTTATCACCTGCTGGAAGTGACCAGCCGCCAGGACTGATCCGGTCCGCGCTAATGCTTGAAACAACGGCCCGCCCTTTGGTGGGCCGTTGTGCATCTGTGACAGTGTGATGACTGGCGATGCGTACGCGCTTAGCGTACAAATCCCTTTACCTCTTCACCCGGCGCCCAAGGCTGATAATGCGAGTCGCTTTTTCTACCCTGTTTTGCTCCACCCTGGCCCTGCTGCTGGCCAGCACCGCCGTGATCGCCGCGCCGCAATCGGCGCTGACCGTGTACGGCGAACCGGCCAAATACCAACCCGGTTTCACCCACTTCGACTATGTCAACCCGAATGCCCCCAAGGGCGGCAGCCTGCGGCGCTCGGCGATCGAGATTGGCCGCTACGACCATGTGCTGCCCTACGGCGACAAAGGCATCGGCGTGAGCCAGGTCGACGGCTGGCTGTATTCGCCCCTGGCCCTGCGCTCGCTGGACGAGCCCTATACGGTCTACGGCCTGGTGGCGGAAAAGATGGAGCGGTCAGACGACGGTCTGTCCCTGCGTTTTTACCTGAACCCCAAGGCGCGCTTCGCCGATGGCCAGCCGATCACCGCCGAAGACGTGCGCTACAGCTTCGACCTGCTGATGACCCAGGGCAGCCTGCGCTACCGCACGCTGTTCGCCGACGTCAAACACGTGGAAGTCGAAGGCCCGCGCCAGGTGCGATTCGATTTCGCAAGCAATGAAAACCGCACCCTGCCCCTGGACGTCGCCACCCTGCCGGTATTTCCCGAGCACTGGTGGAAGACCCGCGACTTCGCCAACGGCGGCGGCTACGAGATCCCCCTCGGCAGCGGCCCCTACACCATCAGCAAGGTGGATGCCGGCAACACCATCACCTTCAAGCGCGACCCGAACTGGTGGGGCAAAGACCTGCCCATCAGCCGTGGCCTGTACAACTTCGATCACCTGAGCCTCGAATACTTCGGCGACACCGAAGTGGCGCGCCAGGTCCTGCGGGGCGGTGCCTACGACTTCAACCGCGAATTCTCCGCCACCGGCTACTCCATCGGCTACAACGGCCCGGCCCTTGACGATGGCCGCCTGCAACGCGCGCACCTGGCCAAGGAAGCACCGCAACCGGCCCAGGGCTACGTGTTCAACGTGCAAAAACCGATGTTCAAGGACCGCCGCGTGCGCCAGGCCCTGGCCATGCTATGGGACTTCGAATGGGCCAACCGGCAGATGATGCGCAATATGTACATCCGCCAGCAGAGCTTCTTCTCCAACAGCCCGCTGGCAGCGACCCAACTGCCGGACGCCCAGGAGTTGGCGATTCTGGAACCCCTGCGCGGCCAGATTCCCGACGAAGTGTTTACCCAGGTGTTCAAGGCCCCCACCACCGATGGCACGGGGATGATTCGCGACAAGCAACTGCAAGCCCTGGCGCTGCTGGAACAGGCCGGCTGGAAGCCCGACGGCGACAAACTGGTAAACGCCGCCGGCGAGCCACTGGAGTTCACCTTCCTCAATGCCCAGAACGGCATGGAACGCCTGTTGTTGCCGTACAAACGCAACCTGGCGCAGATCGGCATCACCCTGAACATCCGCCGTATCGACTCCTCGCAATACGTCAACCGCCTGATGGCCCGGGACTACGACATGATCGTCACCGGCTTCCCTGTCACCACTTCGCCGGGGATGGAGCTGTACAACTACTTCGGTTCCGCCGCTGCGTTTGATACCGGCGCCAACAACTACATGGTGCTGAAAGACCCGGCTGTCGACAGCCTGATCAACGGCCTGGTCAAGGCCAACACCCAGTCGCAGATGCTCAGTTACGCCCACGCCCTGGACCGCGTACTGCAATGGAATTACCTGTGGATTCCCAACTACTACCCGCCGGGCACCTCCGCCGCGTGGTGGAACCGCTTCGGCCGCCCGGCGGTGGAAGCCAAGACGGACGAAGCCCTGGAAACCTGGTGGGAAATCAGCCCCACGCCGCTGACCAATGAACAGATGAAAGCCGAACTGACCAAACGCCCGGGAGCCCGCTGATGTTTGCCTATATCGTGCGGCGCTTGCTGCTGATCATTCCGACCCTGGTGATAATCCTGCTGGTGAACTTCGTTATCGTGCAGGCCGCGCCCGGCGGGCCGGTGGAACAGGCCATCGCCCACCTGCAAGGCATCGGTGGCGCAGGTGTCGGCGGCTCGTCTGCCGAAAGCCTCAGCAGTGGTTCACGGGCCAGCCGAGGCCTGGACCCAAAACTGATCAAGGACATCGAAAAACAATACGGCTTCGACAAACCCGCGCCGGAACGCCTGTGGCTGATGCTCAAGAGCTACGCCCAGCTGGACTTCGGCAACAGTTTCTTTCGCGGCAAAAGCGTGACCGACCTGATCCTCGAAAAGATGCCGGTGACCATTTCCCTTGGGCTGTGGGCCACCTTGATCACCTACCTGGTGTCGATCCCGCTGGGGATTCGCAAGGCGGTGCGCCATGGCAGCAGTTTTGATGTGTGGAGCAGCACCGCCATCGTGATTGGCTATGCGATGCCGGCGTTCCTGTTTGCGATGTTCCTGATTGTGGTATTCGCCGGCGGCACCTCGCTGAACTGGTTCCCGGTGCGCGGGCTGGTCTCGGAAAACTTCGACCAGTTGAGCACCGTGGGCAAGATCGCCGATTACTTCTGGCACCTGGTATTACCGGTCAGCGCCCTGGTGATCGGCGGTTTCGCCACCTTGACCATCCTCACCAAAAACTCGTTCCTCAATGAAATCACCCGCCAGTACGTGGTCACCGCCCGGGCCAAAGGCTTGAGCGAACGCCGGGTGCTGTACGGGCATGTGTTTCGCAACGCCATGCTGCTGGTGATCTCGGGGATTCCCCAGGCGTTTATCGCCGTGTTCTTTGCCGGCTCGCTGCTGATCGAGGTGATTTTCTCCCTTGATGGCCTGGGCCGCATGAGCTACGAAGCGGCGGTTTCACGGGACTATCCGGTGGTATTCGGTTCGTTGTTTATCTTCACGTTGTTTGGCCTCCTGATAAAACTCATCGGTGACCTCTGCTACACCCTGGTGGACCCGCGTATCGACTTCGCCGCGAGGAACGCCTGATGCTCAAGCTCTCTCCCGTGGCCCGTCGGCGCTTTGAACGCTTCAAGAAGAACCGTCGCGGCTGGTGGTCGCTGTGGCTGTTTATCGGCCTGTTTATCCTGACCCTCGGCGGCGAACTGATCGCCAACGACAAACCCCTGGTGCTCAGCTACCAGAACGAGCTGTATTTCCCGGTGTTCAAACGCTACACCGAGCAGGAGTTCGGCGGGCAGCTGCCATTCCAGGCGGATTACCGCAGTGAATACGTGCAGAACCTGATCAAGAAGGACGGCGGCTGGATGCTGTTCCCGCCGATCCCGTTCAGCGACGACACCCCCAACTATGAACTGACCCGCCCTGCCCCCAGCCCGCCCTCGAGCGTGAACTGGCTGGGCACCGACGACCAGTCCCGCGACGTGCTGGCGCGGGTGATCTTCGGCGCACGGGTGTCGATCCTGTTTGCCCTGGCCCTCACCGCCATCAGCGCCGCCATCGGCATCGCCGCCGGGGCCTTGCAGGGTTACTACGGTGGCTGGGTCGACCTGCTCGGGCAACGCATCCTGGAAGTGTGGTCCGGGCTGCCGGTGCTGTACTTGCTGATCATTCTGTCGGGGTTTGTCGAGCCGAATTTCTGGTGGTTGCTGGGCATCATGGCGCTGTTTTCGTGGCTGGCCCTGGTGGACGTGGTGCGCGCCGAGTTCCTGCGGGGGCGCAACCTGGAGTACGTCAAGGCCGCGCGGGCGCTGGGCCTGGGGGACGGCAAGATCATCCGCCGGCATATCCTGCCGAACGCGATGACCGCCACCCTGAGCTACTTGCCGTTCATTTTGACCGGGGCGATTTCCACCTTGAGCGCCCTGGATTTCCTCGGCTTCGGCATGCCCGCCGGCAGCGCCTCCCTGGGTGAACTGATCGCCCAGGGCAAGCAGAACCTGCAAGCGCCGTGGCTGGGGCTGACTGCGTTTTTCACCCTGGCGCTGATCCTGTCGTTGCTGGTGTTTATCGGCGAGGCGTTGCGTGACGCCTTCGACCCACGCTCATGAAGGCCGTTGAGATGACTGAAAACCTGATCGAGATTCGCGACCTGAGCGTCGCCTTCAACGGCCAGACCGTGGTGCGCAAGCTGTGCCTGGATGTACGCCCCGGCGAGTGCCTGGCGCTGGTGGGCGAGTCGGGTTCGGGCAAGTCGGTGACTGCCCATTCGATCCTGCAACTGCTGCCCGAAGCCGGCACCGAGACCACCGGCTCGATACGTTATCGCGGCCAGGAACTGCTCGGCGCTTCGCCCGCCACCCTGCAAAAACTGCGGGGCAACCGGATTGCGATGATCTTCCAGGAGCCGATGACCTCCCTGAACCCGCTGCACAGCATCGAGAAACAGATCGGCGAAACCCTGCTGCTGCACAAGGGCCTGGGCGGCAAGCAAGCCCAGGCGCGCATCCTTGAACTGCTCGAACTGGTGGGCATCCAGAAACCCCGGGAGCGCCTCAAGGCCTACCCCCATCAACTCTCCGGCGGCCAGCGCCAGCGGGTGATGATCGCCATGGCCCTGGCCTGCGAGCCGGAACTGTTGATCGCCGACGAGCCGACCACCGCACTGGACGTGACGGTGCAGCGCAAGATCCTGCTGCTGCTCAAGTCCCTGCAACAGCGCCTGGGCATGTCGCTGCTGCTGATCAGCCACGACCTCAACCTGGTGCGCAGCATTGCCCAGCGGGTGTGCGTGATGAAGGCCGGGGAGATTGTCGAGCAGGCGGATTGCGAAACCCTGTTCTGCGCGCCCAAGCACCCTTACAGCCGCCTGCTGCTGGATGCAGAACCGGCAGGCATCGTCTTGAATCACGAGGTGCGCGACACGGTGTTGCAGGTGGATGACTTGAGCGTGCAGTTCCCGCTGGGCGGTGGCCTGTTCCGGCGCAAGCAGTACCTGCAAGCCGTGGATGGCATCAGCCTGACGGTGCAGCGCGGCAAGACGCTGGGGATTGTCGGCGAGTCCGGCTCGGGCAAATCCACCCTGGGCCAGGCGATTTTGCGGCTGCTGGATTCCAGCGGCGCGATTCGCTTCCAGGGCGAGGCCCTCGAAGGCCTGACGCAAAAGCAGATGCAGCCGTGGCGCAAGCAGATGCAGGTGGTGTTCCAGGACCCGTTCGGCAGCCTCAGCCCACGGATGTCGGTGGCGCAGATCATCAGCGAAGGCCTGGAAGTGCATGCCCCGTGCAGTCTCAAGGACCGCGAAGCCCAGGTGATCCGCGTGCTGGAAGATGTGGGCCTGGACCCCGCCAGCCGGCATCGCTACCCCCATGAATTCTCCGGAGGCCAGCGCCAGCGCATCGCCATTGCCCGCGCCCTGGTGCTCAAGCCGGCGTTGATCCTGCTGGACGAACCCACCTCGGCGCTGGACCGTACCGTGCAGAAACAGGTGGTGGCATTGCTGCTTGAGCTACAGGAAAAGTACGGCCTGACCTACCTGTTTATCAGCCATGACCTCGCCGTAGTGCGGGCCCTGGCCCACGACATGATCGTGATCAAGGACGGCAAGGTGGTGGAACGCGGGCCGAGCGATGAAGTGTTTGCCGCGCCTCAACACCCCTACACCCGGGAACTCCTCGCGGCGGCGCACCCATGAGCACCACCGGCAGCCTCAAGGATTACCAATACGTTCGCGGCCTGGCGATCCAGTCATTGTTCGAGATCATCGAGCAGTCCAGCGAAGGCACCGTGATTGTCGACGGCGACGCGAATATCGTCTGGATGAACGAGCGCTACGCCAAGCGCTTCGGCCTGAAAAACGCCGACGACGCCATCGGCCAGCCGTGTGAGCAGGTGATTTCCAACAGCCTGCTGCGCCAGGTGGTGCGCAATGACCAGCCGATTTTGCTGGACATCCAGGACACCCCCAAAGGCCCGCTGGTGGTGATGCGCCTGCCGATCCATGACGATGCGGGCAAGGTGATCGGAGCGATCGGGTTTGCACTGTTTGATGAGCTGCGCAACCTGTCGCCGCTGATCGAGCGCTACCTGAGCATGCAGCAGGAACTGGCGTCTACCCGTTCGCTGCTGAGGTCGCGGCAGAGCAAGTACAACTTCGCGCACTTTATCGGCACCAGCGCGGCCAGCCTGGAAGTCAAACGCCGGGCGCGGCGCAGTGCGAGCGCGGAGTCGCCGGTGTTGCTGCTGGGGGAAACCGGCACTGGCAAAGAACTGTTGGCCCAGGCGATTCACGGCGCCTCGCCCCGGGCACACAAGGCGTTTGTCAGTATCAACAGCGCGGCCATTCCTCATGATTTGCTGGAAGCTGAGTTCTTCGGCACCGCACCGGGCGCGTTTACCGGCGCCGACCGCAAGGGCCGTCCCGGCAAGTTGCAAATTGCCCAGGGCGGCACGCTGTTCCTTGATGAGATCGGCGACATGCCCCTACCGCTCCAAAGCAAATTGCTGCGGGTGTTGCAGGAGAAAGAGTTCGAGCCGGTGGGCTCCAACGAGATGATCCACAGCGATGTGCGGGTGATTGCCGCCACGTCGATGGACCTGGAAGCGGCGATCAAGCGCGGCGAATTTCGGGCGGACCTGTATTACCGGCTGAATGTGCTGCCGATCCAGGTGCCGCCATTGCGCGCGCGGCTGGATGATTTGCCGGCGCTGAGCGAGGCGATTCTGGAGGAGTTGCGCAGCCAGCATGAGCTGGATCGCGAGGCCCTGGCGTTATTGGCACAGCATGCATGGCCGGGGAATATCCGCGAACTGCGCAATGTGCTGGAACGGGCGGCGTTGTTGAGTGATGACCTGGTGTTGAATGCCAGCGAAATTCGCGCAGCCATCGGGACGTTCAGCCCGGTGGAGCACAGTTCGGTAGAGACGGTTGAGGGCGAGCGTTTCAGCGCGGCCCGGGAGCGGTTTGATCGGCAGGTGATTGGGGCGGCGTTGAAGGCCTGTGAGGGGAATGTGGTGGAGGCGGCGAAGCGACTGGGGCTGGGCCGGTCGACCTTGTACAAGAAGATGGTTGCCTTGGGCATCGCCTAGTCTCCAAACAGAGACACAATTCCAAATACAGAGAAAATCCAATGTGGGAGCGGGCTTGCTGTGGCGAGCGGGCTTGCCCCGCGCTGGGCTGCGAAGCAGCCCCATCAATCTGTGGTGAACCCGACGGGGGACAAGCCCCCTCACCACAGCAAGCCAGCTCCCACATTTGATCACCGCCAGTCTCAATTCAGAGACAAATTCCGGAATCCAAGCATCCAAAGACAATATTACCCTTACATTTCAACAAGTTAACCACTTGGCACACATCTCGCTATGGCCCCTCCCCACAGCCTCACCCCCACAAAAATAACAATCAGATGGAGACACACCATGAGTGTGATCATTGCCCTCGCAGCCCTGGCGTTGCTGATGCTGGCCGCTTACCGTGGCTACAGCGTCATCCTGTTTGCCCCCATCGCCGCCCTCGGCGCCGTGCTGCTCACCGACCCTTCCGCCGTCGCTCCCGCTTTTACCGGGGTGTTCATGGAGAAAATGGTCGGCTTCCTCAAACTGTATTTCCCGGTGTTCCTGCTCGGCGCGGTGTTCGGCAAGCTGATCGAGATTTCCGGCTTCTCGCGCTCCATCGTCGCCGCGGCGATCCAGTTGCTCGGCACCCGCCAGGCGATGCTGGTGATCGTGCTGGTGTGCGCCCTGCTGACCTACGGCGGCGTGTCGCTGTTCGTGGTGGTATTCGCGGTGTACCCGTTTGCCGCCGAGATGTTCCGCCAGAGCAATATCCCCAAGCGCCTGTTGCCGGCGACCATCGCCCTCGGTGCGTTCTCGTTCACCATGGACGCCCTGCCCGGCACGCCGCAGATCCAGAACATCATCCCCAGCACCTTCTTCAACACCACCGCCTGGGCCGCGCCGTGGCTGGGATTGATCGGCACGATCTTCGTGTTCTGCGTCGGCATGCTGTACCTGGCCCGCCAGCGCAACAAGGCCCAGCGCGCCGGTGAAGGCTATGGCACCAACCTGCGCAACGAGCCGGAAACCGCCGAAGACATCAAGCTGCCCAACCCGTGGATCGCCCTGTCGCCGCTGTTGCTGGTGGGTATCATGAACCTGCTGTTCACCCACTGGATTCCGCTGTGGTACGGCAAGACCCACACCCTCAGCCTGCCGGGCATGAGCGCGCCGGTACAAACCGAAGTCGCCAAGCTGACGGCGATCTGGGCGGTGCAGGCGGCCTTGCTGGTGGGGATCATCGTAGTGCTGGTGTTCGGTTTCTCGGCGATTCGCAGCAAGCTTGCCGAGGGCAGCAAGAGCGCGGTCAGCGGTGCCCTGCTGGCGGCGATGAACACCGCGTCGGAATATGGGTTTGGTGCAGTGATCGCTTCCTTGCCGGGCTTCCTGGTGCTGGCGGACTGGCTCAAGGGCATCCCCAACCCGCTGGTCAACGAAGCGATTACCGTGACCCTGCTGGCCGGTATCACCGGTTCAGCCTCGGGCGGTATGAGCATCGCGCTGGCGGCCATGTCGGAGAGCTTTATTTCAGCGGCCCATGCGGCCAATATCCCCCTTGAAGTACTGCACCGGGTCGCGGCCATGGCCAGCGGCGGCATGGACACCCTGCCCCACAACGGCGCGGTGATCACGCTGCTGGCGGTGACCGGGCTGACCCACCGCGAAGCCTATAAAGATATTTTCGGCATCACGATCATCAAGACCCTCGCGGTGTTCGTGGTGATTGGTACTTTCTACGCCACCGGCATTGTGTGAGGTTGATATGACGACATTGAACGGCAAGACCGCCCTGGTCACCGGCTCCACCAGCGGCATCGGCCTGGGCATTGCCCTGAGCCTGGCCAAGGCCGGCGCCAACCTGATCCTCAACGGTTTCGGCGACGCCAGCGCGGTGATCGCCCAGGTGCAGGCCTTCGGCGGCAAGGTCGGGCATCACCCTGCCGACGTCAGCGACCCGGCGCAGATCGCCGAGATGATCGCCTACGCCGAGCGCGAGTTTGGCGGCATCGACATCCTGGTGAACAACGCCGGGATCCAGCACGTGGCGCCAGTGGATGAGTTTCCGGTGGAGCGCTGGGACTCGATCATTGCGATCAACCTGTCGTCGGTGTTCCACAGCACGCGCCTGAGCCTGCCGGGCATGAAGGCCAGGGGCTGGGGACGGATCGTGAATATCGCTTCGGTGCATGGTCTGGTGGGTTCGGTGGGTAAGGCGGCTTATGTGGCGGCCAAGCACGGGGTGATCGGCCTGACCAAAGTGGTGGGCCTGGAAACGGCCCAGAGTAATGTCACCTGCAACGCCATTTGCCCGGGCTGGGTGTTGACGCCGCTGGTGCAGAAGCAGATTGATGATCGCATCGCGACCGGGGTGGACCCGCAACAGGCGCAGCATGATTTGCTGGCGGAGAAGCAGCCGTCGCTGGAATTCGTGACACCGCCGCAACTGGGGGAACTGGTACTGTTCCTGTGCAGCGAAGCCGGCAGCCAGGTGCGCGGCGCGGCGTGGAATATCGACGGCGGCTGGCTGGCCCAATAAACGACGATCCCCAAGACACCGGAGATCAAATGTGGGAGCTGGCTTGCCTGCTCCCACATTTTGACCTGTGTTGTTTGGCAGATTTGACACAAGAACAAGAGATTTCCTTATGTCCGAAATACTCTGGCAACCCTCCCCCGAACGCATCCACGCCACCCGGATGGACCAGTTCCGGCGTTTCATCAATGATCGCCATGCCTTGCAGATCAGCGATTACCCGGCCCTGCACCAGTGGAGCATCGAGCAGCGTCCGGACTTCTGGCGGGCGATTGTCGAGTTCTTCGATGTGCAGTTCCGTACACCGCCCAGCGCGGTGCTGATCGAAGACGCCGAGATGCCCAGCGCCCAGTGGTTTCCCGGCGCCACCCTGAACTTTGCCGAACACTTGCTGCGCCGCCGCGATGATCACACCGCCGTGGTCGCCCTCGGCGAAGACGGCCAGCGCGAGCAACTGACCTACGCCGAACTGGCCCGCCACGTCGCCGGCCTGCAACGCAGCCTGCGGGCCGCCGGTGTGGGCGTGGGTGACCGGGTGGCCGCGTGCATGCCCAACACCTGGCAAACCCTGGTGGGCATGCTCGCCACCACCAGCCTCGGGGCCATCTGGTCGTGCTCGTCGCCGGATTTCGGCACCCAGGGCGTGATCGACCGCTTCGGCCAGATCGAACCCAAGGTGCTGATCACCTGCGCCGGCTACCGCTACGCCGGCAAGGTCATCGACCAAAGCAGCAAGCTCAATGAAATCCTCGAACGCCTGCCGTCCCTGCAACAGCTGATTATCGTGCCGTATGCCCGCCCGCAAGCGCGCCCCGAGGACTATCAAACCCAAGCCAGCGTTGCACTCTGGAGCGACTTCTACACCCCTGGCGGCGAGCCCGACTTCGTCGCCGTGCCTTTCGACCACCCGCTGTACATCCTGTATTCCAGCGGCACCACCGGCGTGCCCAAGTGCATCATCCACGGCACCGGCGGCGTGCTGCTCACCCACCTCAAGGAACACGGCCTGCACGCCGACCTGTCCCGGGACGACTGCCTGTTCTACTACACCACCTGCGGCTGGATGATGTGGAACTGGCTGGTGTCGGTGTTGGCCATCGGTGCCACGGCGGTGCTCTATGACGGTTCACCGTTTCACCCCGGGCCGGAACGCCTGATGGACCTGATCGATCAGGAGAAAATCAGCGTATTCGGCACCAGCCCGAAATTCCTCGCGACCCTGGAAAAAGCCGGGCTGCAACCGCGCCTGAGCCATGACCTGGGCAGCCTCAAGGGCTTGATCTCCACGGGTTCGCCGCTGTCGCCCCAGAGCTACGATTACGTGTACCGCGAGATCAAGCCCGAACTGTGCCTGTCGTCGATGTCGGGCGGTACCGACATCGTCTCCTGCTTTGTGATCGGCAACCCGGTGCTGCCGGTGCGCCGTGGCGAGATGCAGTGCAAGAGCCTGGCAATGGCCATCGAAGTGTGGGACGACCAGGGCCACCCGCTGGTGGGCGAAAAAGGCGAGTTGGTGTGCACCCGACACTTCCCGGCGATGCCCATCGGCCTGTGGAATGACCCTGATCAGAAAAAACTGCGGGCCTCGTATTTCAGCCAGTTCCCCGGCGTGTGGGCCCAGGGCGACTACGCCGAACAACGGCCCAATGGCAGCCTGCTGATCCATGGTCGTTCAGACGCCGTGCTCAACCCCGGCGGTGTGCGCATCGGCACTGCGGAGATTTATCGCCAGGTGGAAAAGGTACCCCAGGTCCTGGAAAGCCTGGCCATCGGCCAACGCTGGCAGGACGACGTGCGAGTGGTGTTGTTTGTGCGTCTCAACGACGGCATCGAACTGGACGACGCCCTCGAGCAACAGATCCGCCAGGTGATCCGCGCCAACACAACGCCACGCCATGTGCCGGCGAAGATTCTGGCGGTGACGGATATCCCGCGCACCATCAGCGGCAAGATCGTTGAATTGGCGGTGCGCAATGTGGTGCACGGCGAGGCGGTCAAGAACACCGACGCACTGGCCAACCCCGAAGCGCTGGAGCAATTCCGTGACCGTCGGGAGCTGGCAGAAAGATGAAACGTTTTAGCCCTTAAGCACTCATTTGAAGACAAAGCCCTCAAGCATGCTATTTTTCGAGGGTGGAAAGCCGATCCCCGCTCGCGGGATAATCGGCTTTTGTCATTCTTCAAGCGTTACGCGCAGGGCATTTACATGAACGTATCACCCACCGGCAGCGAGGCCGCGGCACTGATTGCGCGGCTGGACTGGGCACGAAGCCCCCTCGGTGACGCCATTGATTGGCCGCAAAGCCTCCGTACAGCCGTCGACATCGTGATTCATTCGCCGATGCCGATGCTGTTGCTGTGGGGCGCCGAACTCACCCAGATTTACAACGACGGCTTCGCCCTGCTGGCCGGCAACAAGCACCCGGCTGCCTTCGGCCAGCCCGCCGACCTGATCTGGCCGGAACTCAAGCCGTTCACCGACCCGATCTACAGCGCCGTCCTCACGGGCCAGGTGCGCACCTTCACCGAACAGCGTTTCGTGCTGCAACGCAACCACCGTGACACCGAGATCTGGCTCGACCTGACCTACAGCCCGATTCGTGACGAACGCGGCCAGGTCGCCGGGATCCTGATCACCGCGATCGAAACCAACGAGCGCCGGCGCATCGCCCTGGAACTCCAGCAGCGTACCGAAAACAGCCTCAAGGCCCAGCGCAACACCGAGCAGCGCCTGCAACTGGCCCTGGCCGCCACCGACGCCGTGGGCACCTGGGACTGGGACATCGGCGAAGACCGGTTTATCGCCGACGCGCATTTCGCCCAGTTGCACGGCGTTGATCCTTGCGATGCCGGCCTGCTGCCCATCAGCGATTACCTGCAAGGCGTGCACCCCGAAGACCGTGGCATGGTGGCCCGCAGCATCAAGCATTGCATCACCCACGGCACCGAATACGCCGAGGAATACCGCCTGCTGCAAGCCGGTGGCGAAGTGCGCTGGGTGTTTGCCCGGGGTCGCTGCTACAAGGACCACCATGGCCGCCCGGCGCGCTTTCTCGGCGCCGCCCTCGACCTGACCGAACGCAAGCACACCGAACAGGCCCTGCGCCAAAGCCAGACCGAGCTGCAGTTGATCATCAACGCCATGCCGGTGCTGATCGGCTATGTCGACCATGAGCAACGCTTTCGCCTGAACAACAGCGCCTACCTGGACTGGTACGGCATGACCCCGCAGGAGCTGTACGGCAAGTCCATCCGCGAGGTGCTGGGGGATGAAGTCTATGCCGGGCGCGTCGACAAAATCGAAGCGGCGCTGAAGGGCAAGGCCTGCAGTTTTGTCACCGTCACGCCGCACCATGACGGGCGGCCGCGCCACGCGCTGATGAAATACCTGCCGCGTTTCAGCGCCGACGGTTCGGTCAACGGTTTCTACATTTTTGTGATCGACGAGACCGAGCGCAAGCTCACCGAAGAAGCCCTGCGTCAGCTGAACGAAAACCTCGAAGAGCGCGTCAGCCAGCGCACCCAGGCCCTGGCCGAAGCCAACCAGCGCCTGCAAAACGAGATGTTCGAGCGCGAGCGTGCCGAAGACGCCCTGCGCCATGCCCAGAAGATGGAAGCGGTCGGCCAGCTCACCGGCGGCATCGCCCATGACTTCAACAACATGCTCACCGGGATCATCGGCAGCCTGGACCTGATGCAACGCTACATCGCCGCCGGGCGCAGCGACGAGATCGGCCGCTTCACCGACGCCGCCGTGTCCTCGGCCCATCGCGCCGCCGCGCTGACCCACCGCCTGCTGGCCTTCTCGCGCCGCCAGTCGCTGGACCGCAAGCCGGTGGACCCGAACCAATTGGTGGCGTCCCTGGAAGACCTGTTCCGCCGCACCAAGGGCGCGCACATCGAACTCAAGGTGAACCTGGGCGCCGACGTGTGGCCGGTGAACACCGACGCCAGCCAGCTGGAAAACGCCCTGCTCAACCTGGTGATCAACGCCCGCGATGCGATGCCCGACGGCGGGCAATTGTGCATCGAGACCGCCAACAGCTACCTCGACGGCACCGACATCACCACCCTGGAGCCGGTCAAGGCCGGCGACTATGTGATGCTCGGCGTGAGCGACAACGGCGCCGGCATGACCGCCAAGATCCTCGCCAAGGCCTTCGACCCGTTCTTCACCACCAAGCCCATCGGCCAGGGCACCGGCCTTGGGTTGTCGATGATCTATGGCTTTGCCCAGCAGTCCGGCGGGCACGTCACGATTGAAAGCCAGCCTGGCCAGGGCACCTGCGTGCGCCTGTACCTGCCGCGCCTGCATGGCACCGCGCTGGAAAGAACCGCGCCCGCCAGCCAGGCCGAAGCCCCGGTGGCGCTGGCGGGTGAAGCGGTGGTGGTGGTCGAGGACGACCCGGCAGTGCGGATGCTGGTGGTGAATGTACTGGATGAACTGGGCTACACCGCCCATCAGGCGGCGGATGCACGGGCGGCATTGCCGTTACTGGAATCCGATCTGCGCGTGGACTTGCTGGTGACCGACGTGGGCCTGCCCGGGATGAATGGCCGGCAACTGGCGGAGATTGCACGGCAGCACCGGCCCGAACTCAAAGTGCTGTTCATGACCGGTTACGCCGAGAAAGCCGCCGAGCGCCAAGGGTTCCTGGAGGAAGGCATGGACATGGTGGCCAAGCCGTTTTCGATTGACCTGCTGGCTAACAAAATCCGCAGCATGATCAGCTCAGAGGCCTGACTTCAGGCATAATCGCGCGCCGTTTCACATCAGGACCGATCAATGAAAGCCCAAGCCCGTCACATTCTGGTGAAAACCAGCGAGGAAGCCGAACAGCTCAAGCAGCGTATTGCCAAGGGCGAAGCGTTTGATGTGTTGGCCAAGAAGTATTCCACCTGCCCTTCCGCCAAGCGCGGCGGTGATCTGGGTGAAGTGCGGCCGGGGCAGATGGTGGGGGTGATTGATGCGGTGATCTTCAAAAAGCCCGTGAAGGTGGTTCACGGGCCGATCAAGAGCAAGTTCGGGTATCACCTGGTGCAGGTGTTTTACCGGGATTGAGGGGCTGGTTGTGGCGTTAGTCTCGGGGGATCAGTGCACCCGGTACTTGAATGACCCGGCTCGCCAGGCGATGCCCGGCCAAGGCTGCATCCTGCGGCGAGCCGCCCTTGAGCCGGCTGGCCAGGTACGCCGCACTGAATGAATCCCCCGCCG
The DNA here is from genome assembly GCF_029269205.1 of Pseudomonas sp. 1912-s. Classification (NCBI taxonomy): domain Bacteria; kingdom Pseudomonadati; phylum Pseudomonadota; class Gammaproteobacteria; order Pseudomonadales; family Pseudomonadaceae; genus Pseudomonas; species Pseudomonas sp. 1912-s. Next base: position 35,620 of record NZ_JARIXR010000005.1, on the reverse strand, counting down.
CCGTGGTGTCGACCACCTTCTCCACCACCAGCGCCGGCACCTCGAATCGCTCATCTTCACAACGAATCAGGCAAACATCCGCGCCCCGCTTGAGCACCACCTCGGCAATCGTCGGGTACGCCGCAAATACCTGTTCGCTGTCCTCGTAGCCAAACAACGCCCGCTCGTCATCTTCGGTCAACAGGGCGATATCCACCTCGGCCAACACCGTGTGATACGCCGCACGCGCCGCTTCTACACTGGCCCACAAGCGCGGTCGGTAGTTGTTGTCGAACACCACTTTGCCGCCGCGCCTACGGGTTTCGATCAGGGTTTTCAGCAACCGCTCACGGCCCACTTCTCCCAACACCGCCAGGGTGATGCCGCTGAAATACACCACGTCATACCCCGGCAACGCCGCCAGAATCGGCTCGGCCGCCGGTGTGGTGAAGCAGTCGCGTACCGCCGCTTCGTTGCGCCAGTAGAGGAATTTGCGCTCGCCCTTGGCGTCGGTCTGGATGCAGTACAAACCCGGCAAGCGCCCGGGCAAGCGCTGGACCATACCCAGGCCCAGGCCTTCCTCAGCCCAGTGCTTGCACATGGCGTCGCTGAAGCTGTCATCGCCCAGGGCGGTGACGTAGTCGACGGTGCTCGGCTCACCCAGTTCGCGGCGCAGGTAGACGGCGGCGTTCAGGGTGTCGCCGCCGAAGCTTTGTTGCAGGCTGCCGTCGGCGCGGTGTTGCAGTTCGATCATGCATTCGCCGATGAGGGCGATGCGGGGTTTTGTGTTCATGCCTGGGGTCTCTCGATGTACTTGAGGGCCTCATCGCGGGCAAGCCCGGCTCCCACAGTTGACCGTGTTGTACCTGAAGGAACACGGTCGATGTGGGAGCGGGTTTGCTCGCGATGGGCGCGACTCGGTCTAGAAGCAGGTATGCAGGCTTTCGATCACTTGCAGTTGCTCATCCACCAAATTACCCACTTGCCACTTGTCGAACGTCAGGCACGGGTGGGATGTGCCGAAGGAGATGATGTCGCCAATGCGCAGCTCAACCCCCGGTGCGACGACCATGAACGCATGCTGGTCCATCACGGCGGTGACCTTGCACGCGGTCACGTCATCACCCTCGGCTGGCAGCACGCCAGCCTTGTAGCGCTTGAGCGGCACCGGCAGGCCGGCGTCGTAGGCGACGTCGCGCTTGCCCAGGGCGATCACCGCGAAGCCTGGCTCCGGTAAGGATTGCACATGGGCCCAGACTTCCAGCGCGGGGCGCAGGCCTTCGTTGAGGTCGCTGCGACGGTCGAGTACGCAGCATTGCGCTTCTTTGTAGATACCGTGGTCGTGGGCCACGTAGCTGCCCGGGCGCAATACGCTGAGGAAGCGGCCGGCGGCGTTCTGGGCTTCGAAGGACTCGGCGATCAGGTCGTACCAGGCCGAGCCCGAAGCGGTGATGATCGGCTTGCCGAGGTCGAAGGCGCCGCTGTTTTGCAGGTCGACGGCCAGGCGCACCAGGGAAGCGGCGAATTCGCGGATGCCACTGATGGCGTGATCGCCGTGGATCACCCCTTCGTAACCTTCAATGCCGGTGAGGGCCAGCGCAGGCTGGGCCTTGATCGCCCTGGCCAGGTCGAGCACCTCCTGTTCGCTCCGGCAACCGCAACGCCCGCCGACCACACCGTATTCGATCATCACGTTCAGGCGCAGGCCACGGGCGGCGAAGAATGCGCCCAGGTCGGCGACGTTGTCCGGGTGATCGACCATGCAGTGAAAGTCGAATTCCGGGTCGGCCAGCAGGTCGGCAATCAGCGCCATGTTCGGCGCGCCCACCAGCTGGTTGGCCATCAATACCCGGCGAACACCACCGGCATACGCGGCGCGGGTCTGCACGGCATTGGCCAGGGTGATGCCCCAGGCGCCCTGTTCGATCTGACGCTGGAACAGTGCCGGCATCATGCTGGTCTTGCCATGGGGCGCCAGTTGCGCGCCGCTGTTGCTGACGAATGCCTGCATCCAGCGGATGTTGTGTTCCAGGGCATCACGGTGCAGCACCAGGGCCGGCAGGCTGACGTCACGCACCAGATGCGCACCGACTTCGGCGGCGCCTTTTTCAACGGCATTGAAGGCAGACATAAGGGTTTCCTATTCGTTGATGCGACGGGCCAGGTTGTTCGCGCTGTCGATCAGCACCCGGCGATAGTCGTTGTAGTTTTTGATGGCATCGGCCCGTGGGGCCACGATGCACAGGGTCGCAATACTGATGCCTTGGGCGTCCCGCACCGGGGCGGCAAAGCAATGGGTAAAGGTGTCGGCAACGCTGTCGAAGGAGAAAAATCCGTCGAGGGTGGCCTGACGAATTTGCCCGAGGAAGGTTTCCAGAGGCAGACGCTGACCGTCCGGGAGGATGAAATCGTCGTAGTCGATCAGGTCGATGATTTGCTGGTCGCTCAGGTGGCCCAACAGCAGGCGGCCGGAGGCGGTCCAGGGGATTGGGGCGTTCTCGCCGATGTCGGAGGAAATGCGGAAATGCCGCTCGCCTTCGCGCATCAGCGCCACGGTGTATTTGCGCCCGTTGAGCAGGCACATCTGGGCGGTTTCGTGGGTCTGGCTGACGATTTCCTGCAGGGCGTGGTCGGCTTCGCGGGTCAGGTCGAAATGACGCAGGTGGGCCTGGCCGAGGAAGTACAGCTGACGGCCGAGGTAGACGTGACCGTCCTTGCCCACGGTTTCGAGGATGCGCCGCTCCAGCAGCGAGGCCACCAGTTCGTAGACCGTGGACTTGGGGCTGCCAATGCCGCTGGCGATATCATTCGGGCGCAGGGGCTGGCCGATTTCCTTGAGGAAATCGAGGATATCGAACGCCCGGTCGAGGCCCTTGGCGCGGCGTTTGATGGTGTCTTCGGTCATGGCAGTTTCGGGTCCCGTCAAAGGCTTAAAATCGCAGCAGATGAGTCCTCTGTGGCGAGGGAGCTTGCTCCCGCTGGGCTGCGAAGCGGCCCCAAAAAAACGGGAGCGCTTCGCACTCCAGCGGGAGCAAGCTCCCTCGCCACAACGAGTTTCATCACTGCAAGTTGCGGTCGGGCATTTAGCCTTTTTTCTTGTAGGCCACGCAATCGATCTCCACCTTGCAGTCGACCATCATGTTCGCCTGCACACACGCCCGCGCCGGGGCATGTTCCGGGTTGAAGTATTCGCCGAACACTTTGTTGAAGCTCCAGAAGTCCCGTGGGTCTTCCAGCCACACACCTACACGCACCACATCTTCGAGCGCATAGCCGGCCTCTTCGAGGATCGCCACCACGTTCTTCATGGTCTGGTGCGTCTGCTCGACGATCCCGCCGGTGATGATTTCACCGTCCACCGCCGGCACCTGGCCCGACACGTACAACCAGCCGTCCGCTTCCACCGCGCGGGCGAAAGGACGAGGCTGGCCACCGCCTGCGGTGGCGCCGGTGCCGTAACGAGTAATGCTCATAATGGATCTCCTGAAACGAGTGAATTAAAAACGAATGTTCTTGAGAAATTCCGCCAGTCGCGGCGATTGCGGGCGTTCGAAGATGTCTTTCGGCGGCCCCTGTTCTTCAATGCGGCCCTGGTTCATGAAGACGATCTTGTCCGAGACTTCATAGGCAAAGCGCATTTCGTGGGTGACCAGCAACATGGTCATGCCCTCTTCTGCCAACCCCTTGATCACGCTGAGCACTTCACCCACCAGTTCCGGGTCGAGGGCCGAGGTGACTTCGTCGAACAGCATCAGGCTCGGGTTCATCGCAATCGCCCGGGCAATCGCCACACGCTGTTGCTGGCCGCCCGACAATTGGCCCGGGAAGTGATTGCGCCGCTCCAGCAGGCCGACACGGTCCAGCCATTTTTCCGCCAGTGCAACCGCCTCGTCCTTGCCCATCTTCTTGACCTTGAGCAGGCCCAGGGTGACGTTCTGCAACGCGGTCAAATGCGGGAACAGGTTGAACTGCTGGAACGCCATGCCCGTCATCGCGCGATGCTGGGAAATCACCCGTTCCGGATGGCGCACGCGCTTGCCGCCGACGTCGCTGTAGCCGATGGATTCGCCGTCGAGGGTGATCTGGCCGCCCTGGAATTCTTCCAGCAGGTTGACGCAGCGCAGCAGCGTGGTCTTGCCCGAACCGCTGGAGCCGATCAACGTCACGACGTTGCCGCGCTGCAGGGTCAGATCGACGCCCTTGAGCACTTCCACCGGGCCGTACTGTTTACGCAGGCCGCGAATGTTCAGCAGTGGCTGGCTTTCTTTTGAGAGTTGGTTCATGGCAATGCCACCCGCTTTTCAATGTAACGCCCCAACAATTCGATGGCGTAGTTGATGACAAAAAACATAAAGCCTGCGAACAGGTAGAACTCCAGGGTCATGAACGTCCGGGCGATGACCTGTTGGGTGCTGAGCAGCAATTCGGCCACGCCGATCACCGACAGCAAGGTGGACGCCTTGACGATTTCCGTGGACGAGTTGACCCAGGTCGGCAGGATCTGCCGCAACGCCTGAGGCAGCAGCACATAGCCCAGGGACTGGTAGAACGTCAGGCCGATGGCCTTGCCCGCTTCCAGTTGCCCTTTGGGAATGGCTTGCAACGCACCGCGCACGATTTCCGAAACGTGAGAGCCGCAGAACAGCGTCAGGCCCACGGCACCGGCCTGGAACGCGCTGATCTGCCAGCCAAGCGCCGGCAGCATGTAGAAGCATGCCAACACCAGCACAAACACCGGCGTACCGCGGATCAGGTCGACGTACAGGCGAAACGGTGCACGCATCCAGAATTTGCCGTAGGTCAGGATCAACCCGGCAACGATGCCGATCAGGGTGCCGAAGATAATCGCCAGGGCCGAGCAATAGACGCTGGTCTGGAACCCCGCCCAGAGGGTTTCCCGGGCGATCCACAACTCATGCAGCCAGCTGGGGGATTCGTACATGGGCGCTCCTTAGCGGCGAATCGCCAAACGCTGTTCCAGGTAACGGAGCAGCATGGCAATGAGGTAACAGGCAGCCACGTAGAGCGCGGTCGTGACCATCCAGGTTTCAATCACCCGGTAGCTTTCGACGTTGATCTTGCGGGCGTAATAGGTCAGCTCCGGCACCGCGATCGCAGCCGCCAGGGAGGTGTCCTTGAACAGCGAGATGAAGTTGTTCGACAGCGCCGGCAGCACGTTGCGCAGCATCACCGGCACGGTGATGTACACGCGGATGCGCCATTCGCCCAGGCCGATGGCCAGGCCCGCTTCACGCAACCCCTTGGGAATATTCAAGAGGCCTGCGCGGAATACTTCGGTGAGGTAGGCACCGGCGTACAGCGACAGCGTGATGATGAACGAGGGGATCTTGTCCAGCCGGATACCGAGGCTCGGCAAGGCGAAGTAGATCAACAGGATCAGCACCAGGATCGGGGTGTTGCGGATCACCGTCACATACACCGAGGCCACGATGCGCAACGCACGGTGTTTGGACAACATGGCAAACGCCATCAACAGGCCGATCACGCAACCGATGGCGATGGACAGCAGTGCCAGTTCAAGGCCGAGGCCGAGCCCCGCCAGCAAGCTGGGGAAGTCGCGCCACACAGCGGCAAAGTTCAACTGATAGTTCATGGTCGGCAGTACCTGATTGGGGCGCCGTCAGCGACGCCCCAGTGTTTACGAATTACTTGAACTCAACCGGGAAACCGATCGCAGGCTCTGGCAGATCCACACCGAACCATTGCTTGAACGAGGCCTTGTACATCGGGAATTCCACGCCGGTCATGGCTTCATGCAGCGCGGTGTTGACGAAGTTCAGCCAGTCCTGGTCGCCACGCTTGACGGCGCACGCGTAGGTCTGCGGGCTCCAGGCGTAGCTCGGGCTGCGGTAGCGACCCGGGTTTTGCACCATCAGGTACTTGACCGAGGACTGGTCGGTGGCGGCGGTGTCGGCACGGCCGGAGTTCACGGCCTGGTACATCAGGTCGACGCTGTCGTACTGGTCGACCTTGGCTTTAGGCAATGCCTGGTGCACCAGCTCTTCGGCGTAGACGTTCTGCAGCACGGCCACGGTGACGTCGCTGCCTGCGGCTTGCAGGTCTTCGATTTCCTTGTACTTGCTGTTGGCCGGCAGCAACAGGCCCACGCCTTCGCGGTAGTACGGCAGGGTGAAGGCCACTTGCTGCGCACGGCTGGCGGTGACGGTGATGAACTGGCAGCTCATGTCGACCTTGTCGGTCAACAGGTTGGGAATCCGGGCGTCGGAGGACTGCACCACGTACTCGACTTTGCTCGGGTCGTTGAACAGCCCCTTGGCGACGATGTGGCCGATGTCGATATCAAAACCCTGCAACTTGCCATCCGCTCCCTGGAAGTGCCACGGCGCATTGGTACTGCCTGTACCCACGATCAGGTGCCCACGCTTGAGCACCGTATCGAGCTTGCTGTCCGCCGCTTGCACTACGCTTGCGAGGGAAGCCGATGCGGCGAAGAGAAAAACACACGCTTTAAACACGGAAGGTCGGTGATGCATGACAAGCACTCCAGGAGTTGTGTATTCCGCTATACCGGAACTTAGTATGTAACAACGGAATAGACAGCAGAAAGTGTGCCACACGCAGTAACAGAAAAATATTGCGGGATTAATTTCCTTTAAAATCAACTAGATAAATTTGTATCGGCGATGAGGCGTCAGACCCGTCGTTGCAATCAGATTGCTACCGTTGGCTACACACCGGGGTGACAGGCCACATTTGGGTGCGGGAGCAGCGCGTTACCGTGCACGAAAGCGGTGCGATGGCCGAATGGAAATATCCCGTGGCTGGGCTAGCCTTTGCAGGTGATCCGCCCCCAAGGAATGCGCTCAGATGAAGATCAGTCTTGTGCTTATGGTGTTGTCGCTGGTGTTTGCCAGCCAGGTGTTTGCCAAGGATGACCGGCGCGAATGCAAGGCCGAACTGGTCAAGCTCAAGGCGGCGTTCAGTACGAACTACACCACCCAGAATCATCATGGTTATCGCCGGGCGAAGGACGCCAAGGAACAGGGCGACTACAAGCAGTGCGTGGGGTTGGCGAAGAAGGCTCGGGAACGGGCGCAGCGTTGAAAGCCTTGGGGCTGCTGCGCAGCCCAACGGGGGACAAGCCCCCTCACCACAAAAGCGGCTTGCTGCAGGGTACCTGTTAGTTTTGACAGTAGACCGTTTTGATCGCCGGGCTTAGCGTGGGGCATGCCCTTTTGCCTAGGAGATCATCATGGGAATTGCAACGGCGGTGATTGCCAATGCCGAGGAATATCAGCAAGTGCTCGCGTCGCATGAGACGGTGTTCATGTTGTTTGTCTCGCAGCGTTGCCCGGCCTGCGGGGAAGCCGGGCCACTGTTTGAGCGGATTGCCGGGAAATTCGCCAACCGGGTAAAAAGCCTGGTACTCGACACAGCTCAAACCCCCAGGCATCCGGAGGTGACTGGCACACCTACCCTGCTGATATTCCAAAACGGCCAGATGGTCGAGAAGCTGAAAGGGTTTGGGCGCTGGGAGGAACAGGAGCACACCGTCATGGAGACGTTCAGCCGCTACGCCAGGTTCAGTCCTCCAGCATCAACCGCGCCGTGCCGGAAACACGAATCGAAGCACCCTTCTCATCGGTGATCTGCGCTTGCAAGCGTGAGCGACTGCCCATGTCCTCGCCCTGGATGATGTCGATACGGCCGTTGTGCGGCCAGCCCAGGTCCCGCAGGTAGCCGGCAAATGCGGCGGCAGCGGAGCCCGTGGCCGGGTCTTCGTACACACCGCCCACCGCGAACGGGTTACGGGTGTGGAACAGTGTCGGGCTTTCGGCAAACACCAGTACCACAGTGCCCAGGCGGCCCTCTGTCATGTAGCGGCGACCGGCCTCCAGTTCATAGTGCATCTGGCTGAGCTTCGCGCGGCTGTCGAGGGCCAGCACCAGGTGGTCGATACCGCCATGGATGATTGCCGGTGGGATGCTCGGGTCCAGGTCATTGCGGGTGTAGCCGAACAACCTCAGGCCCGCGTCCACCAGCGCATCGTTTGCCGGTGCACTGCGGGTTGGCGGGGATTGCAGCGCGGCTTCGATCAGGTCGCCTTCGCTGCGGCCGCTGACGGAAATATCGCCGTTGTTCAACGTCAGGTGGAATTCGCCATCGCCCAGCGCCAGGCTCAAGGCCGCGCCAAGGGCGATGGTGGCGTGCCCGCAGAAGGCGACTTCGGCCTGCGGCGCGAAGTACCGCACGCGCCAGCCATCGTCCTGCGGACAGGCGAATACGGTTTCCGAAAACCCGACTTCGTGAGCGATACGCTGCATCTCTGCGGCTTCCGGCAAGTTGTCACCGATCCATACGCCGGCCGGGTTACCGCCCTGGTTGCCATCACAGAATGCAGAAATCTTAAGCACGTCCAAAGTCATTCGGGTAACCCTTCCTTAACGGTTCAGTGAGCGGCGATGCTATCCAAAGGCCAGCCCAGCGTCGAATGAAATCCACCCGCTACAGCGGTGCCAGCAGCACCTGCGTAACTCGCCGTTCCTCCACTGCGGCCACGGTCAGGCGCCAGCCCTCGTGTTCCAGGCTATCGCCCACCACCGGCAGGCGATCCAGCAGGCTCATCACCAGCCCGGCCAGGGTCTGGTAATCCTCCGTGGCCACGGCCTTGAAACCGGTACGCTGGCGGATCAGGTTGAGGTTCAAGGCACCGTTGACCCGGAAACCACCCTCCTCCTCGACGATATCCGGCCCTTCGACTTCACTCGCATCCGGCAACTCACCGGCGATGGATTCCAGGATGTCGGTCATGCTCAACACCCCGATAAAATCGCCGAATTCGTTGATCACGAAGGCAATGTGGGTCGACTCCTGGCGCATCTGCTCCAGGGCGTTGAGGATCGAAAAACTCTCCAGCAGGTTGATCGCCCGGCGTGCCAGGTGCTCCAGGTTCGGCTCGTTACCGGCCAGGTATTCCTTGAGCAACTCCTTCTTGTGCACAAAACCCAATGGCTCGTCGATATTACCGTTGCGGATCAAGGGCAGACGCGAGTAAGACGAATGCATCAGTTTCAGGCGGATAGTGTCGGGATCGTCCGACAGATCTATAGAGTCCACCTTGGCCCGGGGCGTCATCAGCGTACGGATCGGGCGTTCAGCCAGTTGCAGCACCCCGCTGATCATCACCCGCTCACGCCGGTCAAACAGCGGCCCGCCGCTGGCATCGGGGTTGTCCAGCAGGTCGGCGACCTCTTCGTCTACCTCCTCCACTGCCAAATTACGCCCGCCGAGCAAACGCATCACCGCATGGGCCGTACGCTCACGCCTCGGCAGCGTGCCCTGGGCCGACTTCTTGCGGCGCGACCGGGCGATCTGGTTGAACAGCTCGATCAGGATCGAGAAGCCGATGGCCGCGTACAGATAGCCTTTGGGGATGTGGAAGCCCAGGCCTTCGGCCGTCAGAGCAAAACCGATCATCATCAAAAAGCCCAGGCACAGCATGATCACCGTCGGGTGGGCGTTGACGAAACGGGTCAGCGGCTTGCTGGCAATGATCATCAGGCCGATGGAAATGATCACCGCGATCATCATCACTGCCAGCTCATCCACCATGCCCACGGCGGTAATCACCGCATCCAGGGAGAACACCGCATCCAGCACCACAATCTGCGCAACGATCGGCCAGAACATCGCATAAGCCACGTTGCCGGTACGTTGGGCGACATGCCCCTCAAGCCGCTCATGCAATTCCATGGTGGCCTTGAACAACAGGAACACACCACCAAACAGCATGATCAGGTCACGGCCCGAGAAACTCTTGTCGAACACCTCGAACAGCGGTTGGGTCAGGGTCACCAACCACGAAATACTTGCCAACAGGCCCAGGCGCATCAGCAATGCCAGGGACAAACCGATCAGACGCGCACGGTCACGCTGCTCCGGCGGCAGCTTGTCCGCCAGGATCGCGATAAACACCAGGTTGTCGATGCCCAGCACCAGCTCCAGCACAATCAAAGTCAACAGGCCGAGCCAGGCCGTTGGATCCGCTAACCATTCCATTTTTCAGTATCTCTTCAAGTTTTTCAGAATGCCGGGCACGGCAACGCACGGTCGAGGGACCGGGTAAGGGTAGGCAATCGGAATAAGGGGTGCTTGGCGTTGAGGCAGGCGATCAGCGGGAACGGCGGCAGTGAATGTCTTGGGGAAAGACGACTGGGAGGCTCCGAGAGGGTGTTCATGTAGGTCCTGTTATGGAAAAAGTACTTGAATCGTACAGGCGAAACGGTAATTTCCTACAATCTAAAATTATTACAAGATCTGTAATAGATAGCGTGTCGACGATTGCCTTGGCTGCCGCTTACCGCATCAACGCCGTGACCCAACTGCTGGAAAATATCGCCTTCCGCGAAGAAATCAGCAGCGACGCCGTCGTGCTTCACGACTTTGCACGCCTGCTCGCCATTCCGCTACGCGATGGCTGTGACCTGATGGATGTAATAGGCCGCCGGATCCAACCTAGCGACGCCTGAACAAAGCACACCCTGCTTCTGTAGGAGCAAGCTTGCTCGCGATGGACGTCAACGATAACTCGGGAAGCCTGACACTCAACGACGCTCTCAGGTTTTTCGCGAGCAAGCTCGCCCCTACAGTAAGCGGCCGTTCAGAACGGCCCCTTCGTCATCACCCGCTCATCAATAAAGCTACGCAACATCGCAATACGCTGCGTATAGGCTTTGCTCAGGCAACTGACTTGGGCGCCGCACGTATGCCGTTGCTTGAGCCACGCAGCCTGATCATCCATCAACGAACCGCGCCCGCCCATGGCCATGAAGTGCCGGTTGAGGTCATAAAGCAGCGCCATGGTCACGTCCTGATCATTGAGGGAGCGCGTGGCACAGATGGTTTTCTCGTCAGGCGCCTTCGCCCGGTCACAGTCAAAACTGGCCGCCAGGCTTGCAGGGCTGAGCCACAACACGGAAAACCCGGCGAGCACTGCAAATACCGCCGGTTTAATCAAACGAACTACCATGGAAATACCTCCTGTAGGAGCAAGCAGTAAGCGGCGCCATCAGTGAGTTGAGGTTTTAAACTTTGCAAACGCATCCAGATAAGCCGCCTTCAACCCCACACTGACGGCATCGAGGGTAGCTGAATTGAAAGCCACTTTATCCCGCTGAATAAGCGTCTGGCCTGCGCCTTTTATCTTGATTCGTGAATGCCCGGCATATTTGACACCGCCGATATAGACCGAAAGTTCTACATCAGTTGCATAGTATTCGGGATCACTCCAGGTTTTTACGAAAACCCGATCAATCTCGACCCGGGCTTTAATGGACGATGCCGAATCAGACCCTATAGCCCGCCTGGTAAAGTCAACCCAATCATCAACAGGGACATTGGCCATCCCCTCGTAGAGGCTGACGATTTCGTGGTTCGCGGCATGCCATACAATCTTGCTTCGTTCAGTACAGGGCCCACAACGCTCGTAGCCTGAAACCCCGACAATATCCGACTGAACAGCACTGTTCTTAATGCTGGCCAACTCCGCGTCAGAGGTATAAGAAGCGAAGTGCAACTGGTTGGTGACGCAACCACCCAGCATCAATAAAACAACGATCAGCAACCCTGCTTTCATACTAAATCCCTAGAAAAAATCACTGCATCAAGAATGTCGCGCCTAAAGAGGGCCGCGAGCCACACCCTGCCCAAATCGATAAATCGCCAGGCAATACCCAATCAACGCCACTGCCGCCAACAACCCGCCCGCCGCACCTATCCAGGCAAACCCAAAGTGGCTGCCCACCCAACTGCCCATCAGCGCCCCACCGCCAATGCCGATGTTGTAGATCCCGGAAAACATCGCCATCGCCACATCCGTCGCATCCGGCGCCAGCACCAATACTTTGGATTGCAGCGCCAGGCCAAAGCCCATGATGGCCATGCCCCAGAACACGCTCAGGGTCACCAGGTACGACACCTCGCCACTCAACGGCAGCAACAACGCCAGGCACAGCGCGAGGATGGTCACGGCGCTGATCAGGAAACGATGGGGGTTAAAGCGGTGCACCAGGCTGAACAACAACGAACCAATGATCCCCGCGCCGCCAAACACCAGCAGGATCAGGGTCACGGTGTTGCCACTCATACCGGCAACGCCTTCAACGAAGGGTTCGACATAGCTGTAGGCGGTGAACTGCGCCGTCACCACCATCGCCGTCAACACATACAACGCCACCAGCGCCGGGCGCTTGAACAGCAGCGGCAGGCTGCGCAACGAACCGGAGTTCTGGCTCGGCAGCAGCGGCAAGGTCCGCGCCAGCCAGAACACCAGCCCGGCCGCAAACGCGCCGATCACCAGAAACGTGGTGCGCCAGCCCATGGCTTCGCCCAGCAAGCGGCCGAGCGGGATACCCAGCACCATCGCCAGCGAAGTACCAGTAGCCAGCAGCCCAAGGGCCTGCACCTGCTTGCCCTCCGGCGCCAGGCGCACCGCGAGGGACGCCGTGATCGACCAGAACAGCGCATGGGACAACGCAATACCCACCCGGCTGAGCATCAAAATGCCAAAACTGGTGGCCACACTGGACAGGATATGGCTGGCGATAAACATGCCGAACAGCACGATCAGCAGCTTGCGCCGCTCGACGTTGCGGGTCAGCAGCATCACCGGCAGCGAGGTCAGGGACACGATCCACGCATAGATGGTGAGCATCAGGCCGACGCTGGCGATGGGCATGTCGAAGCTCGCGCCGATGGCACTCAGCAGGCCGACCGGCACAAATTCGGTGGTATTGAAAACGAAGGCGGCCAACGCGAGGGCGAAGACCGGTTGCCAGTTGGCTTGAGGTGTTGCGGCGGAAATGCTCATTTACAGGTCGTCGTACTCGTTTGCGCGCAGATCAAGCCGGCCCGATGCCGGCCCTTGAGCCGCGCGCAAAAAATAGTAACACGACGGTTCAGGGATCGACCTGCCCCATCAGCTCCGGAATCGATTCCGGACGCTTGGCATAACGCTGGGCCAAGGCGGCACACACCATCAACTGGATCTGGTGAAACAGCATCAGCGGCAGGATCAGCACGCCCATGGTCGCCCCGGCGAACAGCACCTGGGCCATGGGTACACCGGTGGCCAGGCTCTTCTTGGAGCCGCAGAACAAAATGGTGATGCGATCTTCCTGGCTGAACCCGAACGCCTTGCCCAGCACGGTGGACGCCACCAGCACCAGCCCCAGCAACACACAGCAGGCCACCACGAGGCCACCCAGCTCCCACAGCGGAATCTGGTGCCAGATGCCTTCGTTGACCGCTTCGCTGAACGCGCCGTAGACCACCAGCAGGATCGAGCCCTGGTCGACGAACTTCAGCCAGGATTTGTTGCGCCCTACCCACTCGCCGATCCAGCGGCGGGCGATTTGCCCGGCGACGAACGGCAGCAGCAGTTGCACGCTGATCTTCAGAATCGCGTCGACCGTCGAACCGCCGTCGCCGTGCACGTTAAGCAACAAGGTCACCAGCAACGGCGTGAGGAAGATCCCGAACAGGCTCGATGCCGCCGCACTGCAGATCGCCGCCGGGATGTTGCCCCGGGCCAGGGACGTAAAGGCAATCGCCGACTGCACCGTGGCAGGCAATGCACACAGATAGAGCATGCCCATGTACAGGTCTTTGCCGATCAGCGGCGACAGCACCGGCTTGAGCGCCAGGCCCAGCAACGGAAACAGCACGAAGGTCAGGCTGAACACCAGCAGGTGCAGGCGCCAGTGGCCGGCACCGGCGACGATGGCCTGGCGCGACAGTTTGGCGCCGTGCAGGAAAAACAGCAGCGCGATGGCCAGGTTGGTCACCCAGCCGAAGGCCACGGCGGTCTGGCCGCTGGCGGGCAGCAGGGACGCGAGGATCACCGTCGCGACCAGGGTCAGGGTGAAGTTGTCAGGTAAAAAACGTGGGCGGGTCATAGGCCAATCTTCCAGGGGTTGCCAAGAGCATCCTCGCGACTCTAACGTAACGGCTTGTTACCGACTAACGCCAATGAGCCAGTAAATGCCGCCTAAAGGACATGACAAAACCGTGCGCCGCAGCGTGCCCGGGCTTTCCAGCCTGCCGAGGCCGGTGTATGGCCGTACCGAATCCCTGCCCAACCGCGCGCTGACCCGTCGCCACAGTCACCCGTGGGTGCAGTTGTCCTATGCGATTTCCGGGGTGCTGGAGATCCAGACCAGCGCAGGACGCTTCGTCGCGCCACCCCAGCGCGCGGTGTGGATTCCGGCCGGCATGCCGCACCGAGTGTTCAGTTCGCCCCATACCGAGATGCGCAGCCTGTACCTGGATTGCAGCGTCACCGGCTGGGCGGCCGACCGCTGCCAGGTGCTCGCGGTGAGCAGCCTGTTGCGGGAGTTGATCCGCAGCTTCAGTGAATTGCCGGTGGAATATGCCGAGGACGGCCCGGACGGGCGACTGGCCCAGGTGGTGCTGGACCAGTTGGCCGCCGCGCCCCAGGTCGATTTGATGCTGCCACTACCCGCCGACAGCCGCTTGCGCCAGATTTACCGCAGCCTGAACCTGCACCCCGAGCAGCAGACCACCCTGGGGCAGTGGAGCCAGAAACTGGCGGTGAGCGAAAAAACCCTCAGCCGGCTGTTCCTGAGCGACACCGGCCTGACCTTCCGCGCCTGGCGCCAGCGCTTGCGCCTGCTGAGCGCCCTGCCCGCGCTGGAGCAAGGCGAACGGGTGACCGATGTGGCGCTGGCCTGCGGCTACGAATCCACCTCGGCCTTCATCAACGCCTTCCGCCAGCAATTCGACGCCACACCCGGCGAATTCTTCCGCTGATCCCCAGACAACGAAGCTCCAGAGCGGGAACTCGGCCCCCTGTGGGAATCCAGTTGAACAGTTACACCTCGCTCACTCCTGCGCCTTGGCCAGCACCGCCTGCAACAACACATCCGCCCCCGCCGTCGACCATTGCGGATAAATCTCCTCCGCCTCGTTATGGCTCAGCCCATCCACACACGGCACAAAAATCATCGCCGTCGGCGCCACCCGGTTCAGGTAGCAGGCGTCATGCCCGGCCCCGGAAATCATGTCGCGATGGCTGTACCCCAACGCTTGCGCCGAAGCCCGCACCACGTCCACACACCCGCTGTCGAAGGCAATCGGCGCGTACTGGAAGATCTGCTTCACGCTGTGTTGCAGGCCAATCCCCTCGGCAATCCGCGCCACCGCCGCCTGCAACTGCTGGTCCTGATGCGCCAGCACCGCTTCATCCGGGTGCCGGAACTCGACACTGAAAAACACCCGCCCCGGCACCACGTTGCGTGAGTTGGGGAAGATATTCGCCATGCCCACCGTCGCCCGCCCTTCGGCGCCCTGCTCCAGGCCAATCTGGTTGACCGCCTCCACCACCCGGGCAAACCCGAGCAGCGCATCCAGGCGGTGATCCATCGGCGTGGTACCGGCATGTGCGCTGCGCCCGCTCAGTTCCACTTCATACCAGCGCTGACCCTGGGCGCCAGTCACCACGCCGATGGTCAAGTCCTGGGCTTCAAGAATCGGCCCCTGTTCGATGTGCAGCTCAAACGCGGCATGCACCGCCTGGCCACCCACCGGGTGCGCACCGGCATAACCAATCTGCTGCAACGCCTGGCCGATGGTGACGCCAGCCTTGTCTTCCCGGGACAGGCCGTACTCCAGGTCAAACACCCCGGCAAACACCCCGGAAGAAATCATCGCCGGGGCAAACCGCGAGCCTTCTTCGTTGGTCCAGTTGACCACTTCTATAGGCCGCTCGGTCTCGATCCCGAGGTCATTCAAGGTGCGCACCACTTCCAGCCCCGCCAGCACCCCATAGATGCCATCGTACTTGCCGCCCGCCGGCTGGGAGTCGCCGTGGGAACCGGTCAGCACCGGTGCCAGGTGATCCTGGCGCCCGGCGCGACGGGCAAAGATATTGCCCATGGCATCCACCCGGATGCTGCAACCCGCCGCCTCGCACCAGCGCACAAACAGGTCACGACCGCGGCGGTCCTCATCGGTGAGGGCCAGGCGTGAAACCCCACCCTTTTGCGTGCCGCCGATCTGCGCCATTTCCATCAGCGAGCCCCACAGGCGCTCGCCGTTGACCCGTGCCAAGTCACTCATGAGCGGGGCTCCTGAGGCTTGGCCCGGTAGCGGAAGTCACAGTGATGGGCGCCGCCCATGATGGTTTGGGTGCGGGTCAGCTTGATGTCCGGGTTGTAGCCGACGATAAACAGTTCGTCGCGGTTGCAGGACAGCAAGTGGCCGATCTCGCCCAGGCCCATCTCCTGGTACATCTCGGCGTAGCGGCAGCGCTTCACGTCGTAGTCATAGTGCTCGGCGTCGCTGGCGATGATCTCGACCTTGAGCGCATCGTCCTTTTCCCAGAGCACTTGCAGCTCGACGAAACTCTTGAGGTCGGCACCCTGCTCTTCCAGTTCGGCAAAGTGCTTGCCGGCCTGGATCGCCGCATTGCCCACCGCCTCGCCGATCACCGCCGCCGCAAACTCCTTGCCCTGCTCGCGCACCAGGATCTCGTAGATCGGCTTGATGATTTCGGCCTCGATCCGCCGCCGGGCCAGGATGCCCAGTTCACCTTCCAGCTTGCTCATTGTGTGCCTCCGTCAGCTCCACATAATTCGTTTACTTGCCGCCCGCCACACTCACTGGCTGCCACTGATTGCCCTTGACCTGATACACCGTGAACGACGGCTTCTTCAGATTGCCCTCGGCATCAAACGCGATAGTCCCGGTCACACCCTGATAGCTGATGGAGCGCAGCACCGGCAGGTACTTTTGCGGGTCCACCGAGTCGGCTTTCTCGATCGCCGCCACCAACACCCCGACACCGTCATAGGCGAACGGCGCGTGCAGTTCGATCGGCGCCTTGTAGCGATCCTTGTAAGCCTGTTCAAACGCCTTGCCACCGGGCATCTGCGCCACCGCCAGGCCCGGCTCCAGGGCAATCACGCCCTCGCCTTCGTTCTGCGCCAGTTGCAGGAAGGTCTGGCTGACAAACCCGCCCGCGCCCATCAACGGCGCCTTGATCCCCAACTGTTTGATGCGCCGCGCCAACGGTGCCGCCTGGGAATCAACGCCGCCGAAGAAAATCAGGTCCGGGTTCTGACTACGGATGTTGGTCAGCACCGCGCTGAAGTCGATGGTCTTGTCGTCGACGTATTCACGAGACACCACCTTGGCGCCACCGGCCTCGATGGATTTGACGAACTGGTCCGCCAGGCCCTGGCCGAACGCGGTACGGTCGTCGATCACCGCAATGCGCCGGGCCTTGAGGGTGTTCAAAGCATAGTCGCCGGCCACCTGGCCGCCATCGTCGTCATGGCCCATGATCCGGAAGCTGGTGTCGAAACCCTGCTGGGTGTAGGCGTGCCCGGTGGCCACCGGTGCGACCTGGGCGATACCTGCGTCGTGGTAAACCCGGGCGGCAGGAATGCTGGTGCCCGTGTTCCAGTGGCCGACCACCCCCACCACGCCTTCGTCCACCAGGCGCTGGGCCACGGTCACGGCGGTGCGCGGGTCGGACTGGTCATCCTCGGACAGCAGCTTGAACGTCACCGCCTCGCCGTTGATTTTCGGGTGCTTGGCGTTGGCCGCCTCGATGGCCAGTTGCGCGCCGTTTTCCAGGTCTTTGCCGATACGCGCCGACGGGCCGGTCAGAGGGCCGGCCAGGCCGATCAGTACGGTCTGGTCGGCCTGGGCCACGGCACTCGCCAGGCTGCTCAGGGCCAGGCCGATCACTAGGGTGTGTTTGAAAGTCTTCATCAGTAGTTCCTGCTTGTTTACGGGCGGGTCGGAACACGCCGGGCGTCCGGTAGCGTCAGGGTTAATTCATTCACCGAGGTAGGCACTGCGCACCTCGGGGTGGTCGAGCAATTCATGGGACGGGCCGCTGAGGCTGATGCGCCCGGTGTCCATCACATAGGCGCGGTCGGTGACCTGCAGCGCGAGCCGGGCGTTCTGCTCCACCAGCAGCAGGGTCATGCCCTGGCGGCACACGTCGTCGATCACCTGGAAGATCTTCTCCACCATGATCGGCGCCAGGCCCATGGACGGTTCGTCCAGCACCAGCAAGCGCGGTTTGGACAGCAGTGCCCGGGTCAGGGCGAGCATTTGTTGCTCGCCACCGGACAGCAGGCCGGCGGACTGTTGCAGGCGCTCTTCAAGGCGCGGGAAGTGCTCGAACAACTGGCGGATCTCGCGGTTGACCTGTTCGGTGTCGCGGCGCAAAAAGGCCCCGGCCTGGAGGTTTTCCAGCACGCTCATGCGCGCAAAAATGCCGCGCCCTTCCGGCACCATCGCAATGCCCTGGCGCAGCAGTTGGTCCGGCGCCTGGCCGAGGATCGAGCGCCCGGCAAAGCGGATCTGCCCCGCCGCGGCCGGCAGCAATCCGGTCAAGGCCTTGAGGCTGGAGGTCTTGCCGGCACCGTTGGCGCCGATCAAGGTCACGCGCTCGCCTTCACCGATGTGCAAATCCAGGGACTTGACCGCTTCGATGGCGCCGTAGCGCACCTGCAAGCCGTCGACTTTCAATAGCGGTTCAGACATGGGCGCTGGCTCCCAGATAGGCCTGGATCACGGCCGGGTCGCGGCGCACCTCAGCGGGCGCGCCCACGGCGATCACTTGCCCGTAATCGAGCACGCTGATGCGGTCGCAAACGCCCATCACCAGCTTTACGTCGTGCTCGATCAGCAACAGCGTGTGGCCGTCATCGCGGATCTTTTCCAGCAGGCCGCGCAACTGCACTTTCTCGCTGGCGTTCATCCCGGCTGCGGGCTCGTCGAGGGCGAGCAAGCGTGGTTCGGTGGCCAGGGCGCGGGCGATTTCCAGGCGGCGTTGATGGCCGTAAGACAGGCTGTCGGCGCGGTAATTGGCGAACCCCGCCAGCCCCACATACGCCAGCAGGCGATGGGCATGGGCGCGGGTTTGCGCTTCCTCTTCCTGCGCCCGGCGATGGCGACTCAAGGCGGCCCATAAGCCATTGCGGGTGCGCACATGGCGGCCGACCATGACGTTTTCCAGGGCACTCATGGCGTTGAACAGGCGGATATTCTGGAAGGTCCGGGCAATGCCGGCCTGGGCCACCTGGTGCACGCTGGCCGGTTTGTAGTCCTGGCCGTCGAGCTGGAAGCGCCCGGAATCCGGGGTGTAGAGGCCGGTCATCACGTTAAAGAAGGTGGTTTTACCGGCGCCATTCGGGCCGATCAATCCATAGATTTCCCCGGGTTGGATACTCAGGCTCACGTCGGTGAGCGCCGCCACGCCGCCGAAGTGCTTGTTCACCTGGTCGATCTGCAACAACGGCTGGTTCATCGCGCCACTCCTTTTGGCCACAGGCCTGCCGGGCGATAGAGCATCGCCAGGATCAGCGCGAGCCCGTAAAACAACTGACGAATGATTTCCGGGTCCACCAGCACCTGGCCAAACAGCGCCTGCTGCAACGGGCCCATGCTTGCGCGCAGTGCCTCCGGCAACGCGGCCAGCAATACGCAGCCGAGAATCACCCCCGGGATATGGCCCATGCCGCCGAGCACCACCATCGCCAATACGGCAATGGACTCGTTGAGGGTGAAGGACTCCGGCGAGACAAAGCCCTGGAACGAAGCGAACAACGCCCCGCTCACCCCGCCAAACCCGGCACCGATGGCAAACGCCAGCAGCTTCAGACGCAAGGTGTTGACGCCCATCGCCCGGGCCGCTTCTTCGTCCTCGCGGATCGCCACCCAGGCCCGGCCGATGCGCGAGCGCTCCAGGCGGATGCAGGCAAACAGGATCAGCACCACCAGCGCGGCGAACAGGTAGTAATACAGATAGACCGAAGGCAGGCGCAGGCCAAACAGCTCCTGGGTGCGCCCGAGGTTGATCCCCAGCAGGTTGACCGGATCGACCTGGGCAATGCCTTTGGGGCCGTTGGTGATGTTCACCGGGCGATCGAGATTGCGCAGCAGGATGCGGATGATTTCGCCGAAGCCCAGGGTGACGATGGCCAGGTAGTCGCCGCGCAGGCGCAAGGTCGGCGCCCCCAGCAACACCCCAAAGCCTGCCGCCAGCAGCGCAGCCAACGGCAAAATCAACCAGATCGAGGTGTGCATGCCCGCCGGCAGCAGCGCCATCAGCGCCGGGAATTGCTGCAGCAGGTGCGGTGAAGACAGCAACGCCGCGAGGTAGGCGCCCACCGCGTAGAACGCGATAAAGCCCATGTCCAGCAAGCCGGCGTAGCCCACGACAATGTTCAGGCCCAGGGCCAGCATGATGTACAGCAAGGCAAAGTCGAGGGTGCGCACCCAGGTATTGCCACCGGCGTGCCCGACAATCCACGGCGCCAACACCAGCGCCACGGCAAACAGCACAAGGCCGAGACTGGCGCGCTGGCTGGAAGCGTTCAAGAAAGTCATGCGCGGGTCGCCAGTCGTTCGCCCAACAGCCCCGAAGGACGAAACACCAGCACCGCGATCAACACGATAAAGGCAAACACATCCTGGTAATTGCTGCCGAACACACCGTTAGTGGCCGCGCCCAGGTAACCGGTGCCCAGGGCTTCGATCAGCCCCAGCAGCAGGCCGCCCAGCATCGCGCCCTTGAGGTTGCCGATGCCGCCCAGCACCGCCGCGGTAAAGGCTTTGATGCCCGGCAGGAAGCCCATGTAGAAATGCGCACTGCCGTAGTTGCTCGCCATCATGATCCCGGCCAGTGCCGCCAGGGCGCCGCCGATGGCGAAGGTCAGCACGATGATGCGATTCGGGTTGATGCCCATCAGGCTCGCCACTTGCGGGTTCTCGGCCACGGCGCGCATGGCCCGGCCAAAGCGGGTGCGTTCCACCAGCACCAGCAGCGCGACCATCACCGACAGCGCGACGGCAATGGTGGTCAGGGCGGTGGCGTTGGTGATCGCCGGATGGGCCGAAGCGCCGGCGAGCACTTCAATCGGCTCCAGTGGCAGCAGTTGCGGGAACATCTGCGGGTTGCGTGTCCACACCAGCATCGCGACGGTTTGCAGCAACAACGACACCCCGATGCCGCTGATCAAGGGTGCCAGGCGCGGCGCATTGCGCAGGCGTCGATAAGCGACCCGCTCAATCAGCACCGCGAGTGCCGCGCAGAACGCCATGGCGATCACGGTGGCCACCAGCAGCACCAGCACCGGCGGCATTGCCGGCCATGTCGCCTGCAACAGGCGAATCACCGAGAGGCCCACCAGGGCGCCAATCATCAACACGTCGCCATGGGCGAAGTTGATGATCCGCAAAATGCCGTAGACCATGGTGTAACCCAAGGCCACTAGCGCGTAGAGACTGCCCGTCATCAAGCCATTGAGCAGTTGCTGGATAAACGCATCCATGAACACCATCGACCTCACTACTTACGAGGGCGGCACACTAAGCATCTATTCTATTTTTATCAAATATCAGAAATTCATATGGTTATGCCAAACGCATAAAGCGCTATAACCGCCATAAATACGGCACTTATGGCTCTTTATTTGCCATCTCACTTAGTATTTAATTCAACACATGAATAATTTAGAACAGTTAGCCAATGACCCGCCGCTGCGTGCCGTGCGCACCTTCGAAGCGTTTGCCCGCCACGGCGGGGTAAATTCCGCCGCCCGCGAGCTGGATGTGTCGCCCTCCGCCGTCAGCCATCAACTGCACCTGCTGGAAAGCTTCCTGCAGCAACCGCTGACCTTGCGCCAGGGCCGCAACCTGGTGCTCACCGAAGAAGGCCGCGAGTACTACCGCGCGATTCGCTCGGCCTTCGCCGTGCTGCGCAGCGCCACCGAACACGTGCGGGAAAAAAGCGCCACGCGCCAGGTCACCATCAGCCTGATCCCGCTGTTCGGCATCAACCTGTTCATCCCGCGCCTGGCGCAGTTCCTCAAGGACCATCCGGCGCTGGACATCAACGTCACCTACGCCAACCACCGCAGCTACCCCAGCGACGCGGCCGACCTGTCGATCCGCTTTGGCACCGGGCACTGGCCGGGGTATCACAGCGAGCCGTTGATCTCCGGGGCGGTAACGCCCTATTGCAGCCGGGCATTCCTGGAGCAACACGGCCCGATCGACACACCCGAGGCCCTGAGCGAGTTGCCGTTGCTGCACGACGAAGAGCGCGGCACCTGGAGCCAATGGTTCCAGGCTGCCGACGTGCATCACGGCACGGCGCTGAATGGTTTGCTGCTGGAGGATGGTCAGTTGGCGCTGACGGCGACGCTGACCGGGCTGGGCTGCTCACTGCTGCGCGAGCCACTGGTGGCGCCGCATGTGGCGAACGGGGAATTGGTGAAACTGTTTGATCTACAGGTCGACGATGGCCGCCAGTACTACCTGTGCCGGCGGGCCAACAGCGAGTTGTCGAGTGAGGGGAATCACTTGTATGACTGGATCAAAACCAGTCTTGCGGGGACTTGAAAACACCGCAGATCCAATGTGGGAGCGGGCTTGCCTGCTCCCACATTTTGTACTCATTTCAATTCGAAACGGTGTCAGCTCCCGTCACCGCCATGCGCCTCTTCAAAGAAGTAATCCTTCCAGCTCCCCGCCTTGTTTTTCAGCACGCCCAACTCCTGCAGTTTCTCGGCATAGATGTACGTACGCTGGGGCACGATGGTGAAGTCGATTTCCGGGTCCTGGACGATCTTCTCCACCAGCGCCAGCGGTAGCTTCGACTGCTCTACACGAATATAAGCCTGGGCCGCTGCCGGCTTGTCGGCCTTGATGATTTTCTCGGCCTCGGCCAACGCGTCATAGAACGCCTTGTAGGTCCTGGGGTTTTCGTCGTGGAATTTCTCGGTGGTGTACAGCACGTTGAACGTGGCCGGGCCACCGAGAATGTCGTAGGAACTCAGCACCTTGTGCACCTTGGGATTCAACAGCTCCTGGTACTGGAACGGCGGGCTGGAAAAGTGCGCGTTGATCTCCGAACCGCCGGCAATCAGCGCCGCAGTGGCGTCCGGGTGAGCCAGGCTGATGGAGATGTCATCGAACTTCTTGTAGTTGTCGTTTCCGAATTGCTTGGCGGTTTCAATCTGCAAGGTGCGCGACTGGAAACCCACACCTGCGGCCGGTACGGCGATGCGGTCTTTTTCGCTGAAGTCCTTGAGGGTCTTCACGTCCGGGTTATTGGTCAGCAAATAGTTGGGCATCGACCCCAGCGAGGCGATGGCCTTGACGTTCTGCTTGCCCTTGGTGCGGTCCCACAGCGTGAGCATGGGCGGCACACCCGCCGACACCACGTCCAGCGCACCGGCCAGCAACGACTCGTTCATCGCGGTGGCGCCGGAAATGCTGTTCCACTCCACCTTGATGTCCAGGCCCTGCTCCTTGCCGTGTTTCTCGATCAGGTGCTGGTCGCGAACCACGTCGAGGATCAAGTAGCCGATGCCGAATTGCTGGGCAATGCTGATCTTGCCTTCGGCCTGGGCGCCTGGGCTGAGCAGTGCAGTGGCGGCCGCCAGAGATGCGGCGAGCACGGTGAACGAGGGACGAATGCGCATGAAGATACCTCCTTGTGGATGGGGTTAAAGCGTCTTGTGCCGGGGGTTGAAACACACCAGGTCTATCTCCACCAATGCCTGGCGACCCAAGCGGGTAACGCCGACGGTGGTGCGTGACGGAAGCTTTTTCGGGTTGTTGAAGTGCTGCACGTACACGCTATTGAACGCGGCGAAATCGTTGTCGTAGTCGCTCAGGTAGATGCGCACGAACAGCGTGTCATCCAGGCTGTAACCGGCGTGGTCGACGATGCGCCGCAGGTTCTCGAAGCACAGTCGGGCCTGAGCCTCGATGCCCTCGCGCAGCTCGGCGGTGGGCGCATCCGGGTCGGTGGGCAGTTGCCCGGTGACGTACAGCCAGCCATCGGCCTGGACCGCATGGGAATACATGGCCGAAGGCGGCGGCGGGCTGGCATTCGGCACAAAGTGATGCACGGTGTCTTGGGACATCGGGAAAATCCTCGAACAGAAAATTAGAGCGCTGCGAGCGCCTTCTGGAAACATTCCACCGGCGCCAGGGCTACGCCGATGCCGACCCAGCCGGTCACACCATCGCGGTGGGCAATGCCGGTGTGAATCCGGACCGGCTCGCCAGCTGCCACCACCGCGCGAGCATCCAGCCCCGCGCCAACCCCACGGGCACCCGCAAGGGCCGGGGCAATCAACGGGTGCTGCGCCACAAACAATTCACGCATGCGCCGCCCGGCAGCCCTGGCCTGCGACCAATCCTGAACCATCAGTTGCGCCAGCTCAGGCGCCGCATGCGCGACCGTGCCGCCCAGGCCGTAGGCTTCAACGATGGCGCTGTCACCCAGGTCTGCCTGGCCATCGCTGGGCAGGTGAGGTGGGAAAAAGTAGCCCTGTGGCGCAGTGGCCGCGTGGGTAAACCAGCGCTGCCCTGCCCCGGCAATCCGCACGCCGCAGTGCACGCCGTTGCGCGCAATCGCGGTGATGATCGACGAGCCTTTCACACCACTGGCGCGGTCCAAAGCCAGCTTGGCGGCGGCCATGGCGTAGTTCAGAAAGTGCTGCGGGTTGCCCAGCAGCCACTGGCGTACCTCGGTTTCAAGGGCCGGCAACTGCCGCGTAAACGCGTACATCCCGCCGACATTGCGCTGGTGGGTGTCATCCCCCAACGCCACGCCTTGGGCAATCAGCGGCAATAGCGGCACACCGGCGGCGGGCAGTGCCTTGACGATGCTCGGGCCGATCACCCGGTCCAGGTAGTCGAGCTGCTCGGCGATCGATCCGTCGTAACAGCCGAAGCGCAGCGCCCGGCGTCCGGATTCAGCGAGCGTAGCGTGCACCACTTCATTGCCCGCACGGTTCTCGATGCGCATCAGCAACTGCCCGGGGCGTACCACACCTGCCATGGGTGAAACGGTGCCGAGGTCATGGTTGGCGTGCAGGGTGATTTCGCCATCGAGAATCAGCCGTCGGGCACCGTCAAGATCGCCCGCCCAGCCTTCGTGCAAGGCCGCCCCCGCCAGGGCGTTGAGCACCACGCCCGGGATCTCGCCGGCATGAGCGAACGGAGGGCCGGCATGCCCCAAGTGCCCGGCCTCAAGCCCGAGAGCCGAAGACGCCGTTTGCGCACCGACCAGCATCGGCTCGGTGGCGAGAATGCGCTCCACCGCCAGCGTATTGGGATGACCTTCAGACATGTTGGGCGACCGCCTCCGGGTGGCGATGGGAAAGAAATTCCTGGGCCCGACGGGTTTGCGGGGCGCTGAAAAACGCCGCCGGGCTAGCCGTCTCGACGATCCGCCCATGGTCCATGAACACAATGCGGTCGGCGCTGCGCCGGGCGAACTCCATCTCGTGAGTGACCACGACCATGGTCATGCCCGCCTGGGCGAGGGATTGCATGATCGACAGCACCTCGCTGACGCGCTCCGGGTCGAGGGCGCTGGTGGGCTCGTCGAACAACAGCAGTTGAGGGCGGCTGGCCAGCGCCCGGGCAATGCCCACCCGTTGTTTTTGCCCGCCGGACAAGGTCGCCGGGTACACGTCCGCCTTGTCGCTCAAACCGACCTTCGCCAGCAATTCCAGGGCTTCGGCCTGCACTTCGAGTTTGGGCCGGCGCTGCACATGCAGCGGGGCTTCCATGATGTTTTGCAACACCGTCAAGTGCGGCCACAAGGCGAAGTTCTGGAACACCATGCCGGTTTGCGTGCGGATAGTGGCGATGCTGCGCTCCGACATTTTGCTGCCGTCGGCATTCAAACCGATGCGCTGCCCCGCGATGTGGATGCTGCCGCTGTCGGGCACTTCCAGCCAGTTCAGGCAGCGCAACAGGGTCGATTTACCGGCACCCGAAGGGCCGAGCAAACACACGGTCTCACCCACTGCCACGTGCAGGTCAACGCCATGCAACACCGGGCGCCCGGCGAAGCTTTTGTTCAGCCCTGCCACCTGCAGGGCAACCGGGGTCGGGCTACTCAGGGAAGTCATTGGAAACGCTCCGCCTTGCGCCGCAGCATCGACACGCCAAGCTCGATGACAACGCAAATCAGCCAGTAGAAAAACACCGCCGAGAACAACGCGGCGAAGGGAATGTAATAGTTCGATTGCAGACTGTTGGCCGCCGAGGTCAGCTCGGGCACCGCGATGATGGTCAGGAACGAGGTGTCCTTGACCACCTGGATCATCTGGTTGCCCAGGGCCGGCGCGCAGCTGGTCCACAGGTTCGGCAGGATCAGCCGCCGCGCCAGCAACACACCGCGGAACCCGAACGCCAAGCCGGCCTCGATTTCCTCACGGGGCCGCGCCAGCCAACCGGCTCGCAGGATCTCCGCGACATACGCGCCGTGGTACAGCAGCAACGCCAGCAACCCGGACTGGATATTGCTCAGGCGCAGCCCGAAGGACGGCAGGCCGTAGTACACCAGGTAGGCCAGTAAAAGGAACGGCGTGCAGCGCATCAGCTCGATAAAGCCGCGCAGCACCGATGCCAGGCGGCGCTGGCGACTCATCAGCACCAGGGTCAGGCCGCAGCCCAGCAGCAATGACGAGACGCCCGCCGCCACCGACAACACCACCGTCAGCGCGGCGCCATCAAGCAGGTCACCGATATGCTCCCAGGCCACTGCCAGTTCATGGGCGATCATGCGAGGCGCGCCTTGTAGTGACGTTCGAGATAACGCTGCGCCGCCACCACCAGCCAGATAATCAGGATGTACAGCACCAGTGCCGCGATCAGCGGCGGCAAGGGCCGATAGGTATTTGCGCCGATACGCACAGCGGTGCGGGTCAGCTCCACAATGCCGATCACCGCCACGGCCGGGCTGTTCTTGATCAGGATGGTCATTTCATTCACCAGTAACGGCAACACCTGGCGGCCGACCTGAGGCAGCACGATGCGCCGCAGCCGCAACGTCGCCCCCATGCCGCCCGCCTTCGCCGCATCGAGCTGATCCCGGGGAAATTGCGCAAAACCACCGCGCCAGATTTCGCAATTGAACGCCGAGGTGTTGATAGTCATGGCCAGGATGGCTGCCGCCGGCGCCGAGATGTCATACCCCAACGCAGGCGTGATAAAGAACACCGCCAGGGCCAGGGTCAGCAATGGCGTAGCGCGGATCACGCTGATGTACGCCGCCAACAGCGGGCCCAGCAACGGCCACTGCTGGCGCCGCAACAATGCCAGCCCAAGGCCGACCACCTGGCCCAGGGCAATCGAGATTGCCGTCAACCCAAGCGTCACCAGCGCGCCCAGCAACAAGGGGCCCGGTTCGAGGCCCCATTGAGTGAAGTTCATGTGGGTTCAATCAATATTCGGAGACGAAATGCGCCGGTGGCTCGGGGAATACCGTGCCAAACCATTTTTGCTGGAGTTGCGCGATATCGCCGCTCTTGCGTTCCTGGGCGAGGAAGTTGTTCAGGTAATCCAGCACGCTTTGGTTACCCTTGGCCACGCCCCAGGCGACATACGTCTTGCTCGACACTGCCTGGCCCAGTTCAAACACACCCGGTTTTTCCTTGAGCAGGGCGTTCAGCCCGACGATGTTATTGACCACGTAATCGGTGCGGCCAAGCGCCAGGTCCTGATAGGCCTCGGGGTAGGAGGTGTACTGGACGATCTTGCCGAGTTTGCCGCCGCTGGCAGCCAGCAACTTCTCAAGCTCCGGCAAGCGCTGATACATCGCACTGCCCGCCTGAATACCCAGGGTCAGGCCGTTGAGATCGGCCACGCTTTTGATCCGGTCATCGCCCTGGCGCTTGAGGTAAAACACCGTGGCCTCGGCAATCGGCGTGGTGAAATCCAGCGACTGCTGGCGCTCACGGGTGATCAGCAAACCGGTAATGGCCGCGTCGTACTTGCCACTGACCACACCCGCCAGAAGCCCGGTGAACGGCATGATTTGCTGGCGCACATCCAGCGGGCCGGCAGCCTTGAGCTTCTGTACCAGCTCGTTATCGAAACCGCTGGGCTTGCCGTCGTCGACGAACTCGAAAGGGCGGAATTCATCTTCAGTGGCCACCGACAGGTAACCGCGTTGCTTGACCTCATCCAGGGTCGCCGCGTGCGTCAGCAACGGGGCCAGAAGAGTGGTGAGCGCCAAAGCCATGCGCAAGGAACGTCCATGACCAGGCTTGCGGCCTGCGTGAGCGAAAGAGAACACTGTCATGAGGGGTCGACCTGTGGAGGGTGCTGCCATGTGGGGGAATGGCAGCGAGCGTAGCGGTGATTTCTAAGTCCGGAAAAGAATATCGGGATCTATTGATATTCGAAAAAAGCTGATCAAAGACGCGCCTGCCGGGATGTAGCCGGATGCGCCACGCCTTCCAGTAGCCGCACTGTTATATTGCCCGCCCTGCCCCTTTCCCTGTGTCCGGAGCTCTGTGCATGCTGCGCACCAACCTCAACGAGATGCTGATTTTCATGGCGGTGGTCGATGGCGCCAGCTTCGTCGCCGGCGGCCAGGCGATGGGCCTGACGCGCTCGGCCGCCGGCAAAGCCGTGGCGCGCCTGGAAGACAGCCTGGGCGTGCGCCTGCTGAACCGCACCACCCGCACCTTGAGCCTCACCGATGAGGGCCGCGCGTTGTATGACCAGGGGCTGGAGATCCTCGCGGCGGTGGACAACGCCCAAAGCCGTATCGGCCAGCCCACCGGCGTGCCACGCGGGTTGCTGCGGCTCACCGTGCCGGACGCCTTCGGGCGCAAGGTGCTGCTGCCATTGTTGAAAAAGTACCTGCAGGCGTGGCCCGAGGTGCAGGCGGAAGTCAGCTTCAGCGACCGCACCGCTGATATCGTCGAGGACGGCTTCGACCTGGCCATCCGCATCGGCAGCGCGAACACCGACCGCCAGCTGGTTTCCCGCGTGGTCGCCCGTTATCAGGCGCTGCTCTGCGCCGCGCCGGGCTACCTCGCCGAGCACGGCATGCCCCGGGACATGGACGCCCTCGCCCACCACGACTGCCTGTACTTCAGCAGCCGCACGCGCAAACAAAGCTGGCGTTTTCGCGAGGCGGACGGTACCTGGGTCAAGGCTTACGGGCGCAGCCGCCTGCGCCTGGACAGCGGCGAAGCGCTGCGTGACGCCGCCGTGTCCGGGCTGGGCATCGCCTTGCTGCCGGATTTCTTGGTGGCCGAGGACCTGGCCGCCGGGCGCCTGGTGACCGTGTTGCCCAACCTGGACGCGGGAGACGTGGAGATTCTGGCGATGTACCCGAGCAAACGCTTCCTGGAGCCCCGGGTACGGCGCTTTATCGACCTGATGGTGGATGAACTGGCGGGCTGATCAGTGGGCGTGGGCAATCACCTTGATCTCGACGATCTGCGCGTCCGACGCCAGGTAATTCACGCCGACCAGGGTCGCCGCCGGGCGATGGTCGCCGATGTATTCCTTCCACACCTTGACCACCGCCTCAAAGTCGCGCTTGGCGTGCACCAGGAAGAAATCCACCGCCGCAATGTTCGACCGGCTGACGCCAAAGCCTGCCAACACGTGATCAAGATTCTCCAGGGCCTGGCGTGTCTGGACGGCCGCATCACCGTCGACGAACTCGCCGTCGAGGGTGTGAGAAAACTGCCCGGCAATATAGATCGTGCCGTTGACGCGGTAGCCCTGGCTGACGCTGTTGCCCTCTTCCCATGAAACGCCGTGGTTGTAGATCGTGGGTGTGCTGCTCATGCCGGTTTCCTCCGAGGGTGATTTAAGGAAACTCTAACAAGGGCATTGGCGAATGGACGTCCCCACTGAAGCGACCAAAAACTACCCGCCCATGCCCTTCGGCTGGTATCGTGCCGCCCTTGAAAAAACCGCTGCGAGGAAATGGACCTTGAACACTGACGAAAAAATGACCGGCGACCTGTTCGAGGTGGACAAGCGCCTGTCACTCAAGCCCGTGGTGGACTTCAACACCTACCTGCGCAGCGCTTTCGGCGATGGCCCCTGCACCTGCATCCGCTGCGTCGCCAGCGAAGGCAACGAGGCGGGTTACGAGTTCCAGCACACCTTCGATTTCGACGGCAGGAAAGTCCACCGCCGCTTCGCCTCCACCGCCGGCAGCGACGTGCTGTTGATGCTGAAAAAGGCCTGGCTGTCCTACACCAAGGCCGAGCTGCCGCTGAGCGGCGCGCTGGCCCTGGACACGGTGAAAGAGTTTGTCGAGCCGCAGTTGCACAAACGCCTGGCGCCGCTGTTTGTGGCCAGTGGGTTGGTCAAGGATGTGGACGGTGAGTGGCGGATGCAGCCGCAGGCCGCGGGCTGATCGCCACCCTCTCCGACAGCTGCTACGACTGGGCGTGCTGCCAGTTCTTGTAGACGAATTCCAGGCTGTAGCCGTCCGGGTCCAGCACATTGGCGGCGTAGTAGTTGGGGTCGTAGTGCAAACGCGCGCCCGGGGCGCCGTTGTCGACGGCGCCGGCATTCATCGCCGCCTGGTAGGCCGCATCAACCTCGGCGCGGCTACTGGCGACGAAACCCACATGCACCGCCCTGCCCTCAACCACGCCCTCGCGCAGCCAGAAGAATATCCGCCCGTTGGCGCCAAAACCCTTGAGGTCCGGATGGCCCGGCGGGCCGTCCTTGCCGTCGTAGTCATGGCGCGTGGTGATGCCCAGCGGTGTCAGTGCGGCGCGGTAGAAATCAATCGAGCGTTGTAGGTCGCTGACCGACAAAAACAGATGATCCAGCATGGTTCAGCCTCGCTTTTCAGATGATGTAACCGCCCGCGACCTCGATCGTCTGGGCATTGATCCAGCGGCCTTCTTCCGAGAGCAACAGGGCGATCACACGTGCCACATCCTCAGGTTCGCCCACTCGGCCGAGGGCGGTTTGTGAAGCCAGCAGCGCTTCGAACTCATCATTGAGCCCGCCGCCCAGCTCGGTGCGAATAGCGCCCGGAGACACGGCGTTCGCACGGATCTGAAGCTCGCCGAACTCCTTGGCCATGTAGCGGGTGAGCACATCCAGTGCGCCCTTGAAGGCCGCGTAAGGCGCTACGCCGGCGGTGGCCACGCGGGTGGTCGCGCTGGTCAGGTTGACGATGCAGGCATGGGCTTGCAGCAACGGCAGCAAGGCTTGCGTCAGGAAGAACGGGCCTTTGAGGTGCACATTCAACAGCCCGTCGAACTGCGCCTCGGTGACCGAGGCCAGGGGATTGAATAGGCCGAAACCTGCGTTATTCACCAGGCCACTCAAACCGCCCACGCCCCAGGTTGCCGATAACGTCCGTTTTACCGTCTCGCCAAACCCCTCAAACGAGCGGACGTCAGCCACATCCAGTGGCAGCGCAACCACCTGGCCGCCCGCCGACTCGATCCGCTGCACCACCGCCTGGGCGGCGTCTGGATGACTGTTGTAGGTCAGGATCACACCCATGCC
This sequence comes from Pseudomonas sp. 1912-s, assembly GCF_029269205.1. Classification (NCBI taxonomy): domain Bacteria; kingdom Pseudomonadati; phylum Pseudomonadota; class Gammaproteobacteria; order Pseudomonadales; family Pseudomonadaceae; genus Pseudomonas; species Pseudomonas sp. 1912-s. The sequence continues at coordinate 4,300 of NZ_JARIXR010000005.1, read as the reverse complement.
TTTACGGGCACACAACTCTGCAGTGCTGGCACCAATGCCACGGCTGCCGCCGGTGATGAGGATAACGCCCATGTGGGACTCCATTGCTTGTTCAAAGAAGTGACCACAGTAGGCGTGTGCGCCTGCGCCGACGCAGCTGTTCGTACTCGAAACCTGCCTGTTTCTGCTTTTCGCTTGCACAAGTCACACCCGGACGCTCAGCATGCCCGGCATGAACACACAACTGATCGAACTGCGCACCCTGGCCGCCAAGGCCGAAAACCGCCGCACTGAAACGGGTATCCCGCGCGTGGCCATGGTTCAGGGGGCGATTCCCGAGCACATGCTGGCCGCGGTGTATGAGCCGATGATCAACCTGATCCTGCAGGGCAGCAAATCCATGACCGTGGGTGATCGCACACTGCGCTACGACCCGGCGACGTATTTTGTGATGTCCATCGAGCTGCCCGCCGTGGGCACTGTGCACCCGGCGGCCTCCGGTGAACCGTACCTGGCGGTCAGCCTGACACTGGACCCGACGGTACTTGCGACGCTGCTCGGCGACTTGCCCAAACCTGCCGGACGCTACGACCGGGAGGCGGGGTTTTCAGTGGCCGCCGTGACCCCTGAACTGATGGATGCCTGGCTGCGCCTGCTGCGGCTGATGGGCAACCCTGAGGCCATAACGGCCCTCGCGCCGGTGTACGAACGCGAGATTCTCTATCGCGTGCTGCAAGGGCCCCACGGCTGGATGCTGCGGGAAATAGCAGCGCCCGACACGGCCATGGCCCGAGTAAGCCAGGCCATCCAGTGGATCCGCCGGGACTTCGCCGAACCGATCCGGGTGGAAGCCCTGGCGCAGAAAGCCGCGATGAGCGTGTCGGCCTTTCACCGGCACTTCAAGGCCGTCACCAACCTGAGCCCGTTGCAGTACCAGAAGCGCGTGCGCTTGCTGCAGGCCCGCACCCTGATGGTGGCCAGCGCCAAAAACGTCACCAGCGCCGCCTTTGAAGTCGGCTATGAAAGCCCGACCCAGTTCAGCCGCGATTACGCCCGGGTATTCGGCCTGCCACCGGCACGGGATGCGGCGCGGATCCTGGGAGAAAGCCGGACCCCGAAGGCGAAGTGAGCACAACGTGCTAGCCTGCCATCGCACGCCCCAAGACAAGGAGTTGCCGATGGCCGAGCCAAGCAAGAAGATGAGCCTGATGGGCCTGACCACCCTGGTGGCGATCAATATGATGGGCTCGGGCATCATCATGCTGCCTTCCAGCATGGCGCAATTGGGCGCGATTTCGTTGCTGTCGTGGGTGATCACCGCCGTGGGCTCGATGGCGATCGCGTATTGCTTCGCCCAATGCGGCCTCTTCTGTACACGCACGGGCGGCATGTCGGCCTACACCGAAGAGGCCCACGGCAAGTCGGGGTTCTTCCTCTGTTCGTTTCTGTACTTCCTGTCGCTGATCATCGCCAATGTGGCGATTGCAATTTCGGCGGTGGGCTACCTGTCGTCCTTTATCCCGTGGCTGGGCAGCGGGCCGATCCCGTTGTTTATCGGCACCCTGGGGCTGATCTGGCTGACCACCGTGGCCAACTTCGGCGGCCCGCGCCTGACTGGCCGGATCGGTGTGATCACGGTGTGGGGCGTGATCATTCCCGTGGCGGGGCTGAGTGTGATCGGCTGGTTCTATTTCAAGGCCGAGGTGTTCAGCGACGCCTGGAACCCCAACCAACTGCAACTGTGGGACGCCATTGGCGCGAGCATCCCGCTGACGCTCTGGGCGTTCCTTGGCATGGAGTCCGCCGCCCAGGGCTATGACGCCGTGGAAGACCCCAAGCGCACCGTGCCGCTCGCCTGCCTGTTGGGCACCCTCGGTGCGGCGCTGGTGTATGTGCTGTCCACCAGCGTGATCCAGGGCATCGTGCCCAACGCCGAACTGGCCGAGTCTTCAGCGCCGTTTGCCCTGGTGTACGCGCAGATCTTCACGCCGCTGGTGGGCGACATCATCATGGCCCTGGCGGTGGTGGCATGCATCGGTTCGCTGCTGGGCTGGCAATTCACCCTGGCGCAAACGGCCAAGATGTCGGCAGACCAACGCCTGTTTCCGCGCTTCTTCAGCCGGGTCACCCGCGCCCATGCGCCGGTAGTGGGAATGGTTGCCTGTGCGGCGTTGCAGAGCCTGATTGCCTTGTCGACCATCTCGCCCACTGCCAGCGCCCAGTTCAGCAAGCTGGTGAACCTGGCGGTGGTGACCAATCTGATCCCCTACGTCACGGCACTCACCGGGTTGCTGGTGATGATGCACAAGGCGCGGGTGACAGCGGCGGTTTACGCGCGCAACACCACGGTGCTGCTGATCGCCGTGGGGTACTCGCTTTATGCGATTTATGCCTGCGGTGAAGAGGCCGTGTTTGGCGCGACGCTGGTGCTTGCGTTTGGTTATCTGCTGTATGGGTTTCTGGCCCGTCGATTTATCACCGCGGCTGATATGGGCTGATAACGCCGCCTGCAGCCTGGCAGGTATAGGCTAAGGCGTTCATCTCCCTTGTGCGCGAGGCCGTCATGGCGCTGCTTGAATATCACGATCTTCAGGTGCAGGACATTCCCACCTGCCTCGGCCGCTTGCGCGTGCGCAGTGTCGGCGAGGGCCCGGCGATGGTGTTCTGGTCCAGCCTGTTGATGGATGCGCGCATGTGGATGGCCCAGGCGCGACATTTCAGCCCGCGCTATCGGGTGGTGCTGATCAACCCGCCGGGGCATGGTGACAGTGAGGCGCTGAGCCGCGGGTTTACCTTTGCCGAGTGTGCGCAGTGTGTGAGTGAGGTGTTGGATGGGTTGGGGATTGAGCGCTGTACCTTCGTGGGGAATTCCTGGGGCGGGATGATTGGCGGGACGTTTGCGGCCATGCATCCGACGCGGGTCGAGGCGGCGGTGTTGATGAACTGTACGGCCTCGCCGGCGGGGTTGCGGCATCGGCTGGAGTTTCCGCTGCTGGCGCTGGTGATTCGGCTGTTGGGTGGGTTCAGGTTGGGCATGGTGGGGACGGCGACCCGTGCGTTTGTGGGGCCGACTACCGAGCGGGAACGGCCTGAGGCGATCGCCCGGATTCATCAGGCATTGGCTGTGTGCGATGTCGATTCGATCGCTTGGGCGGTGGACAGTGTGGTGCCCAAGCGGCCGGATCAGAGGGCCTTGCTGGCGGCGATTCGTGCGCCGGTACTGGTGGTGGCGGGTGAAGAGGATCGCACGTTTGCCGTGGTGGAAACCCGTGCCATGGCACAGGTGATTCCCGGGGCGGAGTTTGTGGTGATGGCGCGGACTGCGCATCTCGCAGCGCTGGAGAATCCCGAGGAGGTGAATGGGTTGATTGAGGGGTTTTTGGGGCGGGTGCGGTGATTGGGGGCATATCCATTTTTTCGGTGATGGCCTCTATTGGTTCCGCTCTTACAGCGGGTCACTTTTGAAAGGAGCCCAAAAGTAACCAAAAGGCTCTTGCCCCACCACTCGGCACCTCGCCTAGGCTCGGTGTGCCCTCACTCCGGCATTACTCCGCGGGCCGCCGCGACGGGGCGTCCCTGCCCCGTCGCGGCTAAACCGGCGTCCTGCCGGTTTACCCGCTCCGTACTACCTGCGTTCGGCCAGCGTGGTTTAACGGGGCGCCTAAGATCAAGATCAAAAGCAGATCAAGAACACAGCGGCCTACAGGCCGGCTTGAGTGGTGTGAAGCAAAGGCAACATCAAGATCAAAATCTACAGCGGGCACGGTCAAGTGTGGGAGCTGGCTTGCCTGCGATGGCATCAACTGGGTGTACCTGAAAAACCGAGGTGTCTGCATCGCAGGCAAGCCAGCTCCCACAGAAAAGCAGCTCTGTTTTCGCTTTGGCTTTTGCTCTGGCTTCTACCACTCAAGCCGGCCTGTAGGCCGCTGTGCTGTAGATTTTGATTTTGATCTGGCTCTGACTGCCCCAATAAGCCCGAGGCCGAACGCAGGGATTGAGGAGCGGGTAAACCGGCAGGACGCCGGTTTAGCCGCGACGGGGCAGGGACGCCCCGTCGCGGCGGCCCGCGGAGCAATGCCGGAGTGAGGGAACACCGAGCCTAGGCGAGGTGCCGACAGGCGGGGCAGAGCGTTTTGGTTACTTTGCCGCTTTTTGTACGGACCGGACACATGGTTGACGGGTGTGCGGGGACATGGTGGACACTTTTCGGCGAGCTAACTTCGCCGGAAAACCATCATGCCCTGGAATACGAGAGACGCCATGAGCCTGAAAAAAGAGTTCGTTGCCTTTGCCCGGCAGCCCGGCAGCAATAAACAAACGA